>CAYQEB010000008.1:1177-10529 GCA_964416395.1 uncultured Caldilineaceae bacterium | reverse complement strand
CCGCGGCCGAGGAGCTCTACGCCCAGACCCAGGAGCTCGCCGCCACTTCCAGCTACCTGGCCGCCATGGCCCAGAGCTTGCTGCGGAACGTGGATCGTTTCCAGACCAGCGCAGAGACGGCCCCGGTCGCAGACGCCCCCGAAGCGGCCATCCCCGAGGAGCGATCCACAGCCCAGAACGGTCAGGAGGCTGGGAAGACAAGCCTGGATGTCATCCTCCAGCTGCCGGCCCACGTGCCAAAACGCCCGTAGCACTTCCCGCTCGCCTTCCCTGAACGGATCCCGTGAGAAAACCGCCCCGACTTCCATCCGGTCGGGGCGGTTTGTGTTCGTCGACGCGCTGATCGTCTCGGGTGGTCAGCGCCTCCCCCGATGCCCGGCTCGCCCCGGTCCAAGGCCAGGAACAAACCGGTGACCATCGCTGCAATGGGTTCCTGGGGTGTTTTCGTTCTTTTTGTTGCTCCTTGTTCGTTTTCGCTGTTCATTTTCGCTGTTCGTTTTCGCTGTTCGTTTTTTCGTTGGTTGACACAACAGGAGGTCTGCCTATAATAGCACTACCGAAGCCTTCCCCCGCCCGGTTTCCCCTCCGAAACATCTGTCTCAGCCCGGTTCCCAACCGACCATCCACACCAGGAGGCCCACATGACCAAGATCCGTGCCGTCGCACTCTGTCTGCTTGCCGCTGCCCTGTTGTTGACCGCCTGTGCCGCCCCGGCCCCGCCTGCCGCCGCCCCAGCCACGGAAGGCATCAGTTCGGAGAGTGGGCCGCTAAAGGTGTTTGCCGCCTTCGCCACCCCTATCGAGGAACCCTGGGATGGCGTCATCCATGCCGCGCTGGAGAAGGCCAAGGAAGCTGGCCAGATCGACTACCAGTGGACCGACAACATCGGCTACTCCGGGGACATGGAGCGCATCCTCAACGAGGTGGCCAGCGAGCAGCAGCCAGCCATCATCTTCGGCGACGCCTTCGGCAACGAGGAAGCGGTGCGCCGAGTGGCCAAGGACTACCCGGAGATCGCCTTCGTCTTCGGCTCGGGCCTGGGCCCCTCGGAGCCGAATCTGTCGGTCTTCGACAACTGGATCCACGAGCCGGCCTATCTCTGCGGCCTCATCGCCGGCACCTTGACCAAGACGGGCAAGGTGGGCGTGGTGGGCGGCTACCCCGTCCCCGAGGTGAACCGCATCATCAACGCCTACATCGCGGGTGTGAAGGAGGCCAACCCGGACGCGGAGGTGCTGGTCACCTTCATCAACTCCTGGTTCGACCCGGCCGCGGCCAAGGAAGCGGCCCTGGCCCAGATCGACGCCGGCGCGGACATCCTCTTCGCGGAGCGCTTCGGGGTCATCGAGGCGGCAGCGGAGAACGGCCTCCTGGCCTTCGGCAACATGTCGGACCAGAACTCCCTGGCCCCAGACACGGTCATCACCGGCCCGGTCTGGGACATGGAACCCACGGTCCAGTACGTGATCCAGCAGGTGGAGAGCGGCGCCTACACGGCCCAGGACCTGAAGGACTTCTCCATGATGGCCAAGGGCGGCGCCCGCCTGGCCCCCTTCCACGGCTTCGAGGAGAAACTGCCCGCGGATCTCCTGGAGCTGGTGCGCCAGCGGGAAGAGGAGATCAAGAGCGGCCTCTTCCGGGTGCCCATCGACGAGGAGCCTCCGGTCAGCCAGTAGCCCGACCCACCGATCTCATTCCTACTCAGGGGAGGGCCGAGGCTTGGCCCTCCCCACCCACCCCACAGATGACCCCATGACCAACTCTGGGACAGAACCGACCACGCCCGGCGCGCCCACAGCCGAAACCGGTAAAGGCGCCACGGAGATGGCCGTCGAGATGCAGGGCATCGTCAAGCGCTTCGGGGACGTGGTGGCCAACGACCACGTGGACTTCCACGTGGCTCGAGGCGAGGTGCATGCCCTGCTGGGCGAAAACGGCGCCGGCAAAACCACGTTGATGAAGATCCTCTACGGCCTCTACCAACCCGACGCCGGCGTCATCCGCATCCGCGGGGAGACGGTGCACCTCCACTCCCCGGCCGACGCCATCGCCCACGGCATCGGCATGGTCACCCAGCACTTCTCCCTGGTGCCCACCCTCTCGGTGACGGAGAACGTCGTCCTGGGCCTGGGGCAGGGCGTTCGCCTGGATCTTCGGGCCGCGCAGGAGGCGGTGCGGGCCACCGCGGAGCGCTACGGCTTCCAGATCGACCCGGCAGCCACCGTGCGGGAGCTTTCCGTGGGCGAGCAGCAGCGGGTGGAGATCCTCAAGGCCCTGCACCGCAACTGCCGCATCCTCATCCTGGACGAACCCACCGCGGTCCTCACCCCCCAGGAGAGCGAAACCCTCTTCCAGGCCCTGCGGGGCCTCTGCCAGCAGGGGCTCTCCGTGGTTTTCATCAGCCACAAGCTGGGGGAAGTGCTGGCCATCTCCCACCGGGTCACCGTGCTGCGCCACGGGCGGGTGACCGGGGAGGTGGAGACGGCCAGGGCCACCCGGGCCTCCCTGGCCCGCATGATGGTGGGGCGAGACGTGGCGGGGGTGGACGAGGGAACCCTGGTGCGCAAGGAGAGCGCCGCGCCGGGTCGGCCCATCTGGGAGATCCAGGGGCTGCACGTGGAGGACTCCCGGGGGCTGCCGGCCCTGCAGGGCGTGGATCTGACGGTGCGGGCCGGGGAGATCCTGGGGCTGGCCGGGGTGGCGGGCAACGGACAGACCGAGCTCGGGGAGGCCCTGAGCGGCCTGCGCCCTCCGGCCCAGGGCCGGATCCGAGTGGACGGCCAGGACGTGACCCAGGCCGACCCGGTGCACATGACCCGAGCTGGGGTGGGCCGCATCCCCGAGGACCGGCTGAAGGGGGTGGTGGCCAACCTCTCCGTGGCCGAAAACATCGCCCTGGAGAGCCTGGACGAATTCACCGACAGCCTGGGCCAACTGGATCGACGCCGGCTGATCGCCTACGTCCAGGAACTCATCCAGCGTTACCAGATCAAGGCCCAGCCCCACTCCCGAGCCGGCTCCCTTTCCGGTGGCAACATGCAGAAGCTGATCCTGGCCCGGGTCCTCTCCCGCCAGCCCAAGGCCATCCTGGCGGCCCAGCCCACCCGAGGCCTGGACGTGGGGGCCATCCAGTACGTCCACGAGCAGCTCCTGGCCCAGCGGAAGCGGGGCGCGGCCATCCTGCTCATCTCCGAGGATCTGGATGAGATCCTGGCCCTGGCGGACCGGGTGGCCGTGCTCTATGAGGGGCGGATCATGGGACAGGTGCGGCCGGACGAGGCCCCCCGGGGGGAGATCGTCCACCGCATCGGCCTGATGATGGCCGGCGCCTCTGCCTCAGAGGCCGCGCCCCACATCGCCACATCCCCGGAGGAGGCGGACTATGCTACGACTTGAACGCTGGGAGGCCCCGGCCTGGGTCAAGGTGATCATCCCCTTGGCCGCGGTGGTGGTGACCCTGATCCTGGTGGCTGGGCTGGTGCTCCTCTCCGGCGCAGGCCTGGCCGAGACCTACTACTTCTTCTTTCTCAAACCCCTCTCTTCCCGCACCAGCCTCATCGAGGTGCTGGTGAAGTCCACGCCCTTGCTCCTCACCGGCGCGGGGGTGGCTTTCGCCTTCTACGCCGGCTACTGGAACATCGGCGCGGAGGGGCAGCTCTACGCCGGGGCGGTGGCCGCAGCCTGGCTGGGCGTGGTCCTGAAAGGGCTGCCGGCGGTGGCGGTCATCCCGCTCATCCTGGTGGGAGCGGCCGTGGCCGGGGGGCTCTGGGCCCTGCCCCCGGCCTGGCTCAAGACCCGGCTGGGCGTGGACGAGGTGGTGACCACCCTGCTCCTCAACTCGGTCATGATCTTCTTCGTCAGCGCCCTGCTCAACGGCCCCTGGCGGGACCCGGTGACCAGCTGGCCCCAGTCCCCCACCCTGCTGGAGACGGCCCAGTTCCCTCGCATCCTGGCCCGTTCCCGGCTGCATCTGGGCTTCCTGGTGGCCCTGGCCGCCCTGGCCTTCTTCTGGTGGATCACGGCCCGGACCAGCTTCGGCCTGAAGATGCGGGCGGTAGGCCAGGGCAAGGAGGCGGCTCGCTTCATGGGGGTGCACGTGGACGCGGTGGTCTTCAAGGTGGCCTTGATCAGCGGGGCCATCGCCGGCCTGGCCGGTGCAGGGGAGGTGGCGGGCATCCACTACCACCTGATCGAGGCCATCTCCCCGGGCTACGGCTACTCGGGCATCGTGGTGGCCACCCTGGGCAGCCTGCACCCCCTGGGGGTGGGCCTGGCCGGGGCCTTCATCGGCCTCATCGCCACCGGTTCCCAGACGGCCAGCCGGGCTCTGAGCGTGCCCACCTACCTGGGTGACGTGATCCAGGCCGCGCTGCTCCTCACCACCCTGGCCATGCTCCTGCTGCGCCGCTACCGCATTCGTTGGGGAAGGATGGCAGAATCGTCATGAACGAGGCGCTCATCACCACCATCATCGTGCTCCTGGCGGCCACCCTGCGGGTCTCCACGCCCCTGCTCTTCGCCGCCCTGGGGGAAACCCTCTCCGAACGAGCCGGCATCCTGAACCTGGGCATCGAAGGGACCATGTTCCTGGGGGCCATGGTGGGCTTCGTGACGGCCTACTGGAGCGGTTCGCTCTGGCTGGGGGTGGCCGGGGCGGTCCTGGCGGGGATCCTGGCGGGGCTGCTCATGGGGCTGCTCACCGTCACCCTGGGCGTGGACCAACACGTCTCGGGCATCGGGGTCACCCTGCTCACCGGCGGCCTAGCCCTCTACCTCTTCCGCCTCCTTTTCGGGGAGCAGCGGGTGCCCCCCCAGATCGATCCCTTCCCCCAGCTGAGCCTGGGGAACGCCCTGGGGCCCCTCACGCCCCTCTTCGAGCAGTACTCCCTGACCTACCTTGGGCTGCTGCTGGTGCCTCTGCTCTGGTGGTTGCTCAACCGGACGAACTTTGGCCTGAACGTGCGGGCGGTGGGGGAGAACCCCGAGGCCGCGGACGTGGCCGGGGTCAACGTCTTCCGCACCCGGCTTGTGGCCCTGGCCCTGGGGGGCGGGCTCATGGCCCTGGGGGGCGCCTTCCTCTCCCTGGCCCAGCTGGGCGCCTTCACCTTCGGCATCATCGCCGGCCGGGGATGGGTGGCCATCGCCCTGGTCATCTTCGGGAACTGGTCCCCCTGGAAGGTGCTGGCCGGCGCGCTGCTTTTCGGCGGCTTCCAGGCCCTGCAGTTGCGCCTCCAGGCTGCCGGTTTCCAGCTCCCCTACCAGGCGCTCCTGGCCCTGCCCTACCTGGTGACCATCGCCGCCCTGGCCCTGGCCGGACGCAACGCCAACTACCCGGCCGCCCTGTTGAAGCCCTACCGGCGGGAGGCCTGACCGACCTGCCGCCAGGACCGATCCTGGCCCACACCCGAGAAAGACGAGGTGATCCGTGTACGATCTGCTCATCAAGAACGCCCGGCTGCGCAGCGGTCAGGTGGTGGATATCGGCATCCAAGGGGAAGCGATCGCGGCGGTGGCGCCCGGCCTTCCTCCGAAGGCAGCCCGCACCGTGGACGCCCAGGGGCTGCTGGTCTCGCCGCCCCTCATCGAGCCCCACTGCCACCTGGACGCGGTGCTGACCGAGGGGGACGCCGGCCACAACGAGTCCGGCACCTTGTTGGAGGGGATCCAGCGCTGGTCCGTGCGCAAGCAGAGCCTGACCCACGAGGACGTGAAACGCCGAGCAGTGGAGGGGATCAAGTGGTACGCCTCCCAGGGGGCCCTTCACATCCGCTCCCACGTGGACGTCTGCGACCCGAATTTCGTCGCGCTGAAAGCCCTGCTGGAGGTGAAGGAGGAGTGCCGGGATCTGGTGGACCTGCAGCTGGTGGCCTTCCCCCAGGAGGGCATCCTCTCCTATCCTCGGGGGGAGGAGCTGATGGAGGAGGCCCTGCGCCTGGGCGCGGACGTGGTGGGCGCCATTCCCCACTACGAGATCACCCGGGAGATGGGGGTGGAGAGCATCCACATCGCCTTCCGCCTGGCGGAAAAGTACGACCGGCCCATAGACGTCCACTGCGACGAGACGGACGACGACCAATCCCGCTTCGTGGAGGTGATGGCCGGGGAGACCCTGGCCCGAGGCATGCAGGGGCGGGTCACGGCCAGCCACACCACGGCCATGCACTCCTACAGCAACGCCTACGCCTTCAAGCTCTTTGGCTGGCTCAAGCGGGCAGAGATGCACATCATCGCCAACCCACCGGACAACATCATCCTGCAGGGGCGCTTCGATAGCTATCCAAAACGGCGAGGCATGACGCGGGTGAAGGAGCTGCTGGAGTACGGGATCAACGTGGCGGTGGGCCACGACTCGGTGATGGACCCCTGGTACCCTCTGGGGACGGGGAACATGCTCCACGCCGCCTTCCTGGCCCTGCACATCGCCCAGATGAGCGGCTACGAGGAGGTGCCCCGGGTCTGGGATCTGGTCACGGAGAACGCGGCCCGGGTCCTGGAGCTGACGGAGAGCTACGGCATCCAGCCCGGGAAGCAGGCGGACCTGGTCCTCTTCGACGCCCCCACCGACCGGGACGCCCTGCGCACCCTGGCCACGCCCCTGGTCTGCGTCAAACGGGGCCGGGTGATCAGCGAGACCAGCGCGCCCAAGGTGCGGGTCTTCCGGAATGGCCAGGCCGAGGAGATCCGCTACGAGCAGGAGCGCGTGCGCGGGGAAGAGAGGTGATGGGCCGCTAGAGGATGGGATGAACCGGTTCGGCAACCCGGAGCCCGTCCTCCGATCCAACCCTTCGCTGTCCCGGCGCCCTGTTTCCGCGCCCCCGGGCCGGGGGTGGATCTCCTTCGGAACAAACTCCCCTGGGAGCAACTTTCCCCAGCTCAGATCGCCGCAGCCCGTCTGTCCACGAAGTCGGCGGCGAAGTCCAGGAAGCGGTGCACATCCGCGAAATTGGTGGCGATGCCCAGGGAGACCCGGATGGCCCCGGCGCTCTTGCCGTGCTTGCGCAGGACCACCGCCAGGAACTGGTCCAGGGTCATGCGGTGTTCATCTTTGAAGGCCTCGGCCATCTCCTCCGCGGTGAGGCCGTGGGCGATCTCGCCGGCGCCGGGGTTGCAGAAACAGCCGGTGCGCAGGGAGATATTGGCCTGGCTGGCCAGGGCCTCCACCCGCCGGTAGTCCACCAACTCCCCATCTGGATCGTAGAAATTGAAGGCGACCGTCCCACCCCGCTCCTGGGTGTCCGTGGGGCCGTAGATCCGCGCCAGGGGCATGCCGTTGCTGTGACGCAGGGCCAACAGCCCGTCCAGCAGCCAGGCGGTCAGGTCGTGGACGCGCCGGTGCAGGGTGTCGATCCCGATGGTCCGCATGTGGTCCAGGCCGATCTTCACCGCGGGGATGTTCAGGTAGTCGATGGTGCCGTCCTCGAAAGCCGCCTCCCCTTCCGCCAGGCAGTAGCCATCCCCCTGCACCGAGGCCATGGTGATGGTCCCCCCGGCGAACCAGGGCCGTCGCAGCTTCTCCAGGCTGGTGCGCCGGGCCAGCAGGCAGCCGAGCCCCGTGGGATAGCCGAAGATCTTGTAGAAGGAGATGGAGACGAAATCCGGATGCCAGCGGCTCAGATCCAGGCGGTTGGTGGGGACGAAGGCCGCGCAGTCCGCCACCACGTCCCAGCCCCGCTCCTGGGCCATGGGGATGAAGTCCAGGGGGTGCTGCACACCGGAGAAGTTGGACTGGGCCGGGTAGGCGAAGAGGTTGTGCGCGCCGGGTTCGGCCTGCTCCAGGAAGCCCAGGAGCCGCTCCCGATTCAGGCGCAGGTCCGGGGGCATGACGGGCACGTAGTCCACCGCCGCTCCTTTGGCTCGGGCGAACTCCCGGATGCCGTTGACCGAGTTGTGGTTGTCGAAGGTCAGGAGGTAGCGGCTGCCGGGGGAGAAGGGGTAGGATTCTCCCACCAGCTTCAGGGCGCCGCTGGCGTTGGGCGTGAAGATGACCACGTACTCGTCCGGGGAGGCGTTGAAGTAGTCCAGGATGTTCGCCCGGGTCTCCTCGGTCAAGCGGGTGGCGGCGGAGGAGGTGGGGTTGTCCGAGTGGGGATTGCCGAAGACGTTGTTGCGCAGGAGGTCCATGTGGCGGCGAAGCTGGGAGTCCCCGTAGAGGCTACCGCCGGTGTAGTCCAGATAGATGTGGCCCAGCCGGTCCAGGCGCTCGTAGTCCGAGGCCCGCAGCTCGTCCAGGATGTGGGTGGTCGCGAAATCGGGATAGGCCCGGAGAAAGGCAGCTTGCGCCTGTTCCAGGGCAGCCCGGCTGTCGTCCGTGCTGGGGTGGGCGGAAGAAGGGTGGGCGGTCATGGGTCTGCCTCCAGAGCGAACAAAGGGAAAGACAATGGGAAACGGAAAAAGGGGAACGCAGTCGTAGAAATTATACACCACCTGCCTGGTTTCGCCAGCCGCCGGGTTTTGGGCTATAATCGACCGTTGTGACGGAGACATCTGTGAGACATCTGTGATGAATGGACCCTATGTTTACTGCCCATACTGCGCCACGCCGCTGGAGGCCCTCCACCGCTTCGGCCAAGTCCGCCCGGTCTGCCCAAAGTGCGGCTTTGTCTACTTCCAGGACCCCAAGGTGGCGGTCATCGGCCTGGTGATCCGCGCCGGGCGGGTGCTGCTGATCAAGCGAGCCGTGGATCCCGCTCGGGGCCAGTGGTCCCTGCCCGGTGGGTACATGGACGCCGGGGAGATGCCGGAGGACGCCTTGAAGCGAGAGCTGCAGGAAGAGGTGGGCCTGGAGGTGCAGGTGGTCCAACTGCTGGACATCTATCCCATGACCGAGGCCAACGGCCAGCAGCGGGGCATCGTCCTGGCCTACCGAGTCGAGCCCCTGGCCCCTCTGTCCGCCCAGGTTCGGGCCGGGGACGACGCGGAACAAGCGGAGTGGTTCGGGCCGGGTGAGCTGCCGGATGAGCTGGCCTTCGACTCCACCCGAGCTCTGTTGCAGCAGTGGCTGTGAGGCCAGGACGGCCCTGGCGCTTGAGGCGTCCTGGCCCTGGCTTGAGACCGGAGAATCGCAACGACATTGGAGGCATCACCCATGGCGACGACAATCAACGAAGCGGAGACGGCCCAGGAGCAGGCCCCGGAACCGTCTGAAAAGCAGGCTGTAGAGACCAAGACCTTTCTGATCACCGGGGGCGCCGGTTTCCTGGGGATCAACCTGGTCCGCTACCTGCTGGCCCGGGGGCACAAGGTGGTTTCCCTGGACATTGCCCCATTCGACTACCCGGAGCGGAAGCAGGTGACGGTCCTCACCGGGGACATCCGCGACAAGGCGGCGGTGGACCAGGCCATGCAGGGGGTG
>CAYQEB010000008.1:0-1077 GCA_964416395.1 uncultured Caldilineaceae bacterium | reverse complement strand
CCTCACCGGGGACATCCGCGACAAGGCGGCGGTGGACCAGGCCATGCAGGGGGTGGACATCGTGGTGCACACCGCGGCCGCCCTGCCCCTCTACCCGCCGGAGGACATCTACTCCACGGACATCGACGGCATCCGCAACGTGCTTCAGTCCGCTTACGAGCACCAGGTGGAGCGAGTCATCCACATCTCCTCCACCGCGGTCTACGGCATCCCGGACCACCATCCCCTGAGCGAGGACGATAAGCTGGACGGGGTGGGGCCCTACGGTGAGTGCAAGGTCCAGGCGGAGGCCATCTGCCAGGAGTATCGGGACAGGGGGATGTGCATCCCCATCATCCGCCCCAAGTCCTTTGTGGGGCCAGAGCGGCTGGGGGTCTTCGCCCTCTTCTACGACTGGGCCAAGGACGGGAAGAACTTCCCCATGCTGGGCAGCGGGAACAACCGGTACCAGCTTCTGGATGTGGAGGATCTGTGCGAGGCCATCTACCTGACCGCCACCCTCCCCTGCGAACTGACCAACGACACGTTCAACATTGGGGCCAAGGAGTTCACCACCATGAAGGAGGACTACCAGGCGGTGTTGGACTATGCAGGCTTCGGCAAGAAGATCGTTCCCCTGCCCGCGGGCCCTGCCATCTGGACCCTGCGCCTGCTGGAGAAGCTGGGCATCTCTCCGCTCTACAAATGGGTCTATGAGACAGCCAGCAAAGACTCGTTCGTCTCCATCGAAAAGGCCCAGCGAGTCCTGGGCTGGGAGCCCAAATACTCCAACAAAGAGGCGTTGATCCGGAACTACCAGTGGTACCTGGAGCACCTGGAGGAATTCCAGCAGGAATCGGGCGTCACCCACCGGGTCCCGTGGAAACAGGGGGCGTTGGGCCTGGCCAAGCTCTTCTTCTAGCCGATTGCAGGATAGAAGGGAGGAGAGGTCCGAACCAAGATTCGGAACCAACTTCCGAGCAATCAATTCAGGCAACAAAAAAGCCAGGCCCCTTCGGGTCTGGCTTTTTGATTATGTCAAAAAAAGGGGGAGTTGGCAGCGGCCTACTCTCACACAGGGTCGCCCCTGCACTACCA
>CAYQEB010000007.1:43527-73912 GCA_964416395.1 uncultured Caldilineaceae bacterium | reverse complement strand
ACGCTCATGGGCAGGATGCGCAGGAACTCCATCATGTCCCGTTTGCCCAGCTGGCGCAGCTTCAGGCCGGTCATGGCCCAGGGCAGCAGCTCCCGGGGATCGAACTCCTTGGGGTTGGGCGGCGTCTGGAGCATGGCCCGGTCCAGGACCTGGGCCATGCGGGCCACCAGCTGGGTGAAGCGGTGGTAGCTGGCCGCCTCCTTGGCGGAGATCCGCCCTGCCAGCTCCGCCTGGGTGCGGGTGGGGTCCCGCCAGAGGGTCAGGCCAGGGCCATCCTCCCGGGGCGCGAAGGCCACCGCGGGGCCTTCCAGCCAGGTCAAGCCGTGGCGTTCCAGGGCCAGCTCCTTCACCAGCTCGGGCCGGAAGAGGCCCGCGTCCTCCCCGCCGGTGTTGAACTTGAAGCCCGGGAAGATCTCCTCCGTGGCCGCGCTGCCGCCCAGGGTCTGTCGCTTCTCCAGGATCAGCACCCGCTTGCCGGCCTTGGCCAACAGCGCCCCGGCGACCAGTCCGTTGTGGCCGCCGCCGATGATCACCGCGTCGTAGCGTTCGTTCATGGCAAAAAGGTTGATTGGGTGGCTCGTTGATTGGTCGATTGGGATGGGGCGGAAAGCCAGGAGCCAGGGCGCCGCTTCCGCCTCCCACATCCCTACTTCTTGCGCTGGTCCTTCAGGATCTCCAGGGCCGCCAGGCGACCCGGTGCGCCGGTGATCCCCCCGCCAGGATGGGCCCCGGAGCCGCACTGGTAGTAGTTGCGAATGGGCGTGCGGAACTTGGCGTAGCCCGGCGCTGGCCGCAGGAAGAAGAGCTGGGAGAGGGAGAGCTCACCGTGGAAGATGTTCCCCTGGGTGATCCCCACCATGCGCTCGATGTCCAGGGGCGTGAGCACCTGCCGGTAGAGGATCCGTTCCTTCAGGTTGGGCATGAACTCGGACAGGGCGTCCACCACCGCATCCCCGAAGGCCTCTCGTTGCTCGTCCCACGTGCCCTCGGCCAGCTCGTAGGGCGCGTACTGGACGAAGCAGGACATGACGTGCTTGCCTGGCGGGGCCATGTCCGGGTCGATCATGGAGGGGATGATGACGTCCACGTAGGGGCGGCGGGAGAAGCGGCCGTACTTGGCGTCGTCGTAGGCCCGCTCCATGTACTCCACGCTGGGGCTGATGGAGATGGCCCCGGCCAGGTGACGTCCGTAGCCGGGCATGCAGGTGAGCTCCGGCAGGCCATCCAGGGCCAGGTTCACCTTGCCCGAGGAGCCTCGGATGTTGAACTTGCGGATGTCCTCCACCAGCTCCGGGGGCAGCTGCCGGGGATCCACCAGCTTCAGGAAGGTCACCTTGGGGTCCAGGCTGGAGACCACCACGTCCGCCTGGATCTCCTCGCCGCTCTCCAGGACCACGCCCACGGCCCGGCCGTCCTTGACCAGCACCTCTGCCACCGGCGCCTCCGTGCGGATCTCCGCGCCGAACTCCCGGGCCGCGCTGGCGATGGCCTCCGCGATGCCGCCGGTCCCGCCTTTGGCGAAGCCCCAGGCTCGGAAGGCGCCGTCGATCTCGCCCATATAGTGGTGGAGCAGCACGTAGGCCGTGCCCGGGGAGCGGATCCCCAGGAAGGTGCCGATGATGCCGCTGGCCGCCAGGGTGGCCCGCAGGCCATCCGTCTCGAACCACTCGGAGACGAAGTCCGCGGCGCTCATGGTCATCAGCTTGACCAGGGTGTAGAGCTGCTCCTCCTCCAGGCCCAGGAAGTTGTTGGCCGTCTTGGCCAGGCCCAGGAGATCCTCAGGGTGGAAGCTGGTGGGGTCCGGCGGCACCATGCCCAGGATGAATTTCACCGCCTTGGCCATGAAGTACATGGCCCGGCCATACTCCTCATAGGCCTCCGCGTCCCGCTGGGAGTGGCGGGCGATGTCCCGCAGAGTGCGGAAGTGGTCCGCGTCCCGGTAGATGTAGTCCCCGTTGGGCAGCGGGGTCAGGGTGCTCTCCAGGGGCAGGATGGTCAGGCCATGCTTGGGCAGGTTCAGGTCCCGGATGATCTCCGGGCGCAGGAGGCTGACCACGTAGGAGAAGACAGAGAACTTGAAGCCCGGGTAGACCTCCTCCGTGACGCTGGCGCCCCCCACCAGGTAGCGCTTCTCCAGGACGAGCACCCGCTTGCCCGCCTTGGCCAGATAGGCTGCGGTGACCAGTCCGTTGTGGCCGCCGCCGATCACGATGGCATCGTATTTTTGGGACATGAGGCGTTTGGTTTGGGTTTGGTGGTTCGGTGATTGGGCGATTGAGGCGTGCTGCTCCATCCGATCATGCCGGCAACACCCTCTCTGGTCTCCATCTCCATCTCTGTTTGCCGTTGTCTCTGTTTGCCGTTCAGCCGCTCCCTCAAAGCGTGCGGGCCCGGTTGAAGAAGGGCGGCCGCACCAGGGTGGCCCGGGCTCGCTCCCGGTGATACTCCACGGTGATCTCGATCTCCACCGAGGAGCCAGGCTGGGCCTCCTTGGGCTCCACCGTGCCGATGGCCACGTACTTCTTCAGGATGGGGGAGAAGACGCTGCTGGTCACCTGGCCGATCTGACGGCCGCCCCGGTAGATGGGAATGGGGGAGCGGGAGGCCCGGCCAGTGACCTGGGGCGGCAGATCCACCTTGCCGAAGAGCTCCTCCAGGCTGATCCAGTCGATCTCCAGCCCCACGAAGGACCAGGTGGGCCCCTGAGCCTTGGCCCGGACCAGGGCCGGCTGCCCCACGAAGGCCTCCTTCTCCAGGTTCACCGTCCAGCCCAGGCCGATGTCGAAGGGGGTGGACTTCTGGGCGGGGATCAGGGCCTTGTGGCTGGAGATGTAGTCCACCTCGATGAGCAGGAGACCGGCCTCGATGCGCACCATGTCCAGGGCGGCCAGGCCAATGGGCAGGAGGCCGTAGTCCCGCCCCACCTCCAGCAGCCGGTCCCAGACGGCCAGGGCGTGCTCCGGGGCCATCCAGAGCTCGTAGCCCAGATCCCCGGTGTAGCCGGTGCGACTCACGGTGATGGGCGCATCGGCCAGGTGAGTCTCGGCCAGGCGGAAGTAGCCCAACCCGGCCAGCGCCGAGTCCCCGGTGGCGGCCACCAGCACATCCCGGGACTTGGGCCCCTGCAGGGCCAGGGCGGCCAGCTCCCGGGAGACGTCCACCACCTCCACATCCAGGCCGAAGCTGCAATCCTGGAACCAGCGCAGGTTGGGGTCCGCCGCGGTGACCCGGAAGCGATCCGGGGCCAGGCGGGCCACCGTGCCGTCGTCGATGACGAAGCCATCCTCGTCGCACCAGGGGGAGTACATGACCTGGCCCACCCGGCAACGGCTCACGTCCCGGGTCATGATGCGGTTCACCGCCCGTTCGGCCTCCGGCCCCCGGATCTCGTACTTGAACAGAGGCGTCACGTCCAGCAGGCCAGCGGCGTTGCGCACCGCCCAGTACTCTCGGTCGTGGGTGGGCTCGTAGGTGACCGCGGCCAGGTAGCCGGCCCATTCGCTCCACTCGTGGCTCTCGGAAAGGGTCGACGTGCGGGGGTAGAAGGGCGTTGGGATGGGCATGGATCCAGCCTTTCCTGATTGAATCTGCGGGGTGTCAAGGCCTGGTTTGTTGCGAGGCCGGCTCGTGGCCCAGGCGCTGGGAGATGCGTTGGGCCGCCGCCTGGACCAGAGGGGCCAGCTCTCTCAGCCGGGCGGGGGCAAGCCGAACGCTGGGCCCGCCCACGCTGATGGCCGCCACCACCCGGTCGTCCATGTCGAAGATGGGGGCGCTGACCGCGGCGTAGCCTTGCTCCAGCTCCTCGAAGGCCGTGGCGTAGCCCTGGGCCCGGATCCGGGCCAGCTCCTCTTCCAGCATCTTGGGGGAGGTGATGGTCTGCTCCGTGAAGCGCTCCAGGGGGAGGGAGAGCGCTGTTCGACGCTCTGCAGCTGGCAGGTGGGCCAGGATGGCCTTGCCCGTGGAGGTGGCGTGGACGGGCCAGAGGGTGTCCACGGAAGGGGTGGCGCCCACCAGATGGGTGCCCAGGGCCTCGTCCAGGATCAGGATCTGCTGGCCGCGGAGCACCTCCAGAGTGGCCGTCTCCCGGGTCTGCCGGGCCAGGGCCGCCAGCTCGTCCCGGCTCACCGAGCGCAGGTCGTTGGCCCGCAGGGCCCACTTGCCCAGGACAATGGCCATGGGGCCCAGCCGGTAGCCGTCCCCTTCCCCGTGACGGACCACGAACCCCTCGCTCTCCAGGGCGGTCAGGAGCCGGTAGGCGGTGGTGCGGTTGAGGCCCGCTTTCTTGGCTAGATGGCTCAGCCCCAGCTCAGGCTCGGCCTCGGCGAAGGCCTTGAGCAGGGCCAGGGCCCGCCGCACGGCCTGGGTGCCGGGGTAGGGTTCATTTCCGGGCATGGGCATGGTTGAACAGCCTTTTCACTATGTGAACTCAGTCTACTCCCGCCTCGAGGAAATGTCAAGGCGGGACGCGTTGCAGATCCGACGATCCGCGGCAGATAGATCGGTCTCCACAGGGCTAACTTGGGGCCCTCTCCACCGCTCCAGGCTGGATTGCGTAACTGCGCCCACCGGTGTACAATCGAAGAGAGAGGCCCGAGGACGCCCAGGATTTCAAGTGGAACGAACGTCATGACCGCTTCCGTCACCCAGCAGACCCGCCACCAGACCCAGACCGCCATCGACGTTCTCCGTCGGGTGCCCTATTTCCGGCATCTGGACCTCCCTGTCCTCCAGGCCCTGGCCCGGACAGCCCAACGTCTGGAGTTCAAAGCCGGGGCCGTCATCTTCTCCGAAGGCGAGCCCTCCGCTGGCCTGTTCATCGTGGAGAAGGGGGAGGTGAAGGCCTGCCACATCTCGTGTCAGGGCCGGGAGCAGATCCTCCACGTCATCTGCTGCGGGGACACCTTCAACGACGTGGCCGCCTTTGACGGCGGCCCCAATCCCGTCACCGCGGTGGCCCGGACCGACGCGGTGCTCTGGTGCATCTGCCGCCCGGATCTGCAACGCATCGCCCAGGATCACCCCGACCTGGCCTGGGCCCTGGTGGAGAGCATCGCCAAACGGACCCGCCACCTGGTGCAGCTGGTCCAGGATCTGACCATGCGCAGCGTGCGGGGGCGACTGGCCTGCCTGCTCCTGGCCCAGATCCACGGCCAGCCCGGGGAGAGCATCCCCCGGCTGATGACCCAGGAGGAGATGGCCAGCCGCCTGGGCACCGTCCGGGAGATGGTGGGCCGGGCCCTGCGGGACATGGCCGCAGACGGCATCCTGCGCTTCGACCGGCACCGGATCGTGATCCTGGATCCGGAGCGGCTGGTCAAGGAGGCCCGGGGCTGACGAGACCCGGCCCAATTCCTCAAACAGTTGTCCAGGAAAGCCCGACTTCGCGCGAAGTCGGGCTTTTTCGCGCCCGGTTGAGACATAAGTCGCAGCGCTCCCGCCCTTCATCTGTCACAATGGGAGAAGAGCACAGTGAGAGGGGATCACGGTGAGAGAAGCGCCGTGACGCCATCTCGCCCCCGGCTGTTTCACCCTGAGGCGCCCATGACCTCGGTTCCACTGCCACAGATCGACGAAGAGCGATGTCGGGGCTGCCACCGCTGCGTGGATGTCTGCCCCACCCATGCCTTGGCCCAGGAAGGCGGGAAGGCCTTTCTCCGAGCGCCCCATCTCTGTGTCTACTGCATGGCCTGCGAGGACATCTGCCCGGAGGGAGCCATCCACCTGCCTTTTTTGATTCTGTTGGACCCAGCAGCTCAACCCATCAGCCACGACGAAGATCCGCAGGCCGATCTCATCCACAACCCAGGGGGTAACCATGAAGAGATTCCGCATCCTGTTGTTGACCGTCATTGCTCTGCTGCTCCTGGCTCTGCTGGCAGGCTGTGGCGGCAAGAAAGAGAAGGAGGAACCCACAGCAGAGCCAGCCGCGGTCCAGGAGGTGGCTACTGAGGCCCCCACCGAGGCCCCCACGCCCACCCCAGAGCCGCCCACGGCCACGCCGGAGCCGCAGGCAGCGGCCCCGGAGGAGAGCGCGCCAGCCGAGGGCGGCGGTGAGGTGGACATGGAGCTGGCCCTGGCCGCCTTCCAGAAGGGGGGCTGCGGCGCCTGTCACGTGATCCCCGGCGTGCCCAACGCCCAGGGCGCCATCGGGCCGGACCTCTCGGACATCGGCAAGATGGCCGCGGAGTGGATCGCCAGCCCCGACTACACCGGCAAGGCCACCACGCCCGAGGAGTACATCCGGGAATCCATCGTGGATCCCAACGCCTTCGTGGTGCCGGAATGCCCCGGCGGCCCCTGCCTGGAAGGGCAGATGCCCACCACCCTGGCCCAGGTCCTCTCGCCGGAGGAGCTGGACGCGGCGGTGGCCTACCTGGCCAGCCTGACCGGCGAGGAGGAGATCTCCATGCCAGCGCCGGAGGAGGTGGCCGCGGCCCCTAGCGAGCTGGAGCCCCCGCCCCTGACGGACGAGGAGTTCGCCAAGGCGTCGGAGATCTGGTTCCAGCGCTGCTCCGGCTGTCACGGCGTGCTGCGCAAGGGCGCCACGGGCCCGGCCCTCACCCCGGACAAGACCCTGCCCAAGGGCACCCTGGCCCTGGCCTCCATCATCTACAACGGCACCCCCAAGGGCATGCCCGACTGGGGCAAGCAGGGCATCCTGACCCAGGAAGAGACGGAGCTCATGGCCAAGTTCGTCCAGAACGAGCCGCCCCAGCCGCCGGAGATGTCCCTGGCCGACATGCTGGACACCTGGAAGGTCCTCGTGCCCCCGGAGGATCGCCCCACCGAGCCCCAAACTGACCGCAACTGGCAGAATTACTTCTCCGTGACCCTGCGGGACGCGGGCCAGGTGGCCATCATCGACGGGGACACGAAGGAGATCGTCAACGTGGTGGACACAGGCTACGCGGTGCACATCTCCCGCATGTCCGCTACGGGCCGCTACGTCTACGTCATCGGCCGGGACGGCAAGGCCGTGTTGATCGACCTGTGGATGGAGAAGCCGGACAAGGTGGCCGAAAGCCGGGCCTGCTACGACGCCCGCTCCATCGACGTGAGCAAATACAAGGGCGAGGAAGGCGACTTCTACGACAAGTACGCCATCATCGGCTGCTACTGGCCGCCCCACTTCGTCATCCTGGATGGCCAGACCCTGGAGCCGCTGAAGATCGTCAGCACCCGCAGCTACACCTATGACACCGAGGAGTACCACCCCGAGCCCCGGGTGGCCAGCATCGTGGCCTCCCACTTCAAGCCGGAGTGGATCGTGAACGTCAAGGAGACGGGCCAGGTCTGGCTGGTGAACTACACAGACCCCAACAACCCCACCATCAAGATGCTCGAGGCGGAGCGCTTCCTCCACGACGGCGGCTGGGACGCCACCAAGCGCTACTTCCTGGTGGCGGCCAACCAGCGGAACAAGATCGTGGTGGTGGACGCCAAGGAAAGCAAGGTGGTGGCCATCACCGATGTGGGCAAGATCCCACACCCGGGCCGAGGCGCCAACTGGATCGATCCGGAGTACGGGCCGGTCTGGGGCACCACTCACCTGGGCGAAGGGCTCCTGGCCGTCATCGGCACGGATCCGGAAGGGAACCCGGACTACGCCTGGAAGGTGGTGCGCAAGATCGAGCTCCTGGGCGGCGGCAGCCTCTTCCTCAAGACCCACCCCAAGAGCAAGTGGATCTGGATGGACTTCGTCCTCAACCCGGACGAGGAGATCCAGCGCAGCGTCTGCGTCCTGGCCAAGGACGACATCACCGCGCCGCCCAAGTGCTGGCAGGTGGCCGACTACGGCCGGGCCGTCCACATGGAGTACAACATGGACGGCACCGAGGTCTGGGTGAGCGTCTGGGGCAAGCCGGACGAGCCAGGCAAGACCGGGGAGATCGTCATCTACGACGACGAGACCCTGGAGGAGATCGCCCGCATCAAGGATCTGATGACGCCCACGGGCAAGTTCAATGTCTACAACACCGTGAACGACATCTACTAGTCGCCATCTACTAGCCGCCTCTGGGGATGGGTGGGCTGCGCAACCCACCCATCCTCTCCCACTTCGCAGTCGATCTCCTGCCCGCCAGGCTTTTGGGTTGGGCAGTTGGGTTGGAAGGCGATCGGACAGTGCAGCGAGAGGGCCCGGGGAGTTGTTCCCCGGGCCCTCTCGCGTGGATGTCCGCAGCAATGCTTCGGCAGGCTCTTCCCGCCTAGAAACCCTGCAGCTTGCTCAGGTCCGCCACAGAGGCTGGCAGTCGGGCGATGTGCTGGACCAGGGCCAGCCGGGCCCGGCGCACCGTCTCATCCTCCGCGTTGACCAGCACCGCCTCGAAGAAGCGGTCAATGGGCTCCTGGAGCGCCCGCAGCGCCTCCCCCAGGAGCTCCGCGGGCTCCGGGGCCTGGGCCAGGCGAGCTGCGGCCGCTTCGTAGGCGGCGTGGAGCTGCCGCTCCTCCTCCGTGGTGTAGGCCGCGGGGTTCAGGGGCAGATCCTCCTCCACGCCCCGGACGATGCGGGCGCAGCGGGCGTAGGCGGTGAAGGCCTGGGGCCACCAGGGCTCCGTCACCAGTTGGGCCAAGGCCTGGCAGGCTCGCAGGGCCCGGTAGGGGTTGTCCCCCCGGACGGCCAGCACCGCCTCCACCACGTCGTGGGGGAAGCCCCGCTCCAGGAGGACGCCCTGGAGCCGGCGTTGGACGAAATCCCGGGCGGCGGCCAGGGCCTCCTCGCCGATGGCCACCTGCTGGTAGAGGGCGGCGGCCCGGTGCAGCCCCTCCTGCACGCTGAAGTCCACCTGGGCGGCCAGCAGGTTGTGGACGATGCCCAGGGCGGCTCGACGCAGGCCGAAGGGATCTGCGCTGCCCCGGGGCGTCACCCCCACGCCGAAGAGCCCAGCCAGGCTGTCCAGCTTGTCCGCCAGGCTCAGAGCCAGGCCGGGCAGGGAGCCGGGCGTCTCGTCCCCGGCGAAGCGGGGCAGGTAGTGCTCCCGGATGGCCCGGGCCACCTCTGGCGGCTCCCCGCTCTTCAGGGCGTAGATCTCCCCCATGATGCCCTGGAGGCTGGTCATCTCGATGACCATGGAGGTGACCAGGTCCGATTTGCAGAGGGCCGCGGCCCGGCGGGTGATGGCCTGCTCCTCCTCCGAAGCGCTCAGCATCTGGGCGATCTGGGGCGCCAGCTTCTCCAGCCGGTGCACCTTGTCCAGCATGGAGCCCAGCTTCTCGTGGAAGGTGAGGGTGGCCAGCCGGGGGGTGAAGCTCTCCAGAGGCTGGGCCGTGTCGTGGCGGTAGAAGAAGGCCGCGTCCGCGTAGCGGGCCCGGATCACCCCCTCGTTCCCGGCCCGCACCACCTCGGGATGGGCCAGGCGGTCCGCATTGGCCACGGTGACGAAGTAGGGCAGGAGCTGCTCCGTCTCCTGGGAGATGACCGGGAAGTAGCGCTGGTGCTTCTTCATCACCGCGATGAGCACCGGTTGGGGCAGCTCCAGGAAGCGCTCCTCGAAGGCACCCCGCACCGCGTAGGGGGCCTCCACCAGGTCCGTCACCTCGTCCAGCAGCGCCGGGTCCTCCGGCGTGACGCCCCCCACCTCCTGGGCCAGGCGCGCCACCTGCTCCTGGATGCGCTGACGCCGCTCCTCCCGGTCCAGGACCACGCCTCGAGCGGCCACTGCCTCCAGGTAGGCGTCGGCGTGGGGCACGGTGAAGGTGGTGAAGCCGCCGGGGGGCAGATGGGCCGCCGCATCCGCGAAGCGGGGGCCTCGGCTCACTCGACCGCTGGCCACCCCGCCCCAGGTGAAGGGCGTCACCTGGTCGCCGAAGAGGGCCAGGATCCAGCGCAGGGGCCGGGGGAAACCCACGTTGGTCTGGTTCCAGCGCATGGTCTTGTTCCAGCGCAGGCTCTCCATGAGCTGGAGGAGGAGCTCAGGCAGGACCTCCTGGGTTGGGCGCCCTTCCACCCGTTTCACCGCGTAGACGTACTTGTCCCGCACCACCAGATCCGCCACGTCCACGCCCTGGCTGCGGGCGAAGCCCAGGGCGGCCTTGGTGGGCTGGCCTGCGGCGTCGAAGGCCCGGTCCGCGGGAGGGCCTCGCCGCTCCATCTCCTGGTCCGCCTGGCGGGGGGCCAGCTCCTTGACCAGGGCCACCAGCCGCCGGGGCGTGCCGGTGACGGTGAGGGGGCCGTGCTCCAGCCGGGCCTCCTCCAGGAGCCGGCCGAGGAGATCCCGGAGCTGTTGGATGCCGTGGACCACGTCCCCAGGGGGAAGCTCCTCGGTCCCCAGCTCCAGGAGGAAGGTCTGGGGCGCGGTGACGGGGGTCTGAGTCTCCGCCTCCTCCACCTGGGCCTGGCTGGCGGCCTGCTCCTGGCTCGAGCCCTGGTCCGCGCCGTCCCGCAGCCAGGGGAACTCCAGCCGCTGGCGCTGCTCCACGTAGAGCTCCGCCACCTGGCGGGTCTGGCGGCGCATGTCCGCGAAGAACTTGGCCCGCTCGGTCACGCCGATGGCGCCCCGGGCGTCCAGGATGTTGAAGGTGTGGCTCTGGCGCAGGATGTAGTCGTAGGCTGGGGCCACCAGCCCTCGTTCGATGCAGGCCTGGGCCTCGGCCTTGTAGAGCTGGTAGAGCTGCTTCTGCCGCTCCACGTCCGCCAGCTCGAAGTTGTAGACGCAGTGCTCGATCTCCTGCTCCCGGTAGATCTCTCCGTAGGTGTGGACGCCGTCGAAGTCGATGGCCCAGACCTCGTCCTTGCCCTGGAGGTACATGGCGATGCGCTCCAGGCCATAGGTGATCTCCACGCTCACCGGGTCCAGGGTCAGGCTACCGGCCTGCTGGAAGTAGGTGAACTGGGTGATCTCCTGGCCGTCCAGCCAGACCTCCCAGCCCAGGCCCCAGGCCCCCAGCGCGGGGGACTCCCAGTTGTCCTCCACAAAGCGGATGTCGTGCCGGGTGCGGTCCAGGCCGATGGCCTCCAGGCTGCTCAGGTAGAGCTCCTGGGGGTTGCCCGGGTCCGGCTTGAGGATGACCTGGTACTGGGTGTGCATCTGCATGCGGTTGGGGTTCTCCGCGTAGCGGCCATCATCCGGGCGGAAGGAGGGCTCCACGTAGGCCACGTTCCAGGGCTCCGGCCCCAGGACCCGGAGGGTGGTGGCCGGGTTCATGGTCCCCGCGCCCACTTTTTCGCTGTGGGGCTGCCAGATGGTGCAGCCTTGGGCGGCCCAGTACTCGTGGAGCCGCATGATGATTTCCTGGAAAGAGAGGGGCTTTGTCATGGGTTTTCGCTCGAATTTCTTTCAAATGCACGTTCAGAGACGATGGATAGAGATGCTGGATAGAGACGCTGGAGAGAGCTGCTGGAGAGAGCTGCTCAAAGAAACCCTCCAGGACGCCCGGCGGGACCCTGGAGGCGTCGCTACAGAAGCCGGAAGGGGGTGGGCGTGAAGGTCAGGACGAAGATCAGGATGACCAGGTAGCCCACCCAGCGCCGCCTGGGATCCAACTCCGTCACGTCGTCCAGGGTGGGCGGGTGATGGGGCCCACCCAGGAGCAGGATGAGCAGCAGCCAGACGAACCAGCCCATCCAGCCCAGGTTGATCAGGAAGGGGAAGGCCTGTTGCACCGGGGGCAGGGCTGCCAGCCCCAGGAAGGCCAGGACCCCCATGGCCGTCATGTTGATGGGGCGAGCCCGCTGGCCGAACATGGCGAAGACTGTGTGGCCGCCGTCCAGCTGGCCCAGGGGCAGCAGGTTCAGCGCGGTGACCAGCAGGCCGATCCAGGCGGCGAAGGCGATCTGGTTGAGGAAAACATCCTCCCCGGTCATCGGGTTGGGCAGGGCTTTGCCGAAAACAAGAATCTTGGCATAATAGTACAGCAGGCTGTTGCCTTCCACCAGGACCTGCTCGTTGGAGGGGATGGTCTGCACCGAGCTGGTGCTCAGCCCCCAGAAGAGCAGAGGCAAGGCCACAAGCAGCCCGGCAATGGGGCCGGCCACCCCGATGTCGAAGAGCTTGCGCCGGTCCGGAATGGGCTCTCGCATCTGGATGAAAGCCCCCAGGGTGCCCAGCCCAAAGGGCATAGGGATGAAATAGGGCAGGGTCACCGCCACCCGGTGGTACTGGGCCGCGAAGTAGTGGCCGAACTCGTGGGTGGCCAGGATGCCCAGGAGCGCGGCCGCAAAGGGCGCCCCGTTCCACAGGCTGAAGGGCTGGCCCAGGTCCGTGCCGTAACCGGCCCCCACGAAGAGGGTGCTCAGCACGGTCAGGAGGAAGAGGAGCCCGTTGATCCAGACCCGGGGCTTGGAGCGGGCCGGCACGCCGGGCATGATCTGCAGGATCACCCGCTGTGAGTCGCCGTCCCCAGCTCGACGCAGCATGGGCGTGTAGCCCTGCTCCTTGAAGGCCTGGAGCCAGCGGCCGAAGACCTGGTGGCTGGGCCGCAGCAGCCGCCCTTCCAGGATCAAGGCGCCCTCCATGCGGTTGGCCGGCACCCGGATGCGCTCGATGCGCATGTCCTCGGCCACGATGCTCACCGCCAGCTCCGCGGTGGCCTGTTGACCCGTCGCCTCCAGAGAGGCCAAAGCGATTTCCTGATCCATGCCGTTTCCTGTCCCGGTTCCTCTCCGGTGAACGCGTTGACCCCGATGCGCAACGCACCAGGCCCGGTGATCCCAACGCCCACGCTTTGGGCCCAGGGCAGGCTTCACCCCATCACGCCTCGCCCTGCGCGGACTGCGTCCGAATTTTACCCCAAAAGCCGAAAATGGGATAAAACCCGACCCACAAGGACGATCCACCAGGACGGACTCACGACGGACTCCCAAGGACTCCCCCAATGGAACACCCTTTTCTGCAGAAATTAGCCCAACACCCCCTCCTCTCCGACGGCGCCATGGGCACCATGCTCTACGCCAAGGGGGCCAGCACAGAGCAGTGCCTGGAGTACCTGGTCGTCAGCCGGCCCACCTGGGTGACGGAGATCCACCAGGCCTTCGCTGCGGCCGGCGCGGACGTGCTCAAGACCCACAGCTTCGGCGCCAACCGGGTGCGCCTGGCCAAGTACGACCTGGCCCACAAGGTGCGGGACCTGAACTTCCGGGCCGTGAAGCTGGTGCGGGACGTGCGGGAGGTGACGGGCCGAGCCCTCTTCATCGCCGGGGACGTGGGCCCCCTGGGGGCGCGCCTCCAGCCCGACGGCCCCCTGACCCCGGAGGAGGCCCGGGCCGCCTTCCAGGAGCAGATCGCGGTGCTGTGGGAGGCCGGCGCGGACCTGATCCTCTTCGAGACCTTCGGTGACCTGGCGGAGCTGGCCATCGGCGTGGAGGCCGCCCGGGAGGTCTGCGACCTGCCCATCGTGGCCTCCATGACCTACAACCAGGACGGCTTCACCCTGGCCGGCCAGTCCCCGGCAGAGGTCATCGCCGGGCTGAAGGCCGCCGGCGCGGACCTGGTGGGGGTCAACTGTGCGGTAGGGCCAGCCTCCACCCTGGAGACCCTGAAGCGCATGCACCAGGCGGACCCGGAGGCGGCCTTCAGCGTCATGCCCAACGCCGGTTTCCCGGAGCGGGTGGACGGCCGTTTCCTCTACCCCGCGGGGCCGGAGTACTTCGCCCGCTACGTGGCCCCTTTCCTGGAGAACGGGGCCCGGCTGGTGGGCGGCTGTTGCGGCACCACCCCCATGCACATCCGGGCCATGCGCCAGGCCCTGGACCAGGCCTGGGCCGAACGCAGCGGCCAGCCGGTGCAGGCCAAGAACGGCGCCTCGGTCTACACGGTCCTGGAGCCGGAGGCGGGGCTGAGCGTCAGCCTGACCGGGGGTGTGGACGAGGAGGGGGACGAGGGGCCCACCCCCTTGCTCCAGAAGCTGCGGGCGGGCAAGTTCGTCATCAGCGTGGAGGTGGACCCGCCCCGAGGCTTCAACGCCCAGAAGCAGATCGAGGGGGCCCGGCACGCCAAGGCGGTGGGCGCGGACGCGGTGAACGTGGCCGACAGCCCCATGGCCCGGGTGCGCATGGGCGCCCTGGCCCTGACCGTCCTCATCCAGCAGCAGGTGGGCATCGAGACCATCCTCCACTTCACCACCCGGGACCGCTCCCTCATGGGGCTCCAGGCGGACCTGATCGGCGCCCACGCTCTGGGCGTGCGCAACATCCTGGCCCTCACCGGGGACCCGCCCAGCCTGGGGGACACCAAGGAGAGCACGCCGGTCTACGACGTGGACTCCATTGGGCTGGTGCGCATCATCCAGCGCTTCAACCAGGGCCTGGATCCTTCGGGCCGGGAGATGGGACGCCGGGGTCACTTCACCATCGCCGTGGCCTGTGACCCCACCCGGCCCAACCTGGAGGAGGAGGTGGACCGCTTCCACCGCAAGGTGAGCGGCGGCGCCCACTTCACCATGACCCAACCCATCTTCGACCCCCAGCTCTGGCTGAACTTCCTGGCCCTCTACGAGCAGCGCCACGGCCCCTTCCCGGTGCCGGTGCTCATCGGCGTCCTGCCCCTGCAGAGCCATCGGCACGCCAACTTCCTGCACAACGAGGTGCCGGGGATCACCCTGAGCGCGGAGGCCCTGGAGCGCATGCGCAGAGCCGGGGCCAACGGGCGCCAGGAAGGGGTGAAGATGGCCCAGGAGCTCCTGCTCCAGCTGAAGGAGGCCCCCCACGTGCAGGGCGTCTATCTCATGCCCAGCTTTGGCCGCTACGAGGTGGCCTGCCAGGTGCTGGAAGTCCTCAATCCGGTGGAACGACCATGACCCACACGCCACGACCAGGAAAACCCTCCATGAGCACCAGCCCCAACTACCAGGACTACCGGAACGTCCCGGAACTCGTGAAGCTCTTCAGCATCTTCGGGGACGCGGACTGCAGCTGGCTGGCCAGCGTCCGCCCGGACAATCGAGCCCACCTGACCCCAGTCTGGCACGTCTTCTTCGAGGGGCGCTTCTACATTGTCATCAGCTCCCGCTCTGTGAAGAGCCAGAACATCCGCAAGCACGGGTACGTGAGCCTGGCCCTGCCGGATCCCAACAACGTGCTCATCGTGGAGGGGGTGGCCGCCCCGGCCCTGGACATGCAGGCCTCCCTGCGCCCCCTCTTCCTCTCCAAATACGACTGGGACATCGCCCAATCCCAGGAATACGACCTGATCATCGAGATCACCCCGGTCAAGGTGCTGGCCTGGGGCGAACACGGCGAGGGCCGCTGGCGCCTGGCCTGATCCCAACCCCGTCTTCCCCCGGACACCCATCCCGGAAAGGACCTAACCTGTGACGGACTCCGCTGCGAGGGCCACATCCCTCTCTCCTTTCGCCCCTGCCTTGCCCCCCGAAGGACGCCCCCGAGACCAGATCCTGGCCCAGATGCAGGCCCTGCGCGAGCACGACGTCAAATGGCGGGAGGGCCGGGTCTGGAGCCTGGTCTTCCACGCCGGGGACGAGATCAGCGAGCTGCTGAAAGAGGCCTACGGGCTCTTCTTCTCCGAGAACGGCCTGAACCCCACCGCCTTCCCCAGCCTGCGCCGCTTCGAGACGGAGGTGGTGGCCATGACCGCCAGCCTGCTCCGGGGGAACGTCCTGGGGGAGAGGGGCGTGGTGGGCAACATGACCTCCGGCGGCACGGAGAGCATCCTCATGGCGGTGAAGACGGCCCGGGACTGGGCCAAGGAGCACCGTCCCCAGGCCCGGGAGCCGGAGATCCTGCTGCCCCGGACGGCCCACCCGGCCTTCGACAAGGCGGCCCACTACTTCGGCCTGCGGGCGGTGCACGTGCCTGTGGGACCGGACTTCCGGGCGGACGTGGCGGCCATGGAGGCGGCCATCACCCCCAATACCGTGCTGCTGGTGGGCTCCGCGCCCTCCTACCCCCAGGGCGTGGTGGACCCCATCCGGGAGCTGGCGGCCCTGGCCCAGGATCGGGGCCTGCTCTGCCACGTGGACGCCTGCGTGGGCGGCTTCATGCTCCCCTTTGTCCGGGAGCTGGGCTACCCGGCGCCGGATTTCGACTTCGCCGTCCCGGGGGTGACCTCCATCTCCGTGGACCTGCACAAGTACGCCTACGCGGCCAAGGGGGCCTCGGTGATCCTCTACCGGGACAAAGATCTGCGCCGCTACCAGTTCTTCGTCCACACCGACTGGCCCGGGGGCATCTACGCCTCCCCCACCATGACGGGCACCCGGCCGGGCGGAGCCATCGCCGCGGCCTGGGCGGTGATGCAGTTCCTGGGCCGGGAGGGCTACCTGCGGATCACCCGGGAGGTGATGGAGGCGGTCACCCGGCTGCGGGCCGGCATCCAGGAGATCCCTGGGCTCCGGGTGCTGGGCGACCCGGCCATGAGCGTCCTGGCCATCGGCTCGGACAGCCTGGACATCTACCAGGTGGGGGACGAGATGGGGCTGCGGGGTTGGCACCTGGACCGGCAGCAGTTCCCGGCCAGCCTGCACTTGACGGTGAACCACGCCCACACCAAGGTGGTGGAGCCCTTCCTGGCGGACCTGGCGGAGGCGGCCGCCGCGGCCCGCAAGCTCACGGTCCACAAGATGGCCACCCGGTTCCAGGTGGGGCTGGTGCGCACCGCGGCCAAGGTGCTGCCGCCGGGCCTCTTCAGCAAGCTCACCGGCATGGCCGCCTCCCAGGTGACCAGCGAGGAGGGGGGCTCCACTGGCCGGACCGCGGCCATGTACGGCCTCATCGCCACCCTGCCCAACCGGGGGGACGTGCGCGAGATGGTGCTGGATGTGCTGGATCAGCTGACCCGGGTGGAGGGAGGACAGGGCGAAGCGTAGAGAACAGGGGCTCTGGCGGGTTGGGGCCGGGAAGCCGTGCCACCTCAGCCATCCCGGCCGCCTTCACGGACGCAGCCAGTAGGCCAGGGCCAGCCCCAGGTAGTTGCCCACCGCGTAGCCCACCAGCCCAGTGGTCAGCCCGGAGAGGAGCACCTGCCGGTTCTTCAGCACCTCCGCGATGGGCGGGATGAAGGCCGGTCCGAAGACCGCGGCCACGGAGGTGATGATGGCCGTGTCCACGTCGATGCGGAAGAGGCCGGCCAGGAGATAGTGGAGGACGACGGCCCCGAAGACCACCGTGGCGGTGAGAGCGAAAATGGCGGAGCCGGACTGGACCAGGCTACTGAAGTCCGTCAGGGTGCCGATGGCCACGGAGAAGAGAAGAATGAAATAGTCCCCCAGGGCGTAGCTGCCCCGCAGGCGACGGATCCGAGGCCAGAAGGAAGCGGCGATGCCCAGGGTGGTGATGGTCAGGATGACGATGGCCACGGAGAGGCCGCCGATGACCAGTTGAGAGATCCCCACCCCCGCCCCCAGGATGAGCAGGCTGAGCAGCAGGCCCAGGCCCATGTCCCGGGCCAGGAGTCGGCGGGAGGAAGGCTCTCGGCCCAGGGCCAGGAGATCCTCGGCCGGGGGCTGGGCTGTGGACGCCTCGGGGAAGGGGGGCAGGAACCGGCTGAGCAGGGGTTTGGCCAGGGTGAAGAGGAAGAGCAGGTACATGCCGCTGGCCACCACGTCCGAGGCGTTGACCAGGATGTAGGTGCTCTCCCGCACGTCCAGGGCCAGGCCGATGCTGAGCAGGTTGGGCGTGCCGCCGGTGTAGACCCCCACCAGCATCCCCGCCACCTTCCAGCTCTCGTCCGTGGCCGAGGCGAAGATCCTTGCCCCCAGAAAGGCCATCACCATCACGCTGACCACCGCCAGCAGGAAGGAGAAGGCCGCAGTGCGGGCGTGGCGCACCCAGGCGGTGAACTCCGTGGAGAAGAGGAGCAAGGGGATGGCCAGGGGCACGCTGATCTCCGTGAAGGTGGAGGAGAGCTTCGGATCCAGCCCCAAAGCCGGAAGATTGCCCAGAACCATCCCGAAGAAGTAGGACCACATCACCGGGCTCAGCCAGTCCAGGAAGGGGATGCGCTTGGTCATGGCGATGGCCAGCAGGGGCAAGGCGAGCAGAAGGAGGGCTTGGACGACGGCGTTCATGCAGGCGCTCCTGTGGGAAGCAGGCGGGTTTGGGCGTTCGGGATGGGAAAAAGCCAGATCGGGCCTGGATTGTACCAGGAGGCCGAGGCTCTGGCAAAGGGCCCAAAAAGCGCCCGGTCCAGGCCCGTTTTCCCGCCCCTTTGTTTGGCCAGAAGCCCCGGGATCTGCTACAATAGCCGGGAAAAGTCCTGTTCAGGCCGCATCCAGCCGGCAGGAAGAGACGAGTCCATCGGAACAGCAGCCAGCCAAGGAAAGTGGACGCCCATGAAAGCGACCCTCTATCTGGACGACCGAGAGCGCCCAGTCTCCCACCTGGACGAGGTGGAGATCGTGGAGATGAACCAGGCCAACTACCGCCCCGATAGCCGCTACCGCATCTTCTACCGCACCAAGAAGCTGAACGCCACGGACGTCTTCGTGGAGCTCCACCGGGATCGGGTGATGACGGTGAAGCTGGACGACGGCCGCTCCGGCTCGGTGCTGCTGGCCCACAACAGCCTGGACATGAAGGGCCAGTACGTGGGCGTGCTGCGGGTGCTGGGAGAGCTCTCCTGACCCTCCGCGCCCAAGCCCAATCCGATAGCCTCGGTTGACGCCAATGCCCGCCCGATGCAGCCCGTCTGCGGAAGGCTGGCATTTTTGCGTGCTGGCGTTCTCCTGCCGTTCTCACCGACAGATGACCCGACCCATCCCGGCTGACGCCCCCCAACCCAGCGCCCTCCCCGAGCCCAAGGCCCAGAGACGCACCCGGGCCTACTTCGGGCTGGGGCTCGTCCTGGGCTTCCTCCTCCTGACCCTGGGGAGCGTCTGGGGCGCGGCGGTCCTCCTGGGGCTGGACGACCTGAGCCTGTCGGATCTGCAGAACCAGGGGCCGGTCTGGACGCCGCCTCCCCTGCCCACGCCCACCCCCACCGGGCAGGCCGCGCCGGTGACCTCCGGCGAGCCGGGCTCGTTCGCCCCGGGCCAGCAGGCCCGCAACGCCACCAACAGCCTGGTGAACATCCGCCGGGAGCCGGGCTACCTGGGCAAGCCGGCCGGGGACATCCTGGCCCAGATGCAGCCCGGGGAGCAGGTGACCATCCTGGGTGGGCCGGAGAGCCGGGACGGCCTCCTCTGGTGGCGGGTCCGCTACCAGGGCAGCCAGGCCAGCTCGCCGGTGGAGGGCTGGGTGGCCGAGTCCACGGCCAGCGGGGTGCAGATCCTGGCGCCGACAGAATGACGGCCGACAGAATTGGCCGACAGAATGACGCAAGAACGAGACAAAAATGGCGCGCTTTGGCGCCTTGACGACACCATGACCACGAACAGCGCCACCAGCGCCTCCTTCGTCCCCCGGCCGGAGCAGGCCGACATCCTGGAATACACGGGCGGACGCCTGGGCATCAGCGCGGTGCCGGGCAGCGGCAAGACCTTCACCTTGAGCCTGCTGGCGGCCAAGCTGGTGGAGCGCCTGGCCAGCGTGGAGAGCCTGGACGACCGGGAGGTGCTGGTGGTCACCTTCACCAACAGCGCGGTGGAGAACTTCCGCCGCCGCATCAACCAGTTCGTCCAGGAGATGGGCCTGCTGCCCGGGGTGGGCTACCGGGTGCGCACCCTCCACGGCCTGGCCCACGACATCGTGCGGGAGCGGCCGGGTCTGGTGGGGCTCAGCGAGGATTTCGGCATCCTGGACGAGCGCACCGCGGCGGAGATCAAGGCGGAGGCGGTGCGCCACTACCTCCAGAGCCACCCGGACATCTTCGGCCCCTTCCTCAAGCCCGAGCACCTCCGTAACCCCCGACGCATCGAACGGTATCTCTTCCAGGACGCGGTGGAGATCGCAGAGGCGGTCATCCGCACGGCCAAGGAGCTGCGGGCCAGCCCAGAGACCCTGGAGGCCCGACTGAAGCAGCAGTCCGGGAGCTGGCCCCTGCTGGAGCTGGGGATCTCGGTCTACAGCGCCTACCAGCGCAGCCTCTACGTCCGGGGAGCCATCGACTTCGACGACCTGATCCTCCTGGCCCTCCAGGCCCTGGAATCGGACCCGGGCTTCCTGGAGCGGATGCAGCGCCGTTGGCCCTACGTGCTGGAGGACGAGGCCCAGGACAGCAGCCTGCTCCAGGAGCAGATGCTGGGGCTGCTCACCGCGGCCCACGGCAACTGGGTGCGGGTGGGGGACCCCAACCAGGCCATCAACACCACCTTCACCAGCGCGGATCCCCGCTACCTGCGCCGCTTCATCCAGGAGCCCAACACCGAATTCCGCCCCCTCTCCCTCTCCGGACGCAGCGCCCTGCCCATCATCCAGCTGGCCAACTTCCTCCAGCGCTGGTCCCGGGAGGCGCACCCGGTGCTGCCGCCGGAGATGACCCTGGCGCCCCCGGAGATCCAGCCCACAGGCCCCGAGGATCCCCAACCCAACCCGCCCCCAGGCGAGCCGGCCGTCTACATCTTCGACCGGGCCCTCTCGCCCCAGCAGGAGGTGGACGTGGTGGTGACGAGCCTGGAGCGCTGGCTGCCCCGCAACCCTCAACGCACCGTGGCGGTCCTGACGCCGGACAACTTCCGGGGCTTCACCCTGACCGAGGCCCTGAGCAAGGCCCAGATCCCCTTCGACGACACCTTGCTCCGCTCGGACAACGCCACCCGGGCCACGGCCAAAGCCCTGGCCACGGTCCTCCTCTACCTGAGCCGCCCCCAGGAGCCCACCCACCTGCCCGTCCTCTGGAAGGAGGTCTGGTGGCCCCGGCGGGGCGGGGTGAAAGGCCCTCAGGAGGGCGAGGAGAGCCCGGCCCCGTCCCCGGAGGAGCTGCCCGAGCCGGTGCAGCGCCTGGCCCGGGCCCTGGGCAAGGCCAACCAGCCGGAGCGCTTCGTCTTCCCCAGGCCCGAGGACGACTGGCTGGACGGCCTGGCCTGGCTGGACGATTTCCCCGGCTTCCGGGAGGTGGTGGAGGCGTTCCGCCAGGACCTGCGCCACTGGACCGCGGCCACTGTGCTGCCCGTGGACGAGCTGGTGCTGACCCTGGGCAACGAGCTCTTCACCGAGCCCACGGACCTGGCCCTGACCCACAGCATCGCGGTGCTCCTGGCCAAGCGCAGCCGGGAGAACCCCCATCTGCGCCTGCCGGACCTGGCCCAGGAGCTGAACCAGATCGCCCAGAACAAGGCCCGGATCCTGGGTTTCAACGAGGAGAGCCTGGGCTTCGAGCCGCCCCCGGGGGTGGTGACCGTCTCCACCATGCACTCGGCCAAGGGGCTGGAGTGGGACCGGGTCTACCTCATGTCCGTGAACAGCTACAGTTTCCCCAGCGGCGGGGACGAGGATGGCTACCGAGGGGAGCGCTGGTTCGTCCGGGACAATCTGAACCTGGTGGCCGAGGCCATCGAGCAGGTGCGTCAGCTGCACATGGGCAGCCTGGACGATTACCGCCCGGGGGAGGCCAGCCAACAGGCCCGGCTGGAGATCGCGGCGGAACGCCTGCGCCTGCTCTACGTGGGCATCACCCGGGCCCGGCAGGAGCTGATCCTCACCTACAACACCGGCCGCCGCCCGGACAGGGAGCCCATCTCCCCGGCCCTGCTCTTCCAGGTCCTGCTGAAATACTGGAAGAGCGGGGCGCTGGAGGCTGAGGGATAGCAGTCGCCAACCCGTCCGCCGAAACGACGCCATCATTTCGCTCCCCACGCCCCATTCCACCAACACCCGTCTCCCACGTCTCCCAACGTCTGGTTCCCGCCCATGCACATCCTCCACGTCTACAAAGACTACTTCCCGGTCCTGGGCGGCATCGAGAACCACATCAAGTGGCAGGCCGAGGGCATGCAGGCCCGGGGGCATCGGGTCCACGTGCTGGTGACCAACACGGCACGGCGCACCCTGCGCCAGCGCATCCAGGGGGTGCCCGTCACCAAGACAGGTCGCCAGTTCAACGTCTCCTCCGCCCCGGTGAGCCTGGGCCTCTTCCAGGAGCTGGCCCGCCTGGGCCAGGACGCGGACATCGTCCACCTCCACGCCCCCTACCCGCCCGGGGAGCTGGCCCAGCTCCTGGTCCGGGCCGGGCGGCACACGGTCATCACCTACCACAGCGACATCGTGAAGCAGGCCACCCTGCTCCGCTTCTACGCCCCTTTCCTGCACCGCATCCTGGACCGGGCCCACGCCATCCTGGTCTCCAACCCCCGCTACCCCCAGGGCTCCCCCTTCCTGCGCCCTCGCCAGGACAAGATCCGGGTGGTCCACTTCGGCATCGACCCAACTCGCTTCCAGCCCACGGAGGCCAGCCTGCGCCGGGCTCAGGAGCTGCGCCGCCGCTTTGGACCCGCCCCCCTGGCTCTCTTCGTGGGGCGGCTGCGCTACTACAAGGGGGTGGACGTGCTGATCCAGGCTCTGGCCTTGACCCCGGAGGTGCAGGGCGTCATCGTGGGCACAGGCCCCATGGAGGGGGCGGCTCGGGCCCTGGTCCGCCAGCTGGGCCTGGCAGAGCGGGTGCACTTCGCCGGCCATGTGGCGGACGCGGACCTGCCCGCCTTCTACCAGGCCGGGGACCTCTTCGTGCTGCCCTCGATCCACCGCAGCGAGTCCCTGGGCATCGTCCTGCTGGAGGCCATGGCCAGCGGCCTGCCGGTCATCTCCACAGAGCTGGGCACCGGCACATCTTATGTCAACCAGAACAACGTCACCGGCCTGGTGGTTCCGCCCAGGGACCCGGCGGCCCTGGCCCAGGCTCTGAGGAGGCTGGCCCGCCATCCCGAGCAGCGGGCGGCCCTCGGCCAGGCCGCCCGGCAGCGCATCCAGGAGGCTTTCAGCCTGGAGCAGATGCTGGACCAGACGGAGCGGGTGTACCGGGAAATTCTCGGGGAAAGCCCAGCCCGGGGATCCGGCCAGAATATGCTATAATGCTTTGCGATTCGCGAAACCGTTCTTCCGTCTTGTCGAACTCATCCTGTTAGGTTCCTCCATGCGCACAACCAAGCTCCAGACCTGGTGCGAAAGCATCATCGAGGCCGGATGGCTGGCGGCCCTGATCGTCACTCCCCTCTTCTTCAACGTCTACTCCAGCCGTGTCTTCGAGCCGGACAAGATCAGCCTGCTGCGCACCATCGCCCTGGTCATGCTCCTGGCCTACCTGGTCAAGCTGGCGGACGGGGGCCGAGCCTGGCTGCCCCCTGGCGCTCCTGGGCCCGGGGGGTCCGGGCCTGCGGACCAGGACGAAGCGCCCGTCCCCTGGCCCCAGCGGCTGCTGAGGATGCCCTTCGCCCTGCCGGTGCTTCTCCTGGTGGCAGCCTACCTGGTGAGCACCGCCCTGAGCGTGGCCCCCAGCGTGAGCTGGTGGGGCAGCTACCAGCGGCTCCAGGGCACCTACACCTTCCTCAGCTACATCGTTGTGGCCACCCTCACTGCGGCCCATCTACGGCGGCCAGATCAGCTGCGCCGCCTGCAACACACGGTGATCTTGACCAGCCTGCCCATCGCCATCTACGGGGTGATCCAACACTACGACATCGATCCCCTGCCCTGGGGCGGGGACGTGGTCACCCGGGTTTCGGCCAACGCCGGCAACCCCATCTTCCTGGCCGCCTATCTGATCATGGCCTTCTTCCTCACCCTGGAGCGGATCTACAGCAGCTTCGCCTACCTGCTCACCGCCCAGGTGGATGAGAACGGGGGCGCGCCCCATGACATGGCCAGCGCCCTGGTGGGTGGCTCCTACCTCTTCGTGCTCATCGTACAGCTCCTGGCCATCGTCTGGTCCCAGAGCCGTGGACCCTGGCTGGGCCTGGCCGCCGGGCTCTACGTCTTCGTCCTCCTGCTGGTGACCGGCCTGCGCCCTCGCCACTACCGCTTCTGGACCGGGGTCTGGGTGGGGCTGGGGGTGCTGGGGGCTGTGGTCCTGGTGCTGATCAACACCACCAGCCTGGGCGAACCCCTCCGGGACGCGCCCTACCTGGGCCGCATGACCCGGCTCCTGGAGAACGAAGGGGGGACAGGCCGGGTGCGCACCCTCATCTGGGAGGGGGTGTCGAAGATGGTGGCGCCCCACGAGCCCCTGGTCTATCCCAGCGGGGAGCCGGACAAGATCAACCCCCTGCGTCCCCTGGTGGGCTACGGTCCGGAGACCATGTGGGTGGCCTTCAACCGCTTCTACCCGCCGGAGCTGGCCCAGATCGAGGCCCGGAACGCCAGCCCGGATCGCTCCCACAACGAGACCTGGGACAGCCTGGCCATCACCGGTTTCCTGGGCTTCCTGGCCTACGTCCTGCTCTTCTTCACCCTCTTCTACTGGGCCCTGCGCTGGCTGGGGTTGATCCGCAGTCGACGAGATCTCGTCCTCTTCACCGGCTTCTGGCTGGGGGGCGGCCTGCTCCTGGCCCTGCTCTTCTACCTCTACGACGGCAGCTGGCGCTTCTTCGGCGTGGCCCTGCCCAGCGGATTCATGCTGGGCCTCATCGTCTACGTCACCCTGGCCGTCTTCCTCCACGGCGTTCCCCCGGACGAGGCCCAGAGGAGCGCCCAGGACATCCGCCGCCGACTCCTGATCGTGGCGGTCCTGGCCACCATCGTGGCCCACTTCGTGGAGATCCACTTCGGCATCGCCATCGCCGCCACCCGCACCTATTTCTGGGTCCTCAGCGCCCTGCTCCTGGTGGTGGGCATGGGCTGGCTGGAGCCGGCCAGCTTCGCCGCGGAGGCCACCGCCCGATCCAGCGAGCCAGCTCCGGCGTCGGCCCCGTCCCGGAAGGGACGCAAGCGGGCCTCTCGCCGTCCGCCAGCCCCGGCCCGGGAAGCGAGCCCGCCCCTGCTCCCCTCCACGGTGATGCCGGACTTGCTCATCTTCCTGACCCTGGCCTACCTCTACACCACCAACTTTTTCGCCAAGTCCAGCGCCCTGGACATCCTCTTCAGCAGCGTGACCACCCGGGCCGTGAACAACCAGCCGGTGCGCAGCCCGGGCATCCTCTTCCTGCTCCTCTTCACCTGGCTCATCGCCGCCACCGTGGGCATTTCGGTCCTGGCCTTGGGCCAACGCCGACGCCTGCCCATAAGCTGGTGGCTGCGCTCCTACGCCCTGCACGGGGCCGTGGTCTGGGGTGGCTGGCTGGTCTACGGGCTGATCCAGGCCTCCCGCCTGACCCCCGGCGCGGCCACCGGCGCCCTCCAGGATCAGCTGGCCCACATCGCCGGCCACTTCACCCTCTACACCTGGCTGGTCGTCTTCTGGATCCTGGGGGCCGGCGCGGTCTTCGCCTGGCGGCATCTGCGTCAACCTCAGAGGGCGTGGACGGGACGAGGCGTGGTCAGCCTGGGCGCTGGGGCCCTGGTGGCTATCCTCGTCTTCGCCGCGATCAGCTCCGTGAACGTGGCCCTGGTCCGGGCGGACATCTTCTACAAACAGGGGCAGCAGTTCGACAGCAACCGGGACTGGGTGGGCAGCGTGGAGCTCTACCGCCAGGCCCTGCGGGTGCGTTCCACAGAGGATCACTACATGCTCTTCCTGGGCCGAGCCCTGCTGGAACAGGCCAAGCAGGCCCCCCTGGAGGGGACCACCCGCCTGCCCCAGGATCTCACCCTGGACGATGTCCTGGCCCTGAAGCCCGAGACCGTCGCCCAGCTGGGCAAGGAGGATCTGCTCCGGGCCGCGGAGGTGGTGCTGCTCCAGGCCCAGAAGCAGAACCCCCTGAACACGGACCACACGGCCAACCTGGCCCGCCTCTACCGCACCTGGGCCGACCTGGCCCAGGACCCGGAGGAGCGCCAGGCCCTCCTGGAGAAGAGTCTGGCCTACTACGACCAGGCCCTGCAGCTGAGCCCCAACGCGGCCCACCTCTGGAACGAAAAGGGGGCCACCCTGGTCTTCCTGGGCCGCCAGGACGAGGCCGAGGAGGTCTACAAGAAGAGCCTGGCCCTGGACGACAAGTTCGAGAACACCTATCTCCTCCTGGCCGAGCTCTACGAGCAGGAGGGGCGGACGGACGACCTGAAGGCCATCCTGGAGCAGGGCGTCCAGAAGGTGAAGCGCAACGATCAGCTGCGCAGCTACCTGGGCGTGGCCCAGGCCCGGGGCGGGGACCTGGACGGGGCCATCCAGACCACCCTGGCCCTGGTGGAGAAGAACCCCAACGACGTCACCGCCCTGCGCAACCTGGCCATCCTCTACCGGGACAAGGGCGAGCCCCAGGAGGCCATCCGCTGGGCCCAGCGGGCCATCCAGGCCGCGGGGAACAACCCCAGCGTGGTCCTGCCCCTGGGCCAGATGGTGGCGGAGCTCTACCTGCAGATGGGCGAGCCCGCCCAGGCCCTGGCCCAATATGAGGAGCTACGCCAGCTGGCCCCGGACGATCCCAGCGTGCTGAACGGCCTGGCCAATCTCTATCTGAGCACCAACCAGGTGGACAAAGCCGTGGACGCCCTGGAGACCCTGGCTCGTCTGCAGCCAGAGGACTACCGCTATCCTTGGCAGCTGGCCCAGATCCTGGCCCAGACGGGTCAGCCCGCCGCGGCCCGGGAACAGGCCCAACAGGCCCTGGCCCTGGCCCCCGCGGAACAGAAAGGGGCCATCCAGCAGTTCCTGGACGGCCTGCCCTGATCCCCCTTCCGGCCGGAGACCGGAAACACGAAAATGGAGCAACCGCACCCCATGTCCAACTACCTGTTGATGGCCGTCAGCGCCTTGGTCCTGGCGGTGGGCGGCACCCCCGTGGCCCGGCAGGCAGCCCTGAAGCTGGGCGTCCTGGATCAGCCCGCGGCCCGGAAGCTCCACGCCAAGCCCGTCCCCTTGCTGGGAGGCGCGGCCATCTATGCGGCCTTCATCCTGGCCCTGCTCTTCCTGGGGGATCGCTTCTACGTCCACGAAGTGGTGGGCATCTTCGTGGGGGCCAGCCTGGTCAGCCTGGTGGGCGCGGTGGACGACAGCCGGGGCCTGGGGAGCACCGTCAAGCTGGCCGGGCAGATCCTGGCTGCGGGGATCCTGGTCTACAGCGGGGTGCAGGTGCGCCTCTTCGGCAACTGGATGGACGTGGCCCTGACGCTTCTCTGGGTGGTGGGCATCACCAATGCCCTGAACCTGCTGGACAACATGGATGGGCTCTCGGGCGGCATCGCCCTCATCGCCGCGGTCTACTTCACCCTGCTGGCTGCCCTCAGCGACCAGTACCTGGTGGGGGCCCTGGCCGCAGCCCTGGCCGGGGCCTGCGCTGGCTTCCTGGTCTACAACTGGAACCCGGCCCACATCTTCATGGGGGACACGGGCAGCCTCTTCATCGGCTTCCTGCTGGCCGCGGTGGGCATCAAACTGCGCTTCCCGGCCAACAGCGCCAGCGTCACCTGGGCCATCCCGGTGATGGTCCTGGCCCTGCCCATCTTCGACACCACCCTGGTCTTCATCAGCCGCCTACGCCGGGGGAAAAATCCGCTGACCACCGCGGGCAAGGACCACATCAGCCACCGGCTGGCTCGCCTCACCGGCAGCCGACGGGAGGCCGTGCTCCTCTGCTACCTGATCGCCGGGGCCGTGGGCCTGGCTGCGGTCTTCCTGACCCAGGCCACCCGGACCGAGGCGCTGGCCATCGATCTGGCCCTGCTGGCCGCGGCGGTCTACGGCATCTGGTGGCTGGAGTTCCGCCCCGGCGCCCCCACCCCGGAGCGCCGTTCCTGAGCCATCCGCAGGAGAGGCCATTGCCAGCACTGTTTTCACACCACCCTCGCGGTGAAGCGAGTTGGTCGCCGCCTGTGTTCTCAAACGTCTTGCTTTTTTCACAGCTCGTCTTTCTCACAGCTGATTTCTAGTGAAGCCAACTTCTATCGAAGCCCACCTCTACCTTGAAAAGGAGCATTTCCCTTGAACAAGAGACACCCAAACCGCGCTTCCCAGCGCCTGCTCGTCGGGCTGTTGATCCTTCTCCTGGCCCTGGGCCTGGCCGCCTGTGGCGGCTCTGGCGGCTCTGGCGAGGAGTCCGCTGGCCAGGAGACCCCCGCGGCGGAGGAGACCAGCCAGCAGGAATCCCCGGCCACGCCCGAGGCCCCGGCAGCGGCCAACCCGGCCCAGACCAGCGACACCGCCAGCCGGGATGGCATGTACGACGCCCCGCCGGAGATGACCATCGACCCCAGCAAGTACTATTACGCCACCATCAAGACGGAGAAGGGAGACATCGTGGTCCAGCTCTTCGCGGACCGGGCGCCCCTGGCCGTGAACAACTTCGTCTTCCTGGCCCGGGAAGGCTTCTACGACGGCACCACCTTCCACCGGGTGCTGGAGGGCTTCATGGCCCAGGCCGGTGACCCCACAGGCACGGGCGCAGGCGGCCCGGGCTACTCCTTCCCGGATGAGTTCGTGGAAGGGCTGACCTTCGACCGGCCGGGCCTGCTGGCCATGGCCAACGCCGGCCCCAACACCAACGGCAGCCAGTTCTTCATCACCTTCGCCCCCACAGAGTGGCTGAACTACCGTCACACCATCTTCGGCGAGGTCATCGAAGGCATGGATGTGCTCCAGAAGCTCACTCTGCGAGACCCGCAGCAGAACCCGGACTTCGAGGGGGACAAGATCATCACCATCGAGATCGAGGAGCGGGACGAGAGCGTGCTGCCCACGCCGCCGCCCCCCACGCCCACCCCCACCCCCTTCGCCCCCACGGACCTGGCCGACGATCTCCAGGCCCTGCTGGACGGGGATCGCCCCTTGGCCGATCTGCCTATGGAGGAGCGAAGCGACTACTTCAACGCCCCGCCAGCCATGGTCATCGACACCGCCCGCCAGTACACCGCCACCATCACCACCAGCCAGGGCGACCTGGTGGTCCAGCTCTTCGACGACCAGGCCCCCACCGGGGTGAACAACTTCGTGGTCCTGGCCAGCCTGGGCTTCTACGACGGCACACCGGTCAACGACACCGCCGGCGGCCAGGCGGTGATCTTCGGCGCCCCGGAGAACACGCCCCAGAGCTACGTGGGCTACACCTTCCAGCCGGAGCTGGGCGTGGACGTGCCCATCGGCGAGGGCTCCCTGGCCTACCTGCCTTTCCAGGACCTCTTCAGCGGGGAGGTGAGCGGCAACGGCAGCCAGATCCTGGTGGCCATCGCGCCGCCCCCTGCGGAGGCCGGGCAGCAGATCGGCTTCTTCGGCCAGGTGACGGAGGGGCTGGACGTCCTCAGCAAGCTGACCACGGAGGACACCATCGAGCGCATCACCATCACCGTGGAGTAGCCCGAACTCTCCTGTGGGGCGGCCAATCCGGTCGCCCCACATTCTTTCCCCTTCCTGGAACGGGGCCCTGGAGCTGGAGTCCTGGAGCTGGCCAGGCCTGTGCCCGATCCGCGCCCAGGGGAACCACCACGCGAAAACGATTCGGAACATTTCCTCGCCGGGTGACGTCCTAGACGTGCCTTTGACTGCGCCAAGCAACCGCGGCCGACTTTCCCACAGGCCCTTTGCTGCAGGCCCGTTTCCGCACCATTTCCTCTTGGGAGGGCACCATGACTCGCACCCGCTCACTGCCACTTCTGACCCTGCTGCTCGTTCTGTCCAGCTTGCTGTGGGGCTGTTCATCCTCCGCACCGGATGGCCCTTCCGGGATCAGCACAACCGGAACCGCCAGCGCGGAGGCCTTCCTGGAGGACGAGACGGAAGAGCCTCCCTTCACCCTGAGCGAAGGCTCCGAGGAGCCGCCCCCTGTGGAGCCCTTGCCCCTGGCCCCGGCCACTCCCCTGGACCAGGCAGAAGTGCAGCGCATCCTGGACCGCCTGCCCCCCATCCAGGCCGAGACCGGCGACGTCCAGGAGTTCGCCCTGCCCGAGGAGGTCCTGCCTCCGCCCCGCACCGGAGAGACCATCGACGCCCCCTTCCCGCCCCCCCAGGCCGAGGAGCTCCCCGAGGAGACGCCCACCGGCCCCCTGGAGGTCCTGCGCTACTCCCCGGAAGGGGATGTGCCCATCGCCCCCAACCTGAGCGTCACCTTCTCCCAGCCCATGGTCTCCCTGACCAGCCACGCCGAGCTGGCCAAGGAGGACGTGCCGGTGATCCTCACCCCGGACGTGCCCGGCCACTGGCGCTGGGTGGGGACCAAAACCCTCTTCTTCGAGCCGGACGTGGAGGGGATCGACCGCTTCCCCATGGCCACGGAGTACACGGTGGAGGTGCCGGCCGGCGTCACGTCCGCCACCGGGGGCGTGCTGGAGGAGAGCGTCACCTGGCGCTTCCGCACGCCGCCCCCCACCCTGCAGACGAGCCACCCCACCGGCGGCCCTTACCCTCTGGACCCCTTGCTCTTCGCCTCCTTTGACCAGCGCATTGAGCCCGCGGCCGTGCTGGAGACCATCCAGGTGCTGGCCAAGGGGGAGAGCTATCCCCTGCGCCTGGCCACGGAGGAGGAGATCCAGGCGGACCCCCGGGTGCGGCGGCTGGTGGAGAGCGCCCAGGAGGGCCGCTGGCTGGCCTTCCGCGCGGAG
>CAYQEB010000007.1:21489-43427 GCA_964416395.1 uncultured Caldilineaceae bacterium | reverse complement strand
GCGGAGCCGTTCATGACCGCCAACGGCGGGGACCTGGTGGTGCTGGACCCCTTCGGCTCGCCCACCTACTCGGTCTTCACCGTGAACATCCCCAAGCTGAACGTGAAGGCCTACGCGGTGGAACCCACGGACTACCCGGCCTTCCTCCAGTACCTGGCCAACTTCTACCAGGGCGGGGAGAATCCTCAGCCCCCGGGGGATCTGGTCCTCTCTGAGAGCATTCGCATCCGCGGGGAGGAGGACACCCTGGTGGAGACACCCATCGACCTGGCCCCGGCCTTGCCCAAGGGGGTGGGCCACCTGGTCCTCATCGTGGAGCCGGACCCCGGAGCGCTGGCCTCTCTCTTCAACAAAGACTTCTCCTACTTCACCCGGCGGGTCTGGGTGCAGGCCACCGAGATCGGCCTGGACGCCTTCGTGGACAATGACAAGATGCTGGCCTGGGCCAACGATCTGGCCAGCGGCGCACCCCTGAACGGGGTGGACATGGCCCTCTGGCCCACGGAGATCCAGGGCAGCACGGACGACAGCGGCCTGGTCACCCTGCCCCTGCCCACAGGCGCCCCAGCCCAGATCCTCATCGCCCGCCAGGGGGAGGACAGCGCCTTCCTGCCCCAGTCCCGCTACTTCTACGCGGAGGAGGGCTGGCGCCAACGTCCTCTGTCCCAGGAGGCCCGCTGGTACGTCTTCGATGACCGGGGCATGTACCGCCCGGGCGAGGAGGTGCACATCAAGGGCTGGGTGCGGCGCATCACCCACGGCCCCAGCGGCGACGTGGATCTCCTGCCGGCCGGGGGCGCCACCCAGGTGGCCTACACGGTCATCGGCCCCCAGGGCAACGAGATCACCAGCGGCCAGGCCGACCTGAACCGACTGGGCGGCTTCGATCTGGCCTTCTCCCTGCCCGAGAACATCAACCTGGGCTTCGCTCGAGTGGAGTTCAGCCTGCTGGGCGGGGCCATCCCCGGCTGGTACAGCCACAGCTTCCAGATCCAGGAGTTCCGCCGGCCCGAGTTCCAGGTGGAGACCTCGGTCTCGGAAGGGCCTCACCTGGTGGGCGAGCACGCCATCGCCACGGTGAAGGCCAGCTACTACGCCGGCGGTCCCCTGGCCAACGCCGAGGTGGAGTGGCTGGTGAGCTCCAGCCCCACCACCTACCGCCCGCCCAATTGGGACGATTTCACCTTCGGCCGTTGGACCCCCTGGTGGCGCTTCGAGGTCGGCTTCGGCCCGGAACCCATGAGCACAGCGGTGGAGACCTTCAAGTCCCGCACGGACGCCTCGGGCCAGCACCACCTGCGCATCGACTTCAAGCCGGTGGAGCCGCCCCAGCCCATGAACATCCGGGCCGAGGCCACGGTCTTCGACGTGAACCGCCAGGCCTGGACCTCCGGGACGGACATCCTGGTCCACCCGGCCACCCTCTACGTGGGCCTGCGCACGGATCGCTACTTCGTGGAACAGGGCCAGCCCCTGGACGTGGACCTGATCGTCCCGGACATCGACGGCACGGCCATCCCCGGCGTGGCGGTGACGGTCACCGCGGCCCGGCTGGACTGGACCTACCAGGCCGGTGAGTGGCGGGAAGAGGAGAAGGACGTGCAGAGCTGCCAGGTCACCTCCCAGGAGGAGCCGGTGCGCTGCACCTTCCAGACCCCGGCCGGGGGCAGCTACCGCATCACCGCCCGGGTGGAGGACGACCAGGGCCGGCCCAACGAGACAGTGATCACCCGCTGGGTCAGTGGAGGCGGCCGGCCGCCCAGCCGGGGAGTGGAGCAGGAGGAGGTCACCCTGATCCCGGACAAGGAGAGCTACCAGCCCGGAGACGTGGCCCAGATCCTGGTCCAGGCCCCCTTCTTCCCCGCGGAGGGGCTGATGACCCTGCGCCGGGAGGGGCTGGTCACCACCCAGCGCTTCACGCTGGACGGGCCCACCGCCACCCTCCAGGTGCCCATCCAGGAGAGCCACATCCCCAACATCTGGGTCCAGGTGGATCTGGTGGGGAGCGCCGGCCGCACGGACGCCTCGGGCCGGGTGGACGAGAGCCTGCCGCGCCGTCCGGCCTACGCGGTGGGCAGCCTGAACCTCTCCGTGCCGCCCCTGAGCCGCACCTTGACGGTGGAGGCCGCGCCCCAGGCCAGCAAGCTGCCCCCCGGGGGCGAGACGGTCATCGACGTGACGGTCACCGACGCCCAGGGCGAGCCCGTGGCGGACGCGGAGCTGGCCGTGGTGGTGGTGGACGAGGCCATCCTGGCCCTGAGCGACTACCAGCTGGCGAACCCTGTGGACATCTTCTACAGCACCCGGGGGCCAGGCGTCCAGGACCTGCACAGCCGGGCCGACGTGCTCCTGGCCAACCCGGATCTCCTGGCGGAGCTGGGCTCGCAGGCGGTGAAGGAACAAGCGGTGCGGGCGGTGGCAGCCGGGGCCGAGGAAGCCCCCGCCCCTGTCATGGAGATGGCTCCGGACATGGCCATGGTGGAGAAGGCTGCCGGGCCTGCCGAAGCTGGGGCCGCCCCCATCCAGATCCGCAAGGACTTCAACCCCCTGGCCCTCTTTGCACCGGAGGCGCCCACGGACGACCAGGGCCGGGCCCAGGTCCAGGTGACCCTGCCGGACAACCTGACCCGCTACCGGATCATGGTGGTGGCCGTGGCCGACGGCAAGTTCTTCGGTGCAGGGGAGTCGGGCATCACCGCTCGCCTGCCCTTGATGGTGCGCCCCTCGGCGCCCCGCTTCCTGAACTTCGGGGACCAGTTCGAGCTGCCCGTGGTGGTCCAGAACCAGACGGACCAGGAGATGACCGTCCAGGTGGCGGTCCGCTCCAGCAACCTGCTCCTGATGGAAGGGGAGGACCCCCACGCGGCGGGCAAGGAGCTGGTGGTCCCGGCCAACGACCGGGTGGAAGTGCGCTTTGCGGCCATGACCGAAAGCGCCGGGACGGCTCGGGTGCAGCTGGCCGCGGTCTCGGGTCAGCAGGCGGACGCGGCGGAGGTCTCCCTGCCTGTCTGGACGCCGGCCACCACCGAGGCCTTCGCGGTCTACGGCCAGATGGACGACCCGGGGGCCATCGTCCAGCCCATCCTGCCGCCGGAGGACGTGATTCCCGGCTACGGCGGCCTGGAGATCAGCACCTCCTCCACCGCGCTGCAGGCCCTGACCGACGCCTACCTCTACCTGGTGGCCTACCCCTTCGAGTGCTCGGAGCAGCTGGCCTCCCGGGTGCTGGCCGTGGCCGCGCTGCGGGATGTGCTCAGCGCCTTCGACGCGCCGGGCCTGCCCCCGGAGGAGGAGATCCTGGCCGCGGTGAAGCGGGACATCCAGCGCCTCCAGGCCCTGCAGAACAGCGACGGCGGCTTCCCCATCTGGCGGCGAGGGGATGACTCCTGGCCCTACTACAGCATCCACGCCGCCCACGCCCTGGTCCGGGCCCAGGAGAAGGGCTTCGAGGTGCCGGAGGAGATGCTGGCTCGCTCCCAGAACTACCTGCGCACCATCGAGAACCACATCCCCTCCTGGTACAGCCCCAAGGCCCGGAACAGCCTCATCGCCTACGCCCTCTACGTGCGCAAACTCATGGGGGACGAGGACCCGTACCGGGGGCGACGTCTGGTGAACGAAGCCGGCCTGGACAACCTCTCCCTGGAGAGCATCGGCTGGCTCCTCTTCGTCATGACCGGGGATCCGGGCTCCGAGCAGCAGCTGACGGCCATGCGCCGCCACCTGAACAACCGGGTCACGGAGACGGCCGGCGCGGCCAACTTCGTGGACTCCTACGGGGATGGGGACTACCTGCTCCTCTACTCCAACCGCCGGGCCGACGGCATCATCCTGGAGGCCCTCATCGCGGACCAGCCGGAGAGCGACCTGATCCCCAAGCTGGTCCAGGGGCTCCTGGCGCACCGCACCCGGGGGCGCTGGGGCAACACCCAGGAGAACGTCTTCATCCTCCTGGCCCTGGACCGCTACTTCAACGTCTTCGAGGCCCAGACGCCGGACTTCGTGGCCCGGATCTGGCTGGGCGAGCAGTACGTGGGCGGCCACGAGTTCCAGGGCCGGAGCACGGAACGCTTCAACGTGAACGTGCCCATGAGCTACCTGCTGGACGCGGGGGACGGCGCGCCCGGCGATGGCCAGTTCGGTCACGAGCAGGTGCCTCTCACCCTCCAGAAGGAGGGGGTGGGGCGGCTCTACTACCGGCTGGGTCTGCGCTACGCCCCCGCGGACCTGAAGCTGGAGCCCGCGGACCACGGTTTCGAGGTCACCCGCTTCTACGAGGCGGTGGACGACCCGGAGGACGTGACCCAGGACGAGGATGGGGTCTGGCGGGTGAAGGCCGGGGCCCGGGTGCGGGTGCGGGTGATGATGGTGAACCGCTCCCGCCGCTACCACGTGGCCCTGGTGGATCCCCTGCCGGCCGGCTTCGAGGCCCTGAACCCGGCCCTGGCCGTGGTGGGCTCCCTGCCTCAGGATCCCCAGAGCCAGCAGCGCTACGGCTGGTGGTGGTGGGGCCCCTGGTACGAGCACCAGAACCTGCGGGACGAGCGTGCCGAGGCCTTCGCCTCCCTGCTCTGGGAAGGGGTCCACACCTACACCTACCTGGCCCGGGCCACCACACCGGGGACCTTCATAGCGCCCCCGGCCAAGGCGGAGGAGATGTACGCGCCGGAGACCTTCGGCCGCAGCGCCACGGACATCGTTGTTGTAGAATAGAGGGATTGTGGAACAGTGCGGTCGTGGAACAGAGGAGTGATGGAGTCGAGCAGCCCCGAACGGAAGAGAGGCGGCGGGGGAATGGAGAGGAACGAAGAGGTGGTGCGTTGAAGGTTGAACGTGGGGAGCAGGGCGTGAAGCCGCCGCTGAAGTGGGCCGGAGGCAAGCGCTGGCTGCTCCCCACCCTGCTGCCCATCTGGAAGGAGCTCCAGGCGGCGGGTCCTCGTCGGCTGGTGGAGCCCTTCTGCGGGGGGCTGGCCGTGCCCTTGGGCCTGCGCCCCCGGAAAGCCCTGCTCAACGACATCAACCCCCACCTGGTCAACTTCTATCGTTGGCTGCGGGAGGGGTTGACCATCACCATTCCGCTGGAGAACGAGGCGGAGACCTACTACGCCCATCGGGAGCGCTTCAACCGGCTGATCCGGGAGGGGCGGGCGGGGAGCCGGGAGGCCGCAGAGCTCTTCTACTACCTGAACCGCACCGGCTACAACGGCCTCTGCCGCTTCAACCGCAAGGGCGAGTTCAACGTGCCCATGGGCCGCTACAAACGCATCAACTACATCCAGGACTTCACCCCCTACCGGGAGCTGCTGGCCCCCTGGCAGTTCACCTGCCAGGATTTCGAGGCCATGCCCCTGGAGCCGGACGATTTCATCTACGCGGACCCGCCCTACGATGTGGAGTTCCGCCAGTACTCCAAGGATGGCTTCGACTGGGCGGACCAGGTGCGCCTGGCTGAATGGCTGGCCCGGCATCCGGGTCCGGTGGCCCTCTCCAACCAGGCCACCGAGCGGATCGTTCGGCTCTACAGGCGCCTGGGCTTCCGGCTCCTCTTCCTGGATGCCCCCCGGCGCATCAGCAGCAACGGAGACCGCACCCCGGCCCGGGAGGTCCTGGCCCTGCGCCACATCCATCACCCGGACGCCGAGTAGCCCCATGCCCCGCTCGTCCCAGCCCGATTCCCACCAGCCCGATACCCCTCACCGCTACTCCATGCAGGAGGGCGTCTCCGTGGCCCAGCAGGCGGCCCGGGACATCGAGGACTGGCTGCGGTCCCTGCCCCAGACCCGCTCAGTGGAGAACGTGGAGGCGGATCCCCACTACCAGGCCCAGGACGTGGACCTGATCTGGACCACGTCCCGGGGCCGGTATCGGGTGGAGATCAAGGGGGATCGCTGGCACGGCACGGGGAACTTCTTCTTCGAGACCATGAGCAACCAGGAGCGGGGCACCCTGGGCTGCTTCCTCTACACCGAGGCGGACCTGCTCTTCTACTACTTCCTGGAGCCCCGACGGCTCTACATCCTGCCCATGCCCGCCACCCGGGAGTGGTTCCAGGCCAATCTGCCCCGCTTCCGCCAGAGCAGCACCACCACGGACCTGGGCCTGGGCCGCTCCTACACCACCGTGGGCTACCTGGTGCCTATCCAGGCGGTGCTGGACGAGGTGGAAGAGGTGTACGTGCGCAGCATCTAGCCGCCCGAACGAACGGAAGCCCTGGCGTCCGTGCCCCCTCCGCAGCCATTGCCCCAGCCCCCGATCGCCCGATCTTGCTTGCCCGCCTTCGGCATCCCTCTCCCCGTCAGGCGTGGCGGCGCATGAAGCGCCCCATGCGCTCCAGGGCCTCCTCGATCTCCTCCATGCTGGTGGCGTAGGCGCAGCGGACGTGCCCCTCCCCGCCCCGGCCGAAGGCGCTGCCCGGGATCACCGCCACCTGCTCCTCCACCAGCAGCCGCTCCGCGAACTCGTGCTCGTCCATGCCCGAACGGCGGATGCTGGGGAAGGCGTAGAAGGCCCCCTTGGGCTCGAAGCAGTCCAGGCCGATGCTGTTCAGCCCCTCCACGATGAGCCGACGGCGGGCGTCGTAGCTGGCCACCATCTGCTGCAGATGCTCCTCCGCGGCCGGGTCCGTGAGGGCGGCCAGGGCCGCGGCCTGTCCGGCGGTGGGCGCGGACATGATCAGGTACTGGTGGATCTTGCGCATGGCCCCGATGAGGTCCCCGGGGCCGGCCGCGTAGCCGATGCGCCAGCCGGTCATGGCGTAGTCCTTGCTCATGCCGCCCAGGTGGATGGTGCGCTCGGCCATGCCGGGCAGGCTGGCGAACATCACGTGCTGGTGGTCGCCGTAGACCAGCCGGTCGTAGATCTCGTCGGAGATGACCAACAGGTCGTGTTTCTCCACCACCCGGGCGATGGTCATGAGCTCCTCTCGGTTCATCACCGCGCCGGTGGGGTTGCAGGGGAAGCCGATGAGCAGGGCCTTGGTGCGAGGGGTGATGGCCGCCTCGATCTGGGCCGCGGTCACCTCGAAGTTGTTCTCCATGTAGGTGGGGATGTCCACCACCACGCCGCCGGCCAGGATCACGTCCGCAGTGTAGCTGACGAAGCTGGGCTGGGGCACGATCACCTCGTCCCCCGGGTCCAGGATGGCCTGCATGGCCAGGTACATGGCCTCGCTCACCCCCACGGTGATGAGCACCTCTTTCTCGGGGTCGTAGGCCGGGCCCTGATGGCGCTGGACCAGCATGTCCGCCACGGCCTGGCGCAGCTCCAGCATGCCGGCGTTGGAGGTGTAGGCCGTGTCCCCTCGCTGGATGCTGGCCAGCCCGGCGTTGAGGATGGGCAGAGGGGTCACGAAGTCGGGCTCACCGATGCCCAGGCTGATGACGTCGTCCATGGTGGCGGCGATGTCGAAGAAGCGCCGGATGGCCGAGGGGGGCACCCGGCCCACCCGGCGGCTGAGGCGGGATGAGAGGCTGCGGCGCAGGGTGGAGCGCCCCTCCCCAGGGACGCCGTTGGTGCGTTGGTTGGGTTCGGTCTGGATGTTGGGAAGTCGCAGTCTGCTTGTCATGGTTTCACCGTTGATCGTGGCTAGGAGGGTCACCGGCCCGGCCTGGAAGGCGAGGGCCGGCGCCCAGGATTCTGACGGGTTTGGGCTGAGTCTACCATCGGAGTGCTGCGCGTGACATCGATTGGATGGCCAGTAGCGAGCCGATTCCACAACCTGCGGCCGTGCCCCACCGCGGGTTGCCGGCTTCATGCTATGGCTAAACCGCCAGAATCGGTTCCGAGGATCAACGGGTGGATGGACATGAGGCGTGCTAGGAGATGGGTGTGGGGAGCGGGGCTCGGCGTCGATGCCAGTCGGTGCTCTGCTCGTAGGCGTGGGCCACCCGCAGGATGACCTCCTCGCCCAGGGCCGGTCCCAGGAGCTGCAGACCGATGGGCAGCCCCTGGCTGTCGAAGCCGCAGGGCAGGCTGATGGCGCAGATGCCGGCCAGGTTGGCGCTGGTGGTGAAGATGTCCGTGAGGATCATGGCCATGGGATCGTCCACCTTCTCGCCAATGCGGAAGGCGGTGGTGGGGGAGGTGGGGGCGGCGATCACGTCCACCTGCTGGAAGGCCCGCTGGAAATCCTCCCGGATCAGGGTGCGCACCTGCTGGGCCTTCAGGTAGTAGGCGTCGTAGTAGCCGGCGCTCAGGGCGTAGGTCCCCAACATGATGCGCCGCTTCACCTCCGGGCCGAAGCCCTGTCCCCGGGTCAGTCGATAGTTGTCGAAGAGGTTCTCCGCGCCGGCGCTGTAGCCGAAGCGGATGCCGTCGTAGCGGGCCAGGTTGGCGCTGGCCTCTGCAGGGGCGATGAGGTAGTAGACAGGCAGGGCCTTGTCCGTGGTGGGCAAGGAGATGGGCCGCACCTCCGCGCCCAGGGACTCCAGCTGGGCCACCGCGGCCCGCACCGCCGCCTCCACCTCCGGCTGGATCCCGGCCACGAAGTACTCCTCGGGCAGGCCGATGCGCAGGCCCTTCACCTCCCCGGTGAGGGCCGCGGTGTAGTCGGGCACGGGCTGGGGCAGGCTGGTGCTGTCCAGGGGATCCTGGCCGGCGATGACCTTCAGGAGCAGGGCGGCATCCCGCACGTCCCGGGTGATGGGCCCGATCTGGTCCAGGCTGCTGCCGTAGGCCACCAGGCCGTAGCGGCTCACCCGGCCGTAGGAGGGCTTCAGCCCCACCACGCCGCAGAAGGCCGCGGGCTGGCGCACGCTGCCGCCAGTGTCCGTGCCCAGGGCGCCCAGGGCCTCCCCCGCGGCCACCGCAGCCGCGGAGCCGCCGCTGCTGCCCCCAGGCACCCGCTCCAGATCCCAGGGATTGTGGGTGGTCTGGTAGGCGCTGTTCTCGGTGCTGGAGCCCATGGCGAACTCGTCTGTGTTGGTTTTGCCCAGGATAACCGCGCCGGCCTCCTCCAGCCGAGCCACCGCGGTGGCGGTGTAGGGGGGAACGAAGCCCTGGAGGATCTTGCTGCCGCAGGTGGTCTCCACCCCTTCCGTGACCAGCACGTCCTTGATGGCCAGGGGAATGCCCAGCAGGGGCCCGGTCTCCCCCTGCTGGCGGCGACGGTCTGCTTCCTCAGCCTGGGCCAGGGCCTGCTCCGGCGTCTGCCGCAGGTAGGCCTGGATCTGCCCTTCCACGGCCTGGATGCGCTCCAGGACGGCCTGGGTCAACTCCACCGCGGTGAAGTCGCCCTGTTCCAGGCCGACCAGGGCCTGGTGGATGGTCCGATCCGGGAGGGGGATGTGGGGCTGGGAGTCGGTCATGGTGGCGCTCGCTTTCTGGCCGGGGATCCGGCGTGGCAGGGCTAATTCCGGCAAGGCTATTCCGGTAGAGCTATTCCTCGTCGAAGACGGCCCGCACTCGGAAGTAGCCGTCCTCCCGGTCTGGGGCGTTGGCCAGGGCCACGTCCGTGGGCAGGCTGGGCCGGGGCTGGTCCTCGTCCAGCACATTCACCAAGGGCAGGACGTAGGGAGTGGGGGGCACGGCGCTGGTGTCCACCGCCTGGACCTGTGCCGCGTAGTCCAGGATGGCGGAGAGCTGCTGGGTGAACTGCTGGATCTCCTCCTCGGTGAGGGCCAGCTTGGCCAGTTCGGCCACATGTTTCACCTCTTCGACGGTCAGCTTCATGGTCTGGGCTCCTGGGTCTCTCGGGGATCGCGGGAATCTCCATGAAAAAAGCCGTGGAGCGAGCCACGGCGCATTCTGTTGCTTGGTCAAAAGAGAAACGCCGTGGGCTTGGTGTGCCCCCGGCGTGGGATGTCAGTGCAGAAGGAACCGCCACCGGGGCACGCTGCTAGCTGCTGCCTGTGCCGCCGGTGCTACGGCCTGGGTGCTGGGTTGCGGTGTGATCCAACTCGCTGAGATCCAACTCGATAGCGTCTTCATGGCCCAAAGTATAATCCGGTGAGGGGTTCCTGTCAAACCGATTTTTGCGCTTTCGCGCTTGCAGATCCGCGGCCGTCACTCCCCCATCTGCATGGGGCGGTAGCCCAGGTTCTCCCCCAGGTTCTCCTCAGCCACGTCCGACGGGAACCCCTGCTGGAAGGCGGCTGGCTGGGGAGCGGGGCCGGGGGTGCTGGCCAGGGCCTGTTGCGGCGCGCCGCAGTAGACGCAGATGTCCCACTCGTTGCGCACCAGCTTGCCGCAGCTAGGGCAGGCGTGCTGGAGCTGGGCGTGGCAGTTGTAGCAGTAGACCCACTCGTCCTTGACCGGCACGCCGCAGCTGTAGCAGGTGAGGGTCTCCTCCAGCTCCCGGAGCAGGGCCTCCTCCTCCAGAGCCCGGTCGTAGACCTCGGCCAGGGTCTCCTTGGGGCGGATCATCAGGTAGAGGATGAGGCCGATCACCGGGAAGACCAGCACCAGCAGGCAGGCCAGGACAATGGCCAGCCAGTCCCGGGTCCGGGAACGGATGTCGTTGAAGGTCCAGATCCCCATGGCGATCCAGAAGGCGAAGAGGAACGCCCCCAGCATGGCCACCAGAATGCCGGCGATTGTGGCGATGGTATTGGCTAGATCGGCAGGCATGGCACGCTCTCCTTAGGAATCCTGAAGCAGGGATCCCGAATGTCTGGGCCATTATAGCCCAGGCCAGGGGAATCGCCAAAAGCACCTCCTCCGGGACGGACGTCGGACCAGACGGCCTTACAGCACCTGGGCAGACCGCCTTACCAGAGAGATCGACACCGTTTTGACAGGGGGGATATTTCGTGGTATAGTCAGCCCACGCTTCGTGCAGAATCGAACATACCGGAGCCGTCACGGGCGCAGTTCCGTGGCCGACCAGGTGAGTGCTGCTCCCCCGCCCTTTTCCCTCAGCATTTCCCGTCCTGGCCCCAGGAACGTTTTTTCCGCTCAGGCTCTGAACGAGCATCTCCTTCTGCACTGCCACAGCGGATGTCTGCGCAGCGGCCGCAGGCGCCCTCCTCAGCAAGCAACAATCCCGTGTGAACAGGCAGTTCGATCCTTCAGGCGACGAGTTCGTCCCCTGTAAGTTCAACATAACGACGCCCGGTCACCGCCACTCTGGCCAGCAGTGCCTCCCCCCTGAACTGGCGCCGAACCGGCCTCGGACGTGCGATGCCGTTCCTTGCTGATCGTCGACGCGGATCTTTCGACCGTTTTTTCCTGGTCCTTCGTGGAGTGACCCTACCCTTCCTTCACCGCTCTCATTTCCGTCGTTGTATTCTCTGTATTCTCTTTCCAACCCCTATCAACCCTCTACACCCTCTACAAAGGAGTAACACAAATGAAGATGAGCCCAAAGATGTACACGATCGGGATGCTCCTCTCCATGGTGCTGGGGATCATCATCGCGGCCTGCGCCGCGCCGGCCCCCACCCCAGTCGCGTCCGAGGAGGCGGCAGCGCCAGCGGCCCAGGAGCAGGCCAAGTCCACCCTGGACATCGTCAAGGAGCGCGGCAAGGTGATCTGCGTGGGCAACGCCAACCTGCCAGGCTTCGGCTTCCTGGACGAGGAGGGCAACTTCTCCGGCTTCGACGTGGACTACTGCAAGGCCATGGCAGCCGCCATCTTCGGTGACGCCACCAAGTTCGAGATCCGGCCGGCCACCGCCAAGGAGCGCTTCACTGTCCTGCAGAGCGGCGAGGCGGATGTGCTCATCCGCAACACCACCTGGACCATGTCCCGGGACACGGACCTGGGCATGAACTTCGCCCCCACCACCTTCTACGATGGCCAGGGCATCATGGTCCGCAAGGACAGCGGCATCAAGACCCTGCAGGATCTGAACGGGGCCTCCATCTGCGTCCAGACCGGCACCACCACCGAGCTGAACCTGGCCGACCAGATGGCCGCGGCCGGCATCGAGTACGAGCCCGTGGTCTTCGAGACGGCCGACGAGGTCACCACCGCCTACGAGGAAGGGCGCTGCGACGCCTGGACCACCGACAAGTCCGGCCTGGTCTCTCGCCAGACGGTGCTGAAGAACCCCGCGGACCACGTGATCCTGGACGTGACTCTCTCCAAGGAGCCTCTGGGCCCGGCCGTCCGCCACGGCGACGACCAGTGGTTCGACCTGGTGAAGTGGGTGACCTTCTCCACCTTCCTGGCCGAGGAGCACGGCATCACCTCCGAGAACATCGACAGCTTCATGGACAGCACGGATCCCAACATCCGCAAGCTGCTGGGCCTGGAGGGCGAGTTCTGCGCCAAGATCGGCCTGGAGAACGACTGCTTCGCCAACGTGATCCGGCAGGTGGGCAACTACGCGGAGATCTACGACCGCAACCTGGGCCCGAACACGGTCTTCAACCTGCCTCGGGGCCTGAACAGCCTCTACACGGACGGCGGTCTGCTCTACGCCCCGCCCATCCGCTAAGTTCGACCTCCAGGGGATGAGGCGGTCTTCCACCGTCTCATCCCCTTTTCGCATCCTGTGCCAGCCGGAGGAGGCCGCGCCCCCCGGCCACAGGGAAAGTTGGGTCCAAAGTGGCCGGCCTTTTCACGAAGCGCCGGCCACTTTCGAAACAACGCCCAGGCCGAGCCCTGGGTTGTCGTGTAGGATAAATTCCTGAGAGAGTGAAGCCCATGCAAGAACGAGCCATCCATCCATCCCAGGAAAAGCCCCCCTTCTGGCGGGACGAGCGGGTGCTGAGCGTCATCAGCCAGGTTGTGGTCGTCGGCGTGGTGGTGGGCCTGCTGGGATTTTTCTACAGCAACATGGTCTCCTCCCTGCGGGAGCAGCTGGGGGTGCCCATCGACTACGGTTTTCTGCGGCAGACGGCCGGCTTCGACATCGGTGAGAGCCTGATCTCCTACAGCCGCTCGGACACCTATGCCCGGGCCTTCCTGGTGGGCCTGTTGAACACCCTCCAGGTGGCCATTTTAGGCATCGTCTTCGCCACCATCCTGGGCATCATCATCGGCGTCATGCGCCTCTCCACCAACTTCCTGGTGAACCGCATCGCCACGGCCTATGTGGAGTTCCTGCGCAACGTGCCCCTCCTGGTGCTCCTCATTTTCTGGGCCCAGGCCGTCTTCTTCAAGCTGCCTCGGGTCAAGGAAGCCATTGTGCTGCCGGGTCCCATCTACCTGAGCAACCGGGGCATCGCCATCCCCTGGGGCATCCCCACGGAGAGCTGGCCAGCCTACACGCGCATCCTCCTGGGAGGGCTGGTGCTGGCCATCATCGTCACCATCGTTTTGCGGGAACGGGGCAAACGCACGGGACGCATGCCCATGCTCACCCTCTGGTTCCTGGTCACCCTCATCGCGGTGGGGGTCATCGGCTGGTTCGTCCTGCCCCAGCCTCCTCTGGTCCTGGACCGGCCGGAGCTGGTGGGCTTCAATACCAAGGGGGGGCGCACCCTGAGCCAGCAGTTCATGGCCCTGCTCTCCGGGCTGGTCATCTACACCGCGGCCTTCATCGCGGAGGTGGTGCGGGCCGGGATCCAGTCCGTCTCCAAGGGGCAACGGGAGGCGGCCACGGCCTTGGGCCTGACCCCCTTCCAGGTGCTGCGGCTGGTCATCTTCCCCCAGGCCCTGCGGGTGATCATCCCGCCCCTGACCAGCCAGTACTTGAACCTGACCAAGAACTCCTCCCTGGCCATCGCCATCGGCTATCCGGATCTCTTCGCGGTGGCAGGCAACACCATTCTGAACCAGACAGGGCGGGCGGTGGAGGTCTTCAGCCTGGTCATGGGCATCTACCTCTTCTTCAGCCTGGTCACGTCCCTGTTCATGAACATCTACAACCGGCGCATTCGCCTGGTGGAACGGTAATCGCTGGTGACATCGGAGGAATCATCCATGGCTGCTCCTGTTGTACGCACATCATCCGCCGAGGTGCTGCCACCGCCGACCGAGCGGTACACGGTGCTGGGCTGGCTGAAGAAGAACCTCTTCGCCAACTGGTTCAACACCCTGCTCACTTTCCTGGCCCTCGGCTTCCTCTACCTGATCATCCCGCCCCTGATCCGCTGGGTCTTCACCGGCGCGGAGTGGGCGGTGATCCCGGCCAACTTCAACCTGTTCATGCGGGGCCAGTACCCGGCGGAGCAGGCCCTGCGCATCTGGATCCTGCTCTGGCTGATCGGCGCGGTGGTCGGCTTCGCCTGGGGCGTCTGGTCCAAGGAGGTCTCCCCCGCCCTGGTGGTGGTGGCGGCCATCCCCCTGCTGCTCATGCTCATCCCCTTCTTCAGCATGGACACTCGACTCAAGCTGCTGGGGGTGGAGCTGCTGGGGGCGGTGGGCTACGGGATCGGCCGACGAGTGCCCCGCCAACACAGCCGCATCGCCACCTGGCTGCTGGTCATCCTGCTGCTCAGCTCCTGGCTCATCCTCAGGGGCTTCGCCCCGGAAGAGAGCGCCTCCCTCTGGGCCAAGGTGCCCACGAACCTCTGGGGAGGGCTGCTCCTCTCCCTGCTCCTGGCCGTCTTCGGCATCGGTTTCTCCTTCCCCATCGGCGTGCTCCTGGCCCTGGGGCGACAGTCCAAGCTGCCGGCCATCCGCACGGTGAGCGTGCTCTACATCGAGTTCATCCGAGGCGTGCCCCTGATCAGCCTGCTCTTCATGGGCCAGGTGATGCTCCAGCTCTTCCTGCCGGAAGGCTTCCCGCCCATTGACCGGGTGCTGCGGGCCCTGGTGGCCATCACCCTCTTCTCCGCGGCCTACACCGCGGAGAACGTGCGGGGCGGCCTCCAGTCCGTCCCCAAAGGCCAGTACGAGGCGGCCATGTCCCTGGGGCTGAGCACCTACCAGATGATGCGGCTGATCATCCTGCCCCAGGCCCTGCGGGCGGTGATCCCGGTGCTGGTGGGCCAGTTCATCGGCCTCTTCAAGGACACCTCCCTGGTGGCCCTGGTGGGGCTCTTCGACCTGCTGGGCATCGCCCGGGTGGTCCTGGCCAACCCCAACTGGCTGGGCACCCAACGGGAGGTCTACGTCTTCATCGCCGTCCTCTACTGGATCTTCAGCTACGCCATGTCCTACGCCAGCCGCCGCCTGGAGATCTCTCTGGGCGTGGGCCAGCGCTAACCGTCCGCGCCGCCAGGCTTCGGGCCCCGGCGGCCCGAGCTGCACCCCTGTGAACCTGAACACGAAAGGAAGCACCCATGTCTGGGCAAGCACAGAAAGACGATATCATCATTCTGCAAAATGTGAACAAGTGGTTCGGTGAGTTCCACGTGCTGCGGGACATCAACCTGAACGTGAAGCGCCAGGAGGTGGTGGTGATCATTGGCCCCTCCGGCTCGGGAAAGTCCACCCTCATCCGCTGCATCAACCGCCTGGAAGAGCATCAGAGCGGCGAGATCATCGTGGACGGCATCCCCCTGACCCACGACGTGCGCAACATCGAGAAGATCCGCTCGGAGACGGGCATGGTCTTCCAGCAGTTCAACCTCTTCCCTCACCTGACGGTGATGGAGAACATCACCCTGGCGCCCATCCACGTGCGCAAGATGAAGAAGGACGAGGCGGAGAAGATCGCCATGGAGCTGCTGGGGCGGGTGGGCATCCCGGAGCAGGCCCAGAAGTACCCGGGGCAGCTTTCCGGCGGTCAGCAGCAGCGGGTGGCCATCGCCCGGGCCCTGGCCATGCGCCCCAAGATCATGCTCTTCGACGAGCCCACCTCCGCCCTGGATCCGGAGATGATCAAGGAGGTGCTGGACGTGATGCAGGAGCTGGCCGAGAGCGGCATGACCATGTTGGTGGTCACCCACGAGATGGGCTTCGCCAAGGAGGTGGCGGACCGCATCGTCTTCATGGACTCGGGGGAGATCGTGGAGGTGGGCACGCCGGAACACTTCTTCACCAACCCCCAGCACGAGCGCACCAAGCTCTTCCTGAGCCAGATCCTGTAGAGGCTACAGAGGGGGCCACAGAGAGGGCCACAGAGACGCTCGCCAGCCATCGGACGCGAAAAAGGGGCGGACCCATCCCGGGTTCGCCCCTTTTGTGATCCGGAGTCCGGACCTATTCCCGGCCCTCCAGGGCGGCCAGCAGGCGCTCCAGCCGGCCCGCGGAGTCGTCCAGGCCGCCGGGACGGTTCCGGGCCAGCCAGAGTCTACGGTGGCGCTGGATGAGCTCCTGCAGTTCCGCCGCCAAGGGGCCCCGCACCGCCTCCGGCAGCTTCCGGACGGGCAGATCCAGCCCGGCTTCCTGGCGAGCCTTGCCCAGCCTGGCCGCGAAGCGCAGCAGATCCGCGGCCCAGGCGAACTCCTCCTGGATCAGCTCGCCGTCCGGCCGCTCCATCTGGGCCTGGGGCAGCTCCGCCGTCACCTGGTCGATGTAGGCCAGGGCCCGGTCGAAGTCCGCGTCGGCCAGGGGCTTGAGGATGTTCTCCAGGTAGCGCTGGATGATGGGGGGCACATCCTCGCCCGGCTGGGGAGTCAGCCCCTGGGTGAAGAGGAGCACCCAGAAGAGGGGCGAGCTGTTGTGGATGCGGATGCCGGGCTGGAGGTAGGCGTTGCCCAGGTTGTAGGCCAGTCGCCCCATGACCCGGGCCCGATCCCGGAAGATGTGGGCGTCCAGCAGGGCGGGAATGTCCAGGTCGTCCAGCCGCTGAGCCTCCCCCGCGTTCCAGCTGAAGGCCGCGCCGGCCAGGTAGCCCAGGAAGCTCACAGGCAGGGGCTGCATGTGGCCGTTGTCGCCCCAGTCCGTGTTCAGGTAGCCCACCGCGCCGTTGGCCCGGCCGTGGATGGCCGCCTGGCTCAGGTTGATGAGGGCGTTCTCGGTGCGGCCGGCAATGGTGTTCCAGCTGCTGGTGCCCGGGCAGACGTAGAAGCTCAGGCCCGCGGCCGCGAAGAGCTTGGTGTGCTCATCGAAAGGGTGCTCCGCGTCGTAGCCCCACTCCAGGGCGATGACGTCCTTGGGCAGCTCCTGGATCAGCTCCGGCCGGTGCAGGACGATGTCCCCCCAGAACTGCATCACGCGCCCCCGCCGCTTCACCTCCCGGTAGATCTTGAGCAGGAACTCCAGGTAGACCCGCTCCTTGCCCCGCTGCTCACAGGCCTCCTTGGAGCGCCCCATGCCCAGGTCGAAGGTCTCGTCCAGGCCCACGTTGAACTGGTGGCTGGAGAAGTGGGGCAGGAGCTGATCGTAGAGGTCCCGCAGGAGCTCCAGGCTGCCGGGATCCAGGGGGCAGAGGCTGTAGGGCTCCGGCGTCTGGGAGAAGGGATGCCGCCAGCCCTCCGGCAGCTCGGCCAGGGGACGGTAGCGGTCGTGCTTGAGCCAGCGGTGCATGTGGCCGAAGCTGTTCTGGTTGGGCACCAGCTCGATGAAGCGCTCCTGGCAGTAGGCGTCCAGGGCCAGGATCTCCTCGCCGGTCAGGGGGCTGGCCTGCTCCCAGACCACCTCGTGGCCCCGGTAGGCGAAGGTGTGCTCCGTGTAGAGCTGGAGCTGGTTGATCTTCAGGCTGGCCAGGAGGTCCACCAGCTGGAAGAGGGTCTCCATGGTGGGCACCTTGTCCCGGCTCACGTCCAGCATCAGGCCCCGGTGAGGAAAGTCGGGCCAGTCGGTGATGCGCAGGCCGGGCAGGGTGATGGCCCCGCCCTGGGGCGGGTAGAGGCGCAGGATCTGGAGCAGGGTCTGGACGCCGTAGAAGAGGCCGGCCTCGTCCCCGCCCATGACGGTGATGCCCTCGGGAACGATGACCAGGCGGTAGCTCTCTGGGCCGGTGAGCAGGGCTGGATCCGCGCCCAGGGTGATCTGGACGCCCCCCGCGTCGGTGGCGGTCAGCTCCGGGGAGAGGCCGCGCCGGGCCAGGGCCTGCTCCAGCGTTTCCCCGCTGGAACGGATGGAGGCCGCGTCCGTGGCCAGGTAGATGAGGGGACGTTGGGGCAGGGTGTAGGTCTCCCCGGTGGTCTCCAGCCGCTGGGGACTGGGTGCAAGCAGGGAAAGGGCGGTGATCATGGCGTGAACCTCCGTGGGATCGTGGCGTGGATGAAGGGGGCGGGATTGGATGGGCCGGCGCCAGGGGGAGGAAGCCGGCGATGAGCCGTCGACAGGGCTGGCAGGGTCGCCAGAGGCACTGGACCGTTGGAGCCGACAGTGCCGGCGCGTCCCCTGGCTGGAGGGGCCAGGGCCGTCCAGTTATCTCCATTATACTTCACTGGCCTAAACTGGCAACCGATGACGTTTTTTCAGGGGAACGAAACCGAAGCCCAGGGCCTGGTGGGCGTCGCCGATGACCACGAAGGCGTTCTCGTCCGCCTGGGCCACCACCCGTTTCAGATCGTTGACCTGGGGACGATGGACCGCGCAGTAGAGCATGTAGTGGGTCTGGCCCGTGTAGCTGCCGGTGATGGGCCACTGGCTGGCCCCCCGGCCCAGCTCCTGGATCAGGGCCGCGGCCACCACCTCCGGGTGGTCCGTGACGATGGTGGCCGTGCGCACGCTGCTGGGCCCCTCCAGCACGTAGTCCGAGGCCAGGCCGTTCAGGAAGAGGGTGAGCATGGCGTAGAGGGCCAGCTCCCAGCCGAAGACCAACCCCGCGGCCAGGACGATGAGGCCATCGGTGTAGAGGTAGACGGAGCTGAGGGGGATGCCCGTCTTGATCTGGATCACCCGCCCCAGGACGCCGGTGCCGCCCATGGTGGCCCCGGCCCGGTAGATGAGCCCGCCGCCGATGCCCCCCAGGATCCCCGCATAGATGGAGCTGAGGAGCACGTTGTCCGTGATGGGCCACTGATCCAGCATGCCGGGCAGATAGAGGAGGAAGAGATCCGTGGCCGCGGAGAAGACAGCCACGTTGATCAGGGTGCGAAAGAGGAAGCGCCAGCGGCCCAGGTAGACGAACCCCAGGGCCAGCATAGGGATGTTCAGGACCAGGTAGAGCGCGCCCACAGACCAGCCGGTGTAGTGGTTCAGGATGATGCTCACACCGCTCAGGCCCCCGGCCGCGATGTTGTAGGTCACCTGGAAGATGGCGTAGGCCAGGGCCGCCACCAGCACACCCAGGGTCATCAGGAAGAAGCGCTGGGCCTCCTCCCACGCTGCCAGCAGAAACCGCCTCATGGATCACCTCCTGGCCGGGCTTGGGGGGTTCGGAGGATCCTCCGCCCCCAGGAACGTGGCCGAAATGGCGCAACCGCCGGCCTAGGTCCTGTACTCCCCGTTGATGGTCACATACTCGTGGCTCAGGTCGCAGGTCCAGACGGTGGACGCGCCCGAGCCCAGGCCCAGCTCGATGCGCACATCGATCTCCGGCTGGGCGAAGATGGCTGCCGCCTGCTCCTCCTGGTAGTCCGTGGGGCCGCCGGCCTGGACCAGCTGCAGCTCCTCTCCCCGCTGGCCGGGGCCAGGGCCGCCCCGCACGAAGAGGGCCACTTTCTCCGGCTGCACCTGGGCCTCCGCGTAGCCCACCGCGGCGATGATTCGCCCCCAGTTGGCGTCGTTGCCGTAGAAGGCGGTCTTCACCAGGGAGCTGTTGGCCACCGCCTTGCCCACCCGGTGGGCCTCCTCGTCGTCCACCGCGCCGTGGACCTGGATGGTGACGAACTTGGTGGCCCCTTCCCCATCCCGCACGATGGCCTGGGCCAGCTCCTGGCAGAGGTCGGTCAGGGCTGCCTGGAACTGGAGAAAGGCCTCCTGGGTCGGGTCGGTCACCTCCCGGTTGCCAGCCAGGCCGTTGGCCAGGAGGAGGACCGTGTCGTTGGTGCTGGTGTCCCCGTCCACGGTGATGCGGTTGAAGCTGCGGTCCACGCTGTGGGCCAAGGCCTGCTGAAGCAGGGGCTGGGCCAGGGCCGCGTCCGTGGCGATGACGCTGAGCATGGTGGCCATGTTGGGGTGGATCATGCCCGAGCCCTTGGCCATGCCGGTGATGCGCACCTCCGCCTCCCCCAACTGCAGGGTGCGGGTGGCCAGCTTGGGCCGGGTGTCCGTGGTCATGATGGCCTGGGCCGCGGCCGGCCAGCCCTCCTGCTGCAGGGCCTGCACCGCCTGGGGGATGCCAGCCTGGAGCCGCTCCATGGGCAGTTGCACGCCGATGACCCCGGTGCTCATGACGAAGACGGCGTTGTCGTGGGCGCCCAGGGCCTGCTCCGTCCACTCGGCCATGAGCCGGGCATTGACCTTGCCCTGGATCCCGGTGCAGGCGTTGGCGCAGCCGCTGTTGATCACCACCCCGTGGATCTGCTCCGGGTTCAGGGCCAGGAGCTGCCGGTCGTAGATCACCGGCGCGGCGGGGAAGGCGTTGCGGGTGAAGGTGGCGGCCACCCGGCAGGGCGCCGGGCTGGCCACCAGCGCCAGGTCCAGGGCCCCGTCGGGCTTGATCCCCGCGGCCACCCCTGCCGCATCGAACCCGGTCACCGCGTAGCTGTTTTCCGTCATGGCTATCCTCCCCTGGCAGGATGGGGCGACAGGGTGAGGAAGCGACCAGCCGTCCCGCCGCCTCGTCATCCCGCCACCTGGTTGCTCGGTCGCGCTCAGTCGCGCTTGAAGTCGCTGAAGTCCGGCGTGGGGTACTCGGTCACGCCTGGGCCTTCCTTCTGCAGCATGGCCCGCACCTTCATGGGCAGGCCGAAGAGCTTGATGAAGCCCTCCGCGTCCGCCTGGTTGTAGACGTCGTCCTCGTCGAAGGTGACATAGTCCTCCCGGTAGAGGCTGAAAGGGCTCTGGCGGCCGGCCAGGATCACGTTGCCCTTGTAGAGCTTCAGGCGCACCGTGCCGGTCAGGTTCTGCTCCGTGCTCTGGACGAAGGCGTCCAGGGCCTCTCTCAGGGGGGTGAACCACTGGCCGTTGTAGACCAGCTCCGCGTAGCGCAGGCCCACCTGCTGCTTGTAGTGGAGGGTGTCCTTGTCCAGGCAGAGCTGCTCCAGGGCGGCGTGGGCCTTGTAGAGGATGGCGCCGCCTGGGGTCTCGTAGACGCCCCGGCTCTTCATGCCCACCAGCCGGTTCTCCACCAGGTCCACCCGGCCGATGCCATGCTTGGCCCCCAGTGCGTTGAGCTCCTCCAGCAGGCCCACCGGGCCCCGGGCCACCCCGTTGATCCGCTCTGGGATGCCCTGGCGGAAGTAGAGCTCCACGTACTCCGGCTCGTCCGGGGCCTCCTCTGGGTTGGCCGTCCACTCGAACATGTCCGCGGGGGGCTCGGTCCAGGGATCCTCCAGGGGGCCGCCCTCGTTGCTCAGATGCCACAGGTTGCGATCCTGGCTGTAGATGCGATCCTCCGTGGCCTTCACCGGCACGTTGTGCTCCGCGGCGTAGTCCAGGGCGTCCCGACGGCCCCGGATGTTCCACTCCCGCCAGGGGGCGATGATGCGCAGTTTGGGGTTCAGGGCCATGACCGTCAGCTCGAAGCGGACCTGGTCGTTGCCCTTGCCCGTGGCGCCGTGGGCCACCGCGTCCGCGCCCTCTATCTCGGCGATCTCCACCATTCGCTTGGCGATGAGGGGGCGGGCCATGGAGGTGCCCAGCAGGTACTCCCGCTCGTAGACGGCCCCGGCCTGCATGGTGGGGAAGACGTAGTCGGTGAGGAACTCGGCCCGTAGGTCCTCCACGTAGACTTTGCTGGCGCCGGAGGCCAGGGCCTTCTCCTCCAGCCCCTCCAGCTCCTCTCCCTGGCCCAGGTTGGCGCAGAAGGCGATGACCTCGCAGCCGTAGTTGTTCCGCAGCCAGGGCACGATGACGCTGGTGTCCAGGCCCCCGGAGTAGGCAAGCACACATTTTTTGACAGGTGGTTTGGGCGACATGGTTGGCATCCTTTCTGAAATGTTCGAAACTGGATGGTTCGCAGAGAGCGAAAAACAAGTGCAGGCACAAAAAAACGCCACTCGGAAGATCCGATGTGGCGAAGTTGGAAGGGGCTGGTCCATCCCAGCAACGACCAGAAGGCGTACAGCGCGCAGCCGGTGCAGGCTAGGTCACTATCCGTCCGCTGCTCAGCCCGCTTCCAACGGGCTGCCTCCTGGTGCGAGTCATGGAACCGGCTCCTCAAC
>CAYQEB010000007.1:17472-21389 GCA_964416395.1 uncultured Caldilineaceae bacterium | reverse complement strand
GATGGGCTGAACGGCCCTCAACACAGCTTGCCTACAGGATAGCGCAGCTCCCAGGCAAAGTCAAAAAGCGGCCCTTCCGCACCCCGCCCCAGGAGCGGGAAGGGCGGCCCAGCCTACCAACGGGTCATCACCATGGGGCCCAGGGGACGCCCGCCCAGGAGGTGGAAGTGCACGTGGAAGACCACCTGCCCTGCATGCCGCCCCACGTTGGTGAGGAAACGGTAGCCGCTCTCCGCGATGCCCTCCTCCTGGGCCAGCTTGTTGGTCACCGCCACGATGCGGCCCAGGACAGCCCCGTCCTGGTCGCCCATGTGGGCCAGGCTGTCGTAGTGGCGGTTGGGCACCACCAGGATGTGCACCGGGGCCCGGGGGTTGATGTCCCGAAAGGCGGTGACCAGCTCGTCCTGGTAAAGGATGTCGCTGGGCATCTCCCCGGCGATGATCTTGCAGAAGATGCAGTCGGTGGTCATGCTCCTCCTCGGCTTAAATTCACGGCTCAAGCTCTCAATTCAAACCCGTGGCTCAAGCTCACGGTGTGATCGATGAAAGCCACGGTGGCGTCCAGCTCGTCCTCCTGGGATCCTCGGGGCCAGGCCAGGGCCCGTTGGATCAGCCCGTGCCAGGACGGATCCAGGCGCCCCAGGGCCCAGGCCGCGGCCTCCTCTTTGGGGACCACCTGGCCCGTCTCCAGGGTGTGGAGGGCCCGGCACATGGAGAGGACCGCGAAGGCCTGGTACTCCCGCCGGGCCAGGAAGGCAGGGTCCTGGACCATGGGCGCCCACCACGCCGCCAGCAGCTCCCGGACCGCGTGGCGCAGCTCCTGGGGGCTCACCGGCTCGATCCAGGGACGGATGGACGGACCTGTCACGGCCACGTCATGTTCCCGCAGGACATGGCGCTGGATCACCCAGTCCCAGCCGTGGCCGGCCAGGTGGAAGCGCCCCTCGTTGACGCAGAGATAGGGCCCGCCCTGGGGGTGGTAGCGACGCAGATCCGCCCCGGGGATGTAGGAGCCCTCCAGCTTGGCCGCCCACTTCAGGCCGCTGGCCGCCAGCTCCCGGTGCATGGCCACGAGGGCCTCCACCTCCTCCGGGGTGAGCGCCTCCCGGAGCACCACTAGGAAGTCCACGTCGCTGCGCTGGGGCTGGAAGCCTCCGCTGGCCAGGGAACCGTAGAGGTAGAGGCCCAGGAACTTCGCCCCCAGGACGCTCTCCGCGCCTTGCTGGAGACGGACCAGCAGCCGGTTCACCTCCGGGAAGGGAGTGGGGCCGGAGGGGTTCACCCCACCACCACGTTGACCAGCCGGCCCGGCACCACGATCACCTTGCGCACCTGCTTGCCGTCGATCCACTTCTGGACGTTGGGGGAGGCCAGGGCCATCTCCTTCAGGACCTCCTGCTGGGTGTTGGGATCCACCACCAGCTTGTCCCGCACCCGGCCGTTCACCTGGACCACCACGGTGACTGCCTTCTCCTTGGCCTTCTCCGGATCCGCCTTGGGCCAGGCCTGCAGGTGCACGCTCTCTTCGTTGCCCAGGCGATGCCACAGCTCCTCGCTGATGTGGGTGAAGGTGGGGGCCATCAGCAGGATCAGGGTGCGGATGGCTTCGTCCCAGATGGGCGCGCCCACCACCGGCGTCTCCTTGGCCTTGATCAGGGCGTTGTTGAACTCCATCAGCGCGGCCACCATGGTGTTGAAGCGGAAGGCGGCTATGTCCTCGGTCACCTTGATGATGGTCTGGTGCAACTTGCGCTCCAGGGCCTGCACCTCCTCCGGAGAAGGCTCGGCCGCCACCTTCTCCGGCTTGGGCTCGTCCACCACCACGCTCCAGACCCGGTACAGGAAGCGGTGGACCCCTTCGATGGCGCTGGGATCCCAGGGGCCGCCCTGGTCCCAGGGGCCGATGAACATCAGATAGCCTCGCACCGTGTCCGCGCCGTACTTGGCCACGTACTCGTCCGGGTTCACCACGTTCCCCCGGCTCTTGGACATCTTCTCCCCGTCCGGCCCCAGGATCATGCCCTGGTTGTACAGGCGCAGCATGGGCTCATCGAAGTCCACCAGCCCCAGGTCTCGCATGGCCTTGGTGAAGAAGCGGGTGTAAAGCAGGTGCATGGTGGCGTGCTCGATGCCGCCGGTGTACTGGTCCACCGGCAGCCAGTACTCGCCCTTGGCCTTCTCCCAGGGCAGGTCGTCCGGGCTCAGGGTCTCCCCCGCCTTCCAGTAGGGGGAGACATAGGCGTACTGGTACCAGCTGGAGTCCACGAAGGTGTCCATGGTGTCCGTCTCCCGCTCCGCGTCGCCGCCGCAGCGAGGGCACTTGACGTGGCGGAAGCCCTCGTGGTACTTCAGGGGGCTCTCCCCGGTGGGGCGGAACTCCGCGTCGTCGGGCAGGAGCACGGGCAGGTCCTCGTAGGGGACGGGCACGATGCCGCACCGGTCGCAGTAGATGATGGGGATGGGCGCGCCCCACATGCGCTGGCGGCTGATCAGCCAGTCCCGCAGGCGGTACTGGACGGCCCGGCGGCCCTTGCCCGTCTTCTCCAGCCACTCGATCACCTTGTCGATGGCCTCGGGCAGGGGCGTGCCGTCGAAGGGGCCGCTGTTGACCATGACCCCTTCCTTGGCCGGGTAGGCCTCCTCCAGAGGGCCTGTGTCCCCGTCCGGCCCGGCGATGACCCGGCGGATCTCCAGGCCATACTTCTTGGCGAACTCGAAGTCCCGCTGGTCGTGGGCCGGCACCGCCATGATGGCTCCGGTGCCGTAGCTCATCATCACGTAGTCCGCGATCCAGATGGGGATGCGCTCCCCGTTCACCGGGTTGATGGCGTAGCCGCCGGTGAAGACACCCGTCTTCTCCTTGTCCGCGGCCGTGCGGGCGATCTCATCCTTGCGCGCGGCCTCGGCCTTGTAGGCCTCCACCTCCGCCCGGTGCTCCGGCGTGGTCACCTTGTCCACCAGGGGATGCTCCGGCGCCAGGACCATGAAGGTGGCCCCCCACAGGGTGTCGGGCCGGGTGGTGAAGACCACGATGGGGTCCCCGTCCTCGGTGTAGAAGGTGACCTCCGCGCCCTCGCTGCGTCCGATCCAGTTGCGCTGCATGATCTTCACCGGCTCGGGCCAGTCCAGCTTGTCCAGCCCCTCCAGCAGCTCGTCCGCGTACTTGGTGATGCGGAACTTCCACTGGTCCAGCTCCTTCTTGATCACCGGGGTGCCGCAGCGTTCACAGCGCCGGTCCTCGCCCTGGACCTGCTCCCGGGCCAGGGTGGTGTTGCAGCTGGGGCACCAGTCCACAGGGGCCCGCTCCCGGTAGGCCAGGCCGGCGTCGTAGAACTTCAGGAAGAACCACTGGGTCCACTGGTAGTAGCCAGGATCACAGGTGATCACCTCCCGGTCCCAGGCCCACATGGCCCCCATCTGACGCAGCTGCTTCCGCATGCGCTCGATGTTGCGGTAGGTCCAGATCTTGGGATGGATGTTGTGCTTGATGGCCGCGTTCTCCGCGGGCAGGCCAAAGGCGTCGAAGCCGATGGGGAAGAAGACGTTGAAGCCGTTCATGCGCCGCCAGCGGGCCGCGGCGTCGCTGGGGGTCATGGCGTACCAGTGGCCTGTGTGCAGGTCTCCGGACGGGTAGGGCAACATGGTCAGCGCGTACCACTTGGTCCGCTCCGGGTCCTCCACGGTGCGGTACAGGCCTTCCTCTTCCCAGCGCTTCTGCCACTTGGGCTCGATGGTTTGGGGATCGTACCGGTCACTCCTGGGCCGGCTCTCCTTGGAGGTTTTCTTTTCAGCAGGGGTTTTCTTTTCAGACATGGTCGCCATCTCCTGTCGGTGGAGGAATTTCGGTTCCTGAGATCGGGCTTGGGTCGATGTCGGTCGGTGCAAAAGCAAACCGGTGCAAAGCAAACCGGTGCAAA
>CAYQEB010000007.1:9708-17372 GCA_964416395.1 uncultured Caldilineaceae bacterium | reverse complement strand
AAAGCAAACCGGTGCAAAGCAAACCGGTGCAAAAGCAAAAACGTAGCACGCACGAGTCCCGTCCTGGGAAGGTTCCGCTCGTTGCGTTCTACGTTTCGAAGGGCGCCCGCGTGGGCCGAGCTCCGGGGGATCGCCTGGGACCTCGGCGCGGGCTATCTAAGCGCGACGACTCCACCGACAGCGCAACCGGCCGTCGCGAAGGGGGCAGAGGGGATGAAAACGCTCGTTCCACTGGATGCAGTCGCCATCATGGGGCCATTATAGCACAAATTCTCAGGATTTGGACAGCCGAACCCCGGCCGAATTTCCTTCCCCGCCGGCCCCTCACGGACGCCAGTCCAGCTGACCGTCGATGGCCCTCTCCGAGAGGCGCACCACCTTCCCCGAAGCCACCTCCACCAGGTAGAGCCCCTTGACGCCGCCGAAGACGATCCACCGCCCATCCTGGGACCACGCCGGGGTGGGGTGGTCCTCGTAGATGGCCGTGAGCCGCCGGGGCTCACCCCCCGCCGCCGGGACCAGCCAGATGTCCGCGGTGAAGAGGCCATGGGCGTGGACGGGGCGAGGCGCCAGAAAGCTCCCCCAGGAGGCCGACAGCCCGCTCAGGGAAGGGGCCCGGCTCTGGGGCGGCTGACCACTGGCCGCGAAAGCCAGCCACTGTCCGTCCGGGGAGAAGCGGGGCGCCAGGAGCTGGTCGAAAAGCCCCGCCACCAACCGCCGAGCCTGGGAACCGTCGGCCTGGGCCAGCCAGAGCTCATCCTTGCCCGTCTCCCCATCGGTGACCAGGTAAGCCAGCCTCGTCCCGTCCGGCGAAGGGGCCGGGGCCCGCCCCTCCGTCACCGACGACAGGGGGCCTCCATCCACGGGGATGCTCACAATGTGGGACGCCATGCCCAGGAAGGTCCCCGCCGGGTCGAAGCGCGGGGTCTGGTGGGTGGCCCAGACCCCGCGCCCATCCGGGGCCCAGGCCGGATCCCGAAAGGAGCTCTGGCCATCGTCCTCCGCCTGGTAGAGGGGGCGGGCCTCCCCGGTGGCCACGTCCAGGAGCCAGATGGCCGCGCCCTGGGCCGGCTGGCCTTCCTCCGGCGGAGCGATGTAGCCGAAGGCCGCCTGGGCTCCATCCGGGGACCAGACCGGCTGGAAGGCCAGGCCAAATGGGGAGGGCTTGGGCAGGGGCGTAGGAACTGGATCCAGGACCAGGGGCATGGTCCACAGCTCCCCTTCCGGGCTGTCGAAGACCAGCTCCCCGCCCAGGGACGGATCCGGCAGCGAGTCCACCAGGGGCGCCAGCTCGGCCAGGGGCGTGCTGGCGCCACCCCCAGTCGGCGAAGGGCGGGAGGACGGGGGCGGAGATCCCCGGGGCTGGGCCAGGAGCGCACTCAGGACCAGGAGGAAGAGGGCCAGCATCCCCGCCAGGACCCAGTTCCGTCTAGCCACGGTCTTTGGCCTCCTCGGGTCGAGCGGCCTGGAGCCAACGCCAAACATCCTGGGGCGTCATGGGCAGGCGATCCACCTGCTCCCCGGCCGGGCCCAGGGCGTCCGCCACCGCGTTGACCAGCGCGCCCCCCATGCCCGAGATGCCCGCCTCCCCCGCCCCCTTCAACCCCAGGGGATTCAGCCGGGAGGGCGAGCGCTCCAGCCGGACCAGGTGCAGGGCCGGCGCGTCCGTGGCCGTGGGCAGGAGGTAGTCCATGAAGCTGCCGCTCAAAAGCTGGCCGTCCTGGCTGTAGATGAACTCCTCCAGCAGGGCGCCGCCCAGCCCCTGGACCGCCGCGCCCTCCACCTGGCCGGTCACCAGCCGGGGGTTCACCGCCCGGCCCACGTCGTAGACGATCCAGACCTGTCGGGGCGTCACCACCCCGGTCTCCGGGTCCACGGCCACCTCCGCCACCAGCGCGCCGTGAGCGTAGGTCATCTGCTCGTTCTGGAAGTAGACCGTGGCGGCCAGGCCCGGCTCTTCCCCGGGCAAAGTGTGCCGGGGGCTGGCTGCCTGGGCCAGCTGGGCGAAGGAGAGAGCCCGCTCCGGCTCTCCCTGGGGATGGACGCGCCCCTGGGCCAGGACCAGCCGCTCCCGGGGCGCGTCCAGGAGCCGCGCCGCCAGCTGGAGGATCTTCTCCCGCACCTGGGCTGCGGCCTGGCTCACCGCGTTGCCCGCCATGACCGTGGCCCGACTGGCGAAGCTGCCCACGCCGTAGGGCAGCAGGTCCGTGTCCCCGTGCAGGACCCGGATGGCCTCCGGCGGGAAGCAGAGGGCCTCTCCCGCGATCTGGGCCAGAACCGTCTCCAGCCCCTGGCCCACGCTGGCCGCGCCGGTGCTGACCACCACGTGGCCGCTGGGATCCACCTCCACCCGGGCGCCCTCGAAAGGCCCCAGACCCGTCTTCTCCACGAAACAGCTCAGGCCCAGGCCGATGAGGGGCCCCGAGCCAGCCGCCCTGGCCCGCTCCTGTTCCCGCCGCCGCTGCCGGTAGCCGCTGACCCGCAGGACCTCCTCCAGCGCGTAGGGGTAGTCACCGCTGTCGTAGACGATCGCCTCGCCCAGGGAGTGGGTGCCCACCCGGTAGGGCATCTCGTCCGGGCGGATAAGGTTGCGCAGGCGCAGGGTCCCGGGATCCATGCCCAGCTGACGGGCCGCCCGGTCCAGGAGACGCTCCCGGGCGCTGTGGGCCTCGAAACGGCCGGGCGCCCGGTAGGTGCCGGTGGGCGTCTTGTTGGTGAGGACGCAGCGCACCTGGCAGCGGTAGTTGGGGATGCGGTACGGCCCGGGGAAGAGGGCCGCGGCCAGCTCTGGGACGATGATGCCGTGGGTGCGGATGTAGCCCCCCTGGTCGTTGACCAGCTCCACCTCCGCCCCCAGGATGGTCCCCTCCTGGTCCAGGGCCAGGGCCATGCGGTAGAACTGCTGGCGGGAGTGGTTGCAGGCCACCAGGTTCTCCAGCCGGTCCTCGATCCACTTCACCGGGCGGCCCAGCTGCATGGCCGCGTAGGGGATGAGGAAATCCTCCGGGTAGAACTCCCCCCGCACGCCGAAACCGCCCCCCACGTCCGGCTCCACCAGGTGGATGCGGTGCTCCGCCAGGCCCAGGAGCCGGGCCAGCACGCCTCGGTTGAAGTGGGTCACCTTGGTGGGGCCCCAGACCCAGAGCTGGCCGCTGCCAGGCTCGTACCGGGCCACCAACCCCCGGGTCTCCAGGGGGACGCCGCTGTGCCGCCCCACCGCGAAGCGGGCCCGGACCACGTGGGCCGCCTGGGCGAAGGCCCGGTCCACGTCCCCGGTCTCCATGCGGAAGCGGGAGGCCACGTTGTCCTCCGCCTCTGGGAAGAGGGGGTGGGCGGGCGGGGCCAGGGCGTCCACGTTCACGGGCAAGGGCTGGTAGTCCACCCGGATGGCCTCCAGCGCGTCCTCCGCCTGGTAGCGGCTCTCGGCCACCACCAGGGCCACCGGCTCGCCCTGGTAGCGGACCCGATCCCGGGCCAGGGGGTGCTGGAGGAAGGGCTCCAGGCTGCCGTAGGGGTTCAGGCGCACGGGGATGGGGGGCAGATCCGGGGGCAGGTCCTCGGCGGTGAAGACGGCCACCACGCCGGGCATGGCCCCCGCGGCCTGGACGTCCACACCCCGGATGTGGGCGTGGGCGTGGGGGCTGCGCAGGAGGGCCCCGTGAAGCATGTGGGCCAGCTGCACGTCGTCCACAAAGCGACCCTGCCCCCGGAGCAGCCGCGGGGCCTCCAGCCGCTTGATGGAAGCGCCAATGCCCCGTGGGCCTCCCCCGCCTGGACGCTCCCTCGGGCGATCAGCGGCCATGGATCAGCTCCCAGACTCGCTCCGGCGTCAGGGGCAGGCGCACCTCCGCCGGGTCCACCTGGAGGGCGTCCAGCACCGCGTTGGTGATGGCCGCCGGCGCGCCGATGGTGCCGCTCTCTCCCACCCCCTTGCTGCCGTGGAGCGTCCAGGGGGAAGGGGTGGCCATGTGGGCGATGTGGATGTCCGGCATCTCGCAGATGCCCGGGGCCAGGTAGTCCATGAGGGTGCCGGTGAGGAGCTGCCCTTCCCGGTCGTAGCAGATCTCCTCCAGCAGGGCGATGCCGATGCCCTGGGCCACCCCGCCCCGGACCTGGCCCTCCACCACCTGGGGGTTGATCATGGGGCCGCAATCCTCGGCCACGGTGTAGCCCAGCACCTGGACCAGCCCCGTCTCCCGGTCCACCTCCACCAGGGCCAGGTGCACTGCGGCGGAGCTGGCCGCGGGGGGCGGGTTGTAGGCCGCCTCCACAGCCAGGCCCGGCTCTACGCCTGGCGGCATCTCCTGGAAGGGCTCGTGGGCCAGGGCCGCCAGCTCCTGGAAGGTGAGACGCCGGGAGCGGTCCACCGCCTCCACGGCCCCGTCCACGTAGCGCACATCCTCCGGGTGGATCTCCCAGTGGGCCGCGGCCAGCCGGATCAGCTTCTCCTGGAGCTTGCCCGCCGCCTGGACCAGGGCGCCCCCACCACTCACCAGGCTGCGGCTGGCGAAGGTGCCCGAGCCGTAGGGGGTGAGGTCCGTGTCCCCTAGGCGCACCTGGATGCTCTCCAGCGGGATGCCCAGCTCCCGGGCCAGGAGCTGGGCGAAGGTGGTGCGCTGGCCCTGGCCCTGGGAGGGCGTGCTCACGGCCACGGTGACCTGGCCCCAGCGGTCCACCTGGATGGCGGCCCCGTCGAAGGCGGGGATCTGGACCATGCCTCGCTTGCGATAGGTGCCTCGGCCCATGCCTGTCACCTCCACGAAGCAGGCCAGGCCGATGCCCAGGAGCCGCCCCTGGGCCCGGGCCTCCTCCTGCTGGCGGCGCAGAGCCGGGTAGTCGGCCTGCTCCAGGGCCAGGTCCAGGAGGGCGGGGTAGTCGCCGCTGTCGTAGGTGGGGCCGGCCGGGCTGGGGAAGGGAAAAGCGTCGGGTGGGGGCAGGTTGCGTCGGCGCAGCTCCGCCGGGTCCATGCCCAGCTGGCGGGCCGCCCGGTCCAGGAGCCCTTCCATGACCAGGGGGCCCAGGACGAAGCCCACGCCCCGGTAGGCCCCCACAGGGCACTTGTTGGTGGCCACGGCCATGACCTCCACCTGGTAGTGGGGAAAGTCGTAGGGGCCAGGCAGGGCGCTGGCCACGGTGAAAGGCTCCAGGGCGCTGGTCAGGGGATAGGAGTTGTAGGCTCCCACATCGCAGACGGCCCGGGCCTCCAGGCCCAGGATGCGGCCGTCCTGGCTCAGGGCCAGCTCCGCCTCCACCCAGATGTCCCGGGCATGGATGGAGGCCTGCATGTGCTCCATGCGGTCCTGGGTCCACTTCACCGGGCGGCCCAGGGCCCGAGCCAGGTGAGCCACCACGATCTCCTCGGGCAAGGTCTGCATCTTGATGCCGAAACCGCCGCCCACCTCCGGCGCGATGACCCGCAGGCGGTGGGTGGGGTGGCCCAGGCACTCGGCCAGGGAGTCTCGGAGCAGATGGGGCACCTGGTTGGAGGACCAGACGGTGAGCTGGTCCGCGCCTGGTTCGTGCCAGGCCAGGACGCCGCAGCCCTCCATGGGCAGGCCGGTGACCCGGGGGTGCTGGAACCGTCCGGAGACCCGGATCGGGGCCTGGCGGAAGGCGTCCGGGTCCTTTCCCTGGCCCAGCCGGGCATGGAGGAGCAGGTTGTCTGGCAGCTCCGGGTGGATGCGGGGGGCGTCGGGCCGGAGGGCCTGATCCGCGTGGGGGGCGGCGGGCAGGGGCTCGTAGCGCACCAGGACCTGCTCCGCCCCATCCTCGGCCCGGTAGCGGTCCGTGGCCACCACCGCGGCCACCGCCTCGCCCACGTAGCGGACCTTGTCCCAGGCCAGGGGGTGCCAGTCGGTGACCCGGTAGGAGGGCTCGTCCAGCAGGGCCCGGATGGGGCGCACCTGGTGGCGCAGCTCCTGGCCGGTGATCACCGCCAGGACGCCGGGCATGGCTCGGGCCTCCTCGGTGGCCATGTCCAGGATGCGGGCGTGGGCGTGGGGGCTGCGCACGAAGGCCACGTGCACCACGCCGGGCAGGTGGATGTCGTCCAGATAGCGGCCCAGCCCCCGGAGCAGGGGCAGGTGCTCTCGGCAAGGGATGCTGCCAGTAGCATCGGATGAGGCACCGGTAGAGGCACCGGCAGAGGCATCGAAAGGGGCCTCAAAAGGGGCATCGGAGCGCTTGTCAGTCATGGCCTCCCACCTCCAGGTAGGGCAGCACATCCGCCAGGCCGATCTCCTCGGTCCGGGCCTGGAAGACCACGCTGCCCTTGTCCATGATGTAGACCCGGTCGCTGAATCGCAGGGCCAGCTCCACCTCCTGCTCCACCAGCAGGACGCTCACGCCGCTCTCCTCGTGCATCTGGCGCAAGGTCTCGATCACGTGCCAGACCAGGCGAGGCATCAGGCCGGCGGTGGGCTCGTCCAGGAGGATGAGACGGGGCTGGGCCAGCCAGGCCCGGGCGATGGCCAGCATCTGCCGTTCCCCGCCGGAGAGCGCGCCTGCCTGCTGTTTGAGCCGTTCCTTCAGGTTGGGGAAGTAGGTGAAGATGCTCTCCAGCCGGCGCTGGAAGTCCCCGTTCACGGTCAGGTTGAAGCGCAGGTTCTCGGCCACGGTCAGGCGGGGGAAGACGTTGGGCCCCTGGAGCACGTGGGCCACCCCCAGCTGGGCGATGCGGTAGGCGGGCAGCGCGTGGATGGGCCGCCCATCCAGGAAGATGGCCCCGGCTCGGGGCGGCGTCAGCCCGGTGATGGCCCGCAGGGTGGTGGTCTTGCCCACGCCGTTGCGCCCCAGCAGAGCCACGAACTCTCCGGGCGCAACGCTCAGGGAGACCTGGTGCAGGATGTGCATCTTGTCGTAGAAGACGTCGATCTCCTCCACGGCGAGGAGGGTGGTGGGATCAGGCATGGTGGGCAACCGGAAATCGGGCAACTGGGTGATTGGGTCCTGGATGGTCGGTTGATCGGATGCAGCTCGGCCCGGGATCGAAGCTCCCCCTTCTACCCGTGCTGGGAGAGGTAGATCTCCTGCACCTTGGGGTTGGCCTGGATCTCCTGGGGCGTGCCCTGGGCCAGGAGCTGGCCGAAGTGGAGGACGGAGATGGTGTCCGCCAGGCTCATGACCACCCGCATGTCGTGTTCCACCATGATCAAGGTGATCGTCCCCTGGAGGGAGCGGATGAGCTGCATGATCTCGTCCGTCTCCGCGTGACTCAGGCCGGCGGTGGGCTCGTCCAGGAGGAGAAGCTGGGGAGACTGGGCCAGGGCCAGGCCGATCTCCAGCCGCTTCTGCTCCCCGTGGGCCAGCTCGGAGGCGGGCAGCTCCGCCTTGTCCGCCAGGTGGATCTGCTCCAGGACCTGGGCCACGCGTTCCCGGAGCTGGGCCCGGCGGGCGCCGTTGATCCAGAGGCTGGCCAGGCCGCGCCCCACCCCGGCCTGGACGTTCTGGGCCACGGTCAGGGCTGGGAAGATCTGCGGGATCTGGAAGGCTTTGGCGATGCCCAGCCGGGCGATCCGATGGCTGGGCAGATGGTGGATGGGCTGGCCGTTCAGGAAGATCTCTCCCTGGGTGGGGGCCAGCTCCCCCATGATCAGGCGCAGGAGCGTGGTCTTCCCCGCGCCGTTGGGGCCGATGACCGCTCGGGTCTCCAGGGCGTCCACCTG
>CAYQEB010000007.1:6622-9608 GCA_964416395.1 uncultured Caldilineaceae bacterium | reverse complement strand
GCCCGGGCCTCGTTCTCCCGCACCAGCAGGAAGGCTTCCCCCAGCGGCGTGGCCAGCAGCCAGCGCAGGAAGAAGATCACCGCCAGGAAGAAGGGCAGCACCGTGTAGTAGCTGACCGTGGGATCGAAGAAACTGTACTGGCCGAAGAGTTTGGGAGGAATGATGTTCAGGCCGTTGTCCCCTCCCGTCCAGGCGCTCTGATCCTGCCCCAGGAGCACCAGCACCACCGTGGGCACCGCGGTGATGATGATGAAACCGTGCCCCCGCACCCGCACGGCCAGGCTCCCCACCAGGGCCGCGCTGACCATCCCGGCCAGCAGCCCAGCCGGGAGGAGCAGGCCGATCCCCGGCTTCCACTGGCGGATCAGCAGGGCGGCGGCATAGGCCCCCACGGTGAAGTAGACGGACTGGCCCAGGCTGAGCAGGCCGGTGTAGCCGAAGAGCAGGTTGAAACTCTGGGCGAAGAGGATGAAGAGCAGGATCTCGGCCAGGAAGAAGACCCAGAAGGAGTCCAGGAATCGGGGCGCCAGGGCCAGCCCCAGGATCCCTCCGGCCACAGCCAGGGCCTGCCCGCGGCTACCGCCCATGGTCCACCCCCGCCCCTGCCGCGTTCCGATCATTCCTCTGCCTGCCGTGTAGAGCCATCACGTCCATCACTCCCTCTGTTTCTCCCCGAAGAGGCCCTGGGGACGGATCACCAGGAGGAGCCCCAGAGCCAGGAAGGTGATCATGCGGGCCGCGGTGGGCCGGGTGACCAGAGTGAGCAGGTTCTCCAGCTCCGCGGCGCCGATGGCCACCAAGACCGTGCCCCACAGGTTGCCCGTGCCCCCCACGATGACCACCACGAAGGCCAGGATGACGATGTCCACGCCCATGAGGTAGTGGACCCCCACAATGGGCGCGATGAGGGCGCCGGAGAGGGCGGCCAACCCCGTGCCCAGGGCGAAGGTCAGGGAGTAGACCCGAGGCACAGGCACCCCCTGGACCAGGGCCAGCTCCCGGTGTTGGTTCACCGCTCGGATCCAGCTGCCCCAGCGGGTGCGCTTCAGGAAGAGATCCAGCCCACCGATGGCCAGCATGGCGGTCAGGGCCACCAGCAGCCGGTAGCCGGGGTAGGTGACCGAGCCCAGACGCAGCTGCAGGCCGAAGGGATCGGGCACGGCCCGGTTGGAGAGGCCGAAGGTGAGGCCCACGGTCTGCTCCAGGGCCAGGAGGATGCCGAAGGTGGCCAGGATGGTCATCACCGGCCGATCCAACAGGGGGCGCAGCACAAGCCGCTCGGTCACGGAACCGATGAGGCCCACCAGGATGCAGGCGGCCAGCAGCCCACCCCAGAAGCCCAGGCTGGGCAGCAGGGTCAGGGCGATCACCGCGCCCAGCATGTAGAAGGTGCCGTGGGCCACGTTGATGATGCCCAGGATGCCGTAGATCAGGTTCAAGCCCAGGGCCACCAGGGCTACGATCCAGCCCCAGACGAAGCCGTTCAGAAGTTGCGGAAGTCCGATCATGAATGGTCGCTTGGTGGGAACGATGGCGCGGACGAACAGGCCCAGGCCAGGCGTCTCCGGAGCGGTCCGAGGACGCCTGGCCTGGATTCCCCACATCAGGCCGCGGTGTAGTCCACCGGCGGATCGTAGAAACCCTGTTCCTTGGGCAGGGTGGCCACCACCACCAGCTTGCCCCCTTGGGTCTGCTCGATGAAGTAGTCCCGGAAGGCCCGATGGTCCTCCGGACGGATGACGAAGTCCCCGGAGGGGAAGTCCAGGCTGGCGGTGGCCTTGAAGCCCTCCAGGGTCTGGATCAGGGCCATGTTGTCGTCCTTGCTCTGCCAGCCGCTGGCCTCGATGGCGTGTTTCAGCAGATGGATGTTCACCCAGGGCACCCAGTAGTGCTCCTCGGTGAGGATGGCGTCTCCTCCAATCTCGTAGCCGTCATCGTCCACACCCACCAGGGACCGCAGCTCCTTGTTGTATTCCCGCAACCCCTCGGGGATCTGGTCCAGGCTGCGGGGGAACTCGGTGATGTAGGTCTGTCCGTCGGGCAGATCCGCGGGGTCCAGCCCTTCCAGCACCCCTACGCTGGCCAGGATCTTCACCTTGTCGAAGACGCCGGCGGCCTGGGCCTGGCTGTTGAACCGGATGGCCGCCCCGCCGAAGAAGGAATGGTAGAGCACATCGGTGTTCTCCAGGTCCAGCTGGTTGAACAAGGGGACGAAGTCCTCGGTGAGCAAGGGGGCCACCACGCTGCTGACGATCTCGCCCCCGGCCGTGGGGATGAGCTCGCTGAAGTAGTCCTGCTGGGATTTGCCCCAGGTGGTGTCGGAGGTGAGGAAGGACCAGCGGGCGCCCAGGTTCTCCAGGGCCCATTTGTAGGCGGCCTGGGCCTTGATCCGGGTGTTGTGGCCCAGACGGAAGACGAAACGGTTGGCTTCGGGCTGGCCTGGGGCCACGGGCACGTCGTCCGAGGGAAAATAGAGGGTGTTCAGCTCCGGCGCCAGGGCCGCGGAGGGCTTGTTGATGTTGGCGATGATGGAGCCCAGGACGAAGTCCGCCTTGTCGTCCAGGATGAGCCGGCGCATGGCGTCCAGCCCCTGGTCCGGATTGGAGCCGCTGTCCCGGGTCACCAATTTGACCTCTCGACCAGCGATGCCGCCCATCTCGTTGATCCGGGCCACCGCGGCCTGGGCCGCTCGGTCGTTCCAGAAACCGAAGACCGAGGCCACGCCGGTCAGCTCGGGCTGGTGGCCGATGATGATGGGCGTGCTGGGCGCGCTGGCCTGGGATCCAGGAGCGGATGCACCAGGCGCGGGCGGCGGTGCGCAGCCGCTGATGAGGGTGGGCATCAGGGAAAGCCCTGCGGCCGCCCCCAACCCCTTGAGAAACTGCCGTCGATTGATGCGGTGTGCCATGGAGAACCTCCTTCCTTTCGTAGTGCCCTCTCCTGGGACGTGGTCGCCTCTCGTTGACCGTTGTTCTGACGCGCTGTC
>CAYQEB010000007.1:0-6522 GCA_964416395.1 uncultured Caldilineaceae bacterium | reverse complement strand
AACACACGCACGCAGGCTCAGGTGTCCATGATGGCTTTGCGCTGGCCGCCGTCGATCTCGATCATGGTGCCGTTGATGAAGTGGGCCCGGTCCGAGGCCAGGAAGGTGGCCAGGTCCGCCACCTCCTCCGGGGTGCAGATGCGACCCAGAGGGATGCTGGCCTTGGAAAGGCGGTCCGCTTCCTCCACGCTGATGCCCCGGTCCCGGGCCATGGCCTCCAGCAGGGTGTCCCAGCGCTCGGTGGCCACAGGGCCGGGGTTGATGGCCACCATGGTGATGTTCTCCTTGCCGTACTGGGCCGCCAGGGACATGGTCAGGTTCTGGCCAGCCGCGTTGGCCGCGCCTGGGGCGATCTCCCAGTAGGAGTACTTCACCCCATCGTTGCCGATGATGTTCACCACCCGGCCTTTGCCCTGACGCTGCATGTGGGGCAGCACCTCCTTGCAGCAGCGCACGTAGCCCATGAACTTGAGCTGTAGGGCCTGGGCCCAGTCCTCTTCAGTCAGGTTCTCCAGGATGCCCCCGGGCGCGCTCCCCGCGTTGTTGACCAGGATGTCGATGCGGCCAAAGCGCTGGATCACCTGGTCCACCATGCGTTTCACGTCCTGCGGGCGGGTCAGGTCCGCCACCACCGGGAAGACATCGCTGCCCGTCTCCTCCTGGAGCTGGGCCGCGGTGCGTTCCAGGAGCTCCTGGCCCCGGGCGCAGATGGCCACCCGACACCCTTCCCGGGCCAGGCTGCGGGCGATGGCCTTGCCGATGCCCTTGCTGCCTCCGGTGACCAGCGCCACTTTGCCTTCCAAACCGAGATCCATCGCTGCCTCCTTCCGTTTTTCAGGGAATTGGGAGTTGGATGATAGGGGGCTTTGACCTTTGTCCGGTGACCCAAAGCCTCAGCAAAGGCTTGTTTCCAATCGTCAGACACCGAATCGCCACCCTCCGCCCTCCAATCGCTGCCCAACCTTCGCCGGTTCCGGGCGCCTCTCAACCTTCGTCCGGCCTCACAGCCTCCAATCGATACAGGTCCTTCCGCCGGTCCGCCAGAACGTGGTTGTCCGGGCCGATGCCTTTGTGATCCGCCTGGGCCGGCTGGATGTCGGCCACCAGCAGGGCCTCAGACGTCCCGTCCCCTGGGCCAGCCAGGATCTGCCCGCTGGGGCCGGCGATGAGGCTGCTGCCCAGGTAGCGCACCCCCTTCTCCTGGCCCACCCGCCCGGCGCAGAGCACGAAGATGCGGTTGGCGTAGGCGTGTCCCAGGGCCAGGTGGGCCGCGGCCGGCAGCCCGTAGCGGTCGAAGGGCTGGGGCTTGCCCACGTCTGTCCAGGTGGTGGGGACGCAGAGGAGCTGCACCCCAGCCAGGGCCAGGAGCCGCACCGCCTCCAGAAAGCGCAGATCGTAGCAGATCAGGCTGGCCAGGCGGGCGGTGGGCGTCTCCCACACCTGGGGCAGGGCCGGGCCTGGAGTCAGGCGTCGCCGCTCCCAGCCGAAGAGGTGCGCCTTGCGGTAACGAGCCACCCGGCCCTGGGGGTCCAGCAGGAGACTGGTGTTGAAATAGGCTTCCCTCTCTCGCTCCAGCAGGCCCGCCACCAGGGTGATCCCCAGGCGCTGGCAGGCCCGACGCCAGGCCTGCACCACCCCGCCGTCGGGAAGGGCTGTGGCCCAGGGGGCCAGCTCCTCCTCCCCCAGCTGATAGGGGCTGGTGCAGAGCTCGGGCAGAACCAGCAGGGAGACGCCCGCTTCCCCGGCTTCCTGGAGAAGGGCCAGGGTGCGCTCCTCGTTCAGGCTCCGATCCCGGCCGGGAGCCAGCTGAGCCACGGCCACCCGCAGGGTCATGGCGGTGGATCCCCAGACGCCTCCGGCGCGGCCACCAGCTCCACGATGGTTCCGCCCAGGCCTTCCCCTTCCAGGAAGGCGATGCGCCGGCCACGCGCGCCCACGGTAGGGGCCAGGAGCAGCCTGGCGCCCCGCTCCAGGGCCCGCTCCACCGCGGCCTCCAGGTCCGTCACCGCGAAGGCCACGTGGTGGACGCCTTCGCCCTGCTCCCGGAGGAAGTCCGCGTTCAGTCCCTCCTGGGTGGTGGGCTGGATCAGCTCCACGTCCATCTCGCCCAGGGGCAGGAAGCCGATGCGCAGGATCCCCTGGTACTCCTCCACCTCCTCCAGGGTCAGCCCCAGGACCTGCTCCCAGGCCGCCGCGGTGGCCTCCAGGTCCCGCACCACGATGCCGATGTGGTCCAGCTTCAGCACGCCAACGTCTTCGCCCACAGTCACTCTCCGATCACAGCCACGACCCGGGCCGGAGCCCCGTCGCCCCCCTCCACCTTCAGGGGGAAGGCGATGAGCGCGAACTCCTGACCGGGGATCTGGTCCAGGTTGATCAGGTTCTCGATGAGGGGGATGCCTGCGCCCAGGAGGATCTGGTGGCAGGGGTAGGGGTAGGCGCCGTCCACGGAGAAGTCCAGAGCCAGGGCAGCGATGCCCACGTCCACCAGCCACTGGGCCGTCTCCTCGGCCAGGTAGGGATTGCCCCGGTAGAGGTCCGGCCCGCTCCAGCGGGGCCCGGCCCAATCCGCGAAGAGGACCAGACGACTGCCGCGCAGGGTGCGCCCTGTGGGCAGCTTGCAGGCCTGGAGATCGGCCACGCTCAAGGGTTGGCCGGGCACGGCCACCTCCCGCACATCACAGAGATAGGCCCGGCCGCAGAAGGTCTCCAGAGGCAGTTGGTCGATGGTGGGCCCATCCGCGTAGAAGTGCTGGGGCGCATCGATGTGGGTGCTGGTGTGGATGCTGAAGACCACTTTGGTGTTGGAGCGGCCATCCCGTTCGTGGGTGGTGATGGGCTCCATGTCGATGCGGGGATGTCCATCCAGCGGCGTCACGGAGGGGCCGAAGGGCATGGACAGGTCGATCAGTTTCAAGATGATACCCCCTTTGAATTTGGAGATTGAAGACCGGCGATTGGCTCGGAGAGCGGCGGATCTGGTTCGGTTAGCCCGGCCAGGGCCCAGGGTTCAGATCAACAGCCGCCCTTCGTCGATGACCCGCTCCCCGTCGAACTCCACGGTGGGGTTGAGGAGCATGCCGTCCAGGTGGATGCTGCTGCGCACCGAGCCGCCCAGGACATGGTTGTCGCCGATGGCAATGTGCACGGAACCCAGGAGCTTCTTGTCCTCGGCCATGTTGCCGACGAGCCGAGCCCTGGGGTTGGCGCCGATGGCAAACTCGGCGATGTTGCGGGCGCCCTCATCGCTGGCTGCCACCAGGCGCTCCAGCCGCTCCGCGGCGCGTCCTCCCTGGATGGAGACCACCCGGCCGTCCACCACCTCCATGCGGATGGGCTGATCCAGCAGGCCCAGGCCATCCATGGTGTGCTCCACCACCAGGGTCCCCTGGGTGGAGCCCTCCAGGGGGCTGATGGCCGTCTCCCCGTCGGGCATGGCCGCAAAGGTCCCCGGCCCCTTGACCAGGCCATCCAGGATGTGGGGGGAGCGCCCCTCCAGGCTCAGGCGCAGATCCGTGCCCTGGGGGGTGCGGATGCGCACATCTCGGGCGGCCTGCATCCGCTCCGCGACCCGGGCGCAGGTGGCTGCGATCTGCTGGTAGTCCGCATTGATGGCCCCATGGAGCATCAGGTCCTCGGTGACGCCCCGGAGCACCATGATGCGAGCCCCAGCCTGCATGGCTCGCTGGGTGGCGTCCGTATGGGTCATGGCGTGGGTGACCACCTGGAAGACCACCTGGGCCCCCTCCATGGCTGTGGCCACCACCTCGGGCACCTCCCGGCCATGCTGGGCCCGGGGGGCCATGAGCACCAGCACCGGGTCTGTGTCCAGGGCTGCGGCCACGTCCAGGAAGACCTGGGCCAGGGGCAGCCGCTCTGTGTCCGTGACCACGCAGACCCGTTCCCCGGGCTGCAGGTGCATGTTCTCCTGGGCGAGCCGATTGACGACGGTGAAAAGTTTGGGGTTGTGCATGGGTGTCCGTCCCCTGGGTTGGATGAGTTGAATGGAAATGCGACGTCACGCGCTGGCGCCGTTCTCCTGGCGCACCTGGTGCTCCACCAGCGCCTTGTGGAGCACCGCCCAGCTGTTGGCGATGTGCGCCTGGGCTGCGGCCTGGGCCCCTTCCTCGTCCCCGGCGGCCAGGGCCGCGTAGATGCTCTCGTGTTCGGCCAGGGTCTGCTCCGATCGACCGGGGAAGACGGACCAGAGGGTGATGCGCAGCAGATTCACCTGGGAACGGAGCTGGCTCAGGATGGTGTGGAGCACCTGGTTGCCGGCCATCTCCACGATCAGATCGTGGAAGCGGTTGTTGTGGCGGATCAGTTCGCGGGTGTCCTGCGCCGCCATCACCTGCCGGGAGGCGTCCAGGACCTGGCGCAGTTCGGCCAGGGTGTCTGCCGGCCGGTTCCGGGCTGCCAGCTGAGCCGCCAGCCCTTCCAGCAGGGCGCGCACCTCGTAGACCTGCCGGGCCTCCTCCAGGCTCAGGCGGCGCACCATGGCTCCCTGCCGGGGCAGCACCTGGATCAGCCCCTCCCGCTCCAGGCGGAAGATGGCCTCCCGCACCGGCGTGCGGCTCACCCCCATCTGCGCGGCCAGCTGCTTCTCCGCCAGGCGTTCCCCAGGCTGGAGATGGCCGAAGACGATGTGGTCCCGCAGCTTCTGGTAGACGGACTCCGCCATGGTGAGGGGTTTCTGGATGGTCAGGGGCTCTTTCATGGCACGGGCAACCGGGGTGGGAACGTCCGAGGGACGAGCTTGACGATGAGGCCAGTGATGGCCAAAGGACGGTTTAGTCGCTGCTCAAGGTGGGGGAGAAAGCGGGGGAAGCATTACCGGGGAGATGTCCCTGCTGGAGTATACAGTATACTGTATACCGTTTTGTCCGGTCAAAGCAGGGGAAAATTTCAGGAAGGGGCAAGCCAGACGAACAGGCAGGCTCAGCGGGCAGCCGGAAAAACGACCACAAAAAACGAGAGGCATCTTCGGGGGAGGAGACGCCTCTCGTTGCCAGCGTGGATTGTGGAGGGCAAACTCAGCGCTTGGCCTCCGCGGAGCGCCGCCCCCCGCGCTTGCGCAGGTCCAGCTCGTAGCGGCGCACGATGTCCAGCCCCACGGCCACCAGGAGCATCAAGGCTGCCAGGCCAGCGAAGATCCAGGCCATCACATCGGAAAGGCTCAGGCCAGCCTGGGCCTCCTGGACGGCGGGGCTGGTCGCCACCATGGCCGGAGCGTTGCCCAGGGCCAAGGGTGTGCGGCTGGTCTCGGTCAGGGCGTAGACCGCTCCGGTCCGCCCAGGCACTGGCAGAAGCTCCACGATAGCCGATTCCGGAGCATCCGCCAGTTTCGTCCACCGAGTGGCGCCGTCCTGGCTCATATAGACCCCCAGCAGGGTCTGGTGGACCAGCGTGCCGCCGAAGAGATAGCTGGTGGCCGCGTAGAGCACCTGGGGTTGGGCCGGGTCCACGGCCAGGGAGTCCACATGGAGACGGGCGCCGGGCGTCAGACCCAGGCCGGTGTTGACCTGCTCCCAGGTGGTCCCGTCCTGGCTGGCGAAGAGGCCGCTGTTGGCCGTGCCCACGTAGACCGTGGGCGGCGTGGTGTGGGCAATGGCCAGGGCCGTGGCCACGTCAGGCAGTTCGTCCACCGTCTCCCAGACCAGGCCAAACTCCTGGGCCCGGTAGAGGTTCCACTGGGTGCGCACGAAGGCCAGGCCAGTCCCCGTGCTGTCCGCGGCCAGCTGCAGGACCGGCTCGTCCAGGAGCAGATGGCCAGCGGCGATGAGACTCGCGCCCACATCCCGCAGACGATGCACGCCGTCCGTGTCCGTGGCCACGTAGACGATGCGGTTGGCGCTGTCCACCGCCAGGTCCGTCACCGCGCCGATGGCCTCGGTCTCCAGAGGAACGCGCATCCAACTGCGCCCCCCATTCCGGGAGACGTAGACGGCCAGCTCGTTGGCCGCGCCGATGTAGATCGTCTCAGGGCGCTCCCGATCCAGGGCCACCGCATTGACGATCACACCCCGGGGCGTCTCCACCTGCTGCCAGAGGGTGGGCCCGCCGGCGTAGAGGAGGCCGCCGTCCACTGCATAGCTGACGCCCTCCGCCACGGGAGCCGGGGCGTAGTCCCGCACGTTCTGCAGGCCGGGGACCGTCTCGGGATGGGCGTTGGTCGGTCCCAAAGCGCCCACCGCGCTGACGAAGACGGCGCTCACCAGGACGAGGGTAATTGCGGCGGCAAGGATTCGACGTGCCAACATGTCACTGCTCCGGAACTGGTTCATGGTTGGGCTGGCTCTGGAAGAAAGCCAGGGATGGAAACGGAAAACGAGGAGGCCATTCGCAATGAACAGGCTCACCTCAAAAGTTTAGGGAAAAGAGAAGCCGTTGTCTGGACAGCTATCGGAAGGAAGTCGGACTGTTTCCCGACGCCGGACGAGGGGGGATGTCCAGTTATTCCTGCTACAAAATAGTCTACCCTATCCCTGAGGAAAAGATATCCGAATTATCTGTCAATTTCAT
>CAYQEB010000006.1:75205-80834 GCA_964416395.1 uncultured Caldilineaceae bacterium | reverse complement strand
TGGTGGATTGGGTGATCTGGAAGATCGGTTGATTAATTGATTAGCAATTGATTAGATCGACTGATTAGGCGATGGGCTGCTTGAGCGACTGGGTGGTCAGGCCTGCCGACCAGGGACGGGGAGGCAAAGGACCGACGCTACGAGCCGGCCTCCAGCGCGCTCAGCCCCCCATCCACGGCCAGGAGGGCCCCGGTGATGTAGGAGGCGGCCGGGGAGGCCAGGAAGAGCACGCTCTGGGCCAGCTCCTGGGGCCGGGCGAAGCGCCCCAGGGGGATGCCCTGCTCCAGGGAGGCCTCCAGCTGGGGATCGCCGATGGCGCTGAGCAGGGCCTGGGTGCGGACCAGCCCCGGGGCCACGGTGTTCACCCGCACGCCATGGGGGGCCAGCTCCACGGCCATGGCCCGGGTCAGGCTCTCCACCGCCCCTTTGGTGGTGATGTAGGCGGCGCGAGCCGGGATGGCGTGCTGGGCCAGGATGGAGCTCACATGGATGATGCAGCCAGCCCCTCGGGCCACCATGCCCTGGGCCACCAGCTGGCTCAGGCGGAAGAGGCCCCGGACGTTGGTGGCCCACAGCCGATCCAGCTCGTCCAGGGGAACCTCCAGGAAGGGCTGGGTGTTGAAGGCCGCCGCGTTGTTGACCAATACGCTGATGGGCCCGACCCGCGCCTCCAGCTCCGGGAGCTCCCGCTCCAGCCGGGCCACATCGCTCACGTTCGCCTGCCAGAGATGGGCCTGGCCCCCCTCCGCCTGGATGGCCGCCCGGGTCTCCTGGGCGCCGGCCACGTCGGCGCGGAAGTTCAGGATCACCTGGGCCCCGGCCTGGGCGAAGGCCAGCGCGGTGGCCCGCCCGATACCTCGGGAGGCGCCGGTGACCAGCACGACTGCATCGTCGAATGGGAAGTGTTGGCTGGAAAGTTGGGGCGACGTCATCCGGCTGACCGTTTCAATGCACCGGAAATCTGTCGGGGGACTACAACATCAAGACAAACGGGGGAATTGCCCAGGAAATTAGCACAGCTCCCCGGGCTTGTCAAGCGTGGTTAAAAAACGCCCGGCAATTCTTCACCAGGGCTTCAGAAAATCCGGTTTAGTGGGCCGGGGAGCCTCCTTGCAGCATGGGAGCCAGGGCTCGGACCAGCCGTCCCCACTCCTCCAAGGAGAGGGTCTCGGCCCGGCGGCGGGGATCGATGCCAGCCGCCTCCAGGGCCGCCCGCACGCTCTCCCGGTCCAGGCCCAGGCCGGCGCTCAGGCTGTTGATGAGCTGCTTGCGCTTCTTGCCGAAACCGGCTCGCACCACCCGGAAGAAGAGAGCCGGCTCCACATCGGGCGCCGCCGGCTCCGGGCGCACATCCAGGCGGACCACCGCGCTGTCCACCTTGGGCCGAGGATGGAAAGCCCCCGCAGGCACCCTGTGCAGGAGCCGGGGCCTGGCGTAGAACTGGACGCTCACCGCCAGCAGGGACATGTCGCCGGGGCGGGCCACCATGCGCTGGGCCACCTCCCGCTGCACCAGGACCACGATGCGCTCCGGCGGGCGAGGGGCCTCCAGCAGGTGACGCAGCACCGCGCTGGTGATGTAGTAGGGCAGGTTGGCCACCACCTTGTAGCCCTCCCCCAGGGAGCCACCGGGCGGGCAGGCCTGGTCCACCAGCTGGGCCGGGTCCAGCTCCAGGATGTCCCCGTGGACGATGTGCACGTGGGGCTGCTCCCCGAAGAGCTCCTGCAGGATGGGGATGAGCCGGTCGTCCAGCTCCACCGCCACCACGCAGCCGGCCTGCTCCGCCAGGTGACGGGTCAGCACGCCCAGGCCCGGGCCGATCTCCAGCACCCGGTCCTGGGGGGTGAGCTCCGCAGCCCCGGCGATGCGGGCCAGGTGGGATTCGTCGATGAGGAAGTTCTGGCCCAGGGAGCGCTTGGGCTCCAGGCCGTAGCGGCGCAGGATCTGGAAGACGGAGGGGACTTTCTGGGAGGGTTTGCTCACAGCATGGACTCCAGGGGCGGAGGTGAATGGGAGCGGGGATCCAGAGCGGCGATCCGCGCTTTCGCTTCCCGGCGTTTTCCGCTATCATCCAAGAGTATCATCCAGGAGAGAAGCGGCCAGGCGCGCAAGGGCTGGCCGGTGACGGCACCATCATATCACCTTCCCCGAGAGGAGCGAAATGGCGTACACGGATCTGCGGCGCTGGGTGCGGAAGCTCTGCCAGCGCTTCCCGGACAGCTACTGGCAGGAGAAGGACGAGCAGGAGGCCTACCCGGAGGAGTTCGTCCAGGCCATGACGGAAGCCGGTTTCCTCTCGGTCCTCATCCCCGAGGAGTACGGAGGCGGGGGCGCGGGCATCCGAGAGGCCTCGGTCATCCTGGAGGAGGTGAACCGCTCCGGAGGCAACGCCGCGGCCTGCCACGCCCAGATGTACATCATGGGCACCCTGGTCCGCCACGGCTCACCGGAGCAGAAGGAGCGCTGGCTGCCGGCCATCGCCCGGGGCGAGCTGCGCCTGCAGGCCTTCGGCGTCACCGAGCCCACAGCCGGATCGGACACCACCCGCATCCGCACCCGGGCCCTGCGCCAGGGCGACCACTACCGGATCCGCGGGCAGAAGATCTGGACCTCTCGGGTCCAGTTCTCGGACCTGATGCTCCTCCTGGCCCGGACCACGCCCCTGGAAGAGGTGGAGAAGCGCACCCAGGGGCTCTCCCTCTTCCTCATCGACCTGCGCCAGGCGGTGGGGAACGGGGTGACCATCAAGCCCATCCCCACCATGATCAACCACCAGACCGCGGAGGTCTTCTTCGACGACCTGCCCGTGCCCGTGGAGAACCGCATCGGCCAGGAGGGCCAGGGCTTCCGCTACCTGCTCAGCGGCCTGAACGCGGAGCGGATCCTCATCGCCGCGGAGTGCATCGGGGACGGGGACTGGTTCGTGGAGCGGGCCACCCGCTACGCCAAAGAGCGGGTGGTCTTCGACCGGCCCATCGGCCAGAACCAGGGGATCCAGTTCCCCATCGCCCAGGCCTACGCCCACATCCGGGCCGCGGACCTCATGCGCTGGCGGGCCGGGGAGCTCTTCGACCAGGGTCAGCCTTGCGGCCCCGAGGCCAACATGGCCAAGCTCCTGGCCGCGGACGCCGCCTGGGAGGCGGCCAACGTGGCCATGCAGACCCACGGGGGCTTCGCCTTCGCCCGGGAGTACCACATCGAGCGCAAGTTCCGGGAGACCCGCCTCTACCAGATCGCGCCCGTCTCCACCAACCTGATCCTGGCCTACATCGCGCAGCACGTCCTGGGCCTGCCCCGCTCCTACTGAGCTGCCGAGTCCAGGGATCCCCCTCGCCATTTTCTTCTCGCCATTTCCTACTCGATTTCCTGCTTGCCTTTCCCAAGGAGGTCACCATGCTGCCCCAAGCCACCAGCTACGAGGAACTGGTTCGCGCCTTCCGCTGGCAGATCCCCGCCGCGTACAACATCGGCGTGGACGTGTGCGACAAGTGGGCGGAGCAGGAGCCGAAGCGCCTGGCCCTGATCCACAAGCGCCAGGACGGGGGCGTGGAGCGCTACACCTTCGCCGACCTGCGCCGCCTCTCCAACCAGACGGCCCATCTGCTCCAGGAACAGGGCATCGCCCCGGGGGATCGGGTGGCCGTGCTCCTGCCCCAGCGGCCAGAGACGGGCTACGTCCACGTGGCCCTCTACAAAATGGGGGCCATCGCCCTGCCCCTCTTCGCCCTCTTCGGGGTGGAGGCCCTGGCCTACCGTCTGGAGAACAGCCAGGCCCAGGCGGTGATCACGGACCGAGAGGGCGCAGCCAAGATCGCCGCCATCCGGGATCGCCTGCCCCGGCTGGGCCAGGTCCTCTGCGTGGACGGGCCGGCCCCAGGCTGCCTGGACTTCCACGCCCTGCGCCGGAAGCAGAGCGAGGCCTTCCAGCCCCGTCCCACCCAGGCCGACGATCCCGCGCTGATCCTCTACACCTCCGGCACCACCGGCCCGCCCAAGGGCGCGCTCCACGCCCACCGCACCCTCCTGGGCCATCTGCCCGGCGTGGAGATGTCCCATGACTTCTTCCCCCAGCCCGGGGACCGCATCTGGACCCCCGCGGACTGGGCCTGGATCGGCGGGCTCTACGACGTGCTCATGCCCGCCTGGCACCATGGCATCACCGTGGTCTCCCACCGCTTCGCCAAGTTCGATCCCGAGGCCGCCTTCCAGCTCCTGGCCGACTTCCAGGTGCGCAACGCCTTCCTGCCCCCCACCGCGCTGAAGATGATGCGCACGGTGTGGGAGCCGCAACGGCGCTGGCGCTACCAGATGCGCTCCATCGCCAGCGGGGGCGAGAGCCTGGGCGCGGAGCTCCTGGAGTGGGGGCGGCGCACCTTCGGCCTGACCATCAACGAGTTCTACGGCCAGACCGAGTGCAACATGGTCATCTCTTCCTGTGCGGCCCTCATGCCGCCCAAGCCGGGCCTCATCGGTCGGGCCGTGCCGGGCCACCAGGTGGCCATCATCGACGAAAGCGGGGAGCCCCTGCCCCCGGGCCAGCTGGGCCAGATCGGGGTCAAGCGACCGGATCCGGTCATGTTCCTGGAGTACTGGCGCAATCCCCAGGCCACCCGGGGGAAGTTCCTGGGGGATTGGCTGCTCACCGGGGACATGGGGGTGATGGACGAGGAGGGCTACATCCGCTTCGTGGGGCGCAACGACGACGTGATCATCAGCGCGGGCTACCGCATCGGCCCAGGGGAGATCGAGGACTGCCTCATGGGCCATCCGGCGGTGAAGATGGCCGGGGTGGTGGGCGCGCCGGACGCCACCCGGGGCGAGATCGTGGCCGCCTTCATCCTCCTCCAGGAGGGGATCCGGCCCAGCCCGACCCTGGCCCGGGAGATCCAGGCCTACGTGAAGGAGCGGCTGGCGGCCCACGAGTACCCTCGAGAGATCCGCTTCGTGGAGGAGCTGCCCCTGACCACCACCGGGAAGATCATGCGGCGCAAGCTGCGGGAGCTGCTGTGACCGGGGCCTGCCCCAGGGAAAAAGTCCGGAGGAAAAAGAAGCCAGGCACGCAAAAGGGGCGTCCCATCACTCTGGGACGCCCCCTCTTTTTCATCGGTAGGGCCGGCGGGCTGCGGAGGAGCCAGGCCTATTCCTCCAGCGCGGCCACGGCCTCCACCACAGCCGGCCCTTTGCCGGGATGCTCCTTGTGGCTGCCGTCACAGAAAGGGAACTTCTTGGAGGCGAAGCAACGACAGAGGGCCACTTTCTCCCCCACAGCCAGTTTCACGTTGGTCACGGGATGATCCGTCCCTTGGGTCTTGATGTCGGGCATGGTTGAACCTCCTCCTCTCAGTGAGATGAATGGGTTGAGATGAATGGGTTGGAATGGATGGAAAGTATGGGATGAGTGCTGTGCCCATGGACATGGCTGCTGGGGAAGGCATGCCGATCTCCACTTTAGTGAGTCCCAACCTCTGTGGCTGTATTCTGGCTCACAATGATGGCCTGGGTCGATCCGCGCTGGCGCCTCGGCCCAGGCCCAGGCGGAAGAGCAGGTAGTCCCAGGTGTTGCCCAGCAGGTTTCCCACCCGGATGGCTCGCAGGGCCAACTCGATGCCCTGGAAGAGCTCTGGCCCGT
>CAYQEB010000006.1:71716-75105 GCA_964416395.1 uncultured Caldilineaceae bacterium | reverse complement strand
CCCACCCGGATGGCTCGCAGGGCCAACTCGATGCCCTGGAAGAGCTCTGGCCCGTAGATGCCCTCCACCCGACGCCGCACCTCCGGATCCGGCTGGGCGTTGCTCTCGGCCCAGTGCTGGGCGTAGAGCAACGCCGGGATCTCCTCCGCCGGCGCCTGGTCGAAGACGCCCCTCCGCAGGTCCTGGATCTCCTCCGGAGAGAGGCCGACTCGCAGGGCCTCCTTGGCGTGGAAGTAGGAGCAGTAGGGGCAACCGTTCACCTGGGTGACGGCCAGCATGAGCCGCTCCCGGAAGGGACGGGAGATGAGCTGGCCCCGCATCACCGCCCGCATGAGCCGCCGCCGGGCCAGGATGTAGCGTACATCCTGCCAGAACTGGCCGAAACTGGTGTAGATCCGGCGCTGAAATCGCCCTTTCAATCCTCGTCTCCCAGGCGCAACACGGACATGAAAGCCTCCTGGGGGATCTCCACAGAGCCCACCATCTTCATGCGCTTCTTGCCCGCCTTCTGTTTCTCCAGGAGCTTGCGTTTGCGGCTCACGTCCCCGCCGTAGCACTTGGAGAGCACGTCCTTGCGCAGGGCCTTGACGTTGGCGCGGCTGATCACCTTGTTGCCGATGGCCGCCTGGATGGGCACAGTGAACATCTGTCGGGGGATGATCTGCTTCATCTTGCTCACCAGCTTCTGCCCTTTGGTGTAGGCGTCGTCCCGGTGCACGATGACGCTCAGGGCGTCCACCGGCTGGTGGTTGACCAGGATGTCCAGCTTCACCATGTCCGCCGGCCGGTAGCCCTCCAGGCTGTAGTCCATGCTGGCGTAGCCCCGGGTCCGGGCCTTGAGCTCGTTGTAGAAGTCCACGATGAGCTCGGCCAGGGGCATCATGTAGGTGAGCTCCACCCGCTTGGAGTCCAGCCAGGTCTGGTTCACCACCTCGCCCCGGCGCTTGGTCACCAGGTCCATGATGGGCCCGATGTACTCGGCCGGGGTGAAGATGTGGACCTCGCACCAGGGCTCCTCGATGCGTTCGATCTCCGTGGGCTCGGGGAGCTCTGCGGGGCTGTCGATGATCAGCTCCGCGCCGTTGGTCTTCACCACCCGGTAGGCCACGGAAGGCGCGGTGAAGATGATGTCCAGGCCGTACTCTCGCTCCAGTCGCTCCTGGACGATCTCCATGTGGAAGAGACCCAGGAAGCCCAGGCGGAAGCCAAAGCCCAGGGCCTGGCTGGTCTCCGGCTCGTAGACCAGGGCCGCGTCGTTCAGGCGCAGCTTCTCCAGCGCGTCCCGCAGGTCGTCGTAGTCGTCTGGGTTGGAGGGGTAGAGGCCGGCGAAGACCATGGGCTTCATGGGCTGGTAGCCGGGCAGAGGCTCGGACGCGGGTTGCTCGGCCAGGGTGATGGTGTCCCCCACGTCCAGATCCTGGACGCTCTTCAGGCCGGTGGCGATGTAGCCCACCTCCCCCGCGTGGAGGTGCCCTGTCTTGATGGGGGCCGGGGTCAGGACCCCCACCTCCAGGGGCTCCATGCGGGTGCCCTTGCGCATGGCCAGGAGGCTGGGCGCGCCCTGGATCTGGCCGTCCACGATGCGGACGTAGGCGATGACTCCCTTGTACGGGTCGTAGTGGCAGTCGAAGACCAGGGCCCGCAGGGGGGCGTCCACGTCTCCCTGGGGCGGGGGCACCTCCTCGATGACCCGCTCCAGCACCGTCTCCACGTTCACCCCGTTCTTGGCGCTGATCCGGGGGATGTCCTCCGCGGGGACGCCCAGGAGCTCCTCGATCTCCTGGGCCACGTCGTCGGGCATGGCCGCGGGCAGGTCGATCTTGTTGATCACCGGGATGATGGCCAGGTCCAGCTCCAGGGCGGCGAAGAGATGGGCCATGGTCTGGGCCTGGATGCCCTGGGAGGCGTCCACCACCAGCACGGCCCCTTCGCAGGCCTGGAGGGCCCGCTTCACCTCGTAGGTGAAGTCCACATGGCCGGGGGTGTCGATGAGGTTGATCTCGTACTCCTGGCCCTGGCGTCTGTAGATCATGCGCACCGCGCTGGCCTTGATGGTCACCCCCTTCTCCCGCTCCAGCTCCATGGAATCCAGGAGCTGCTCCTTCATCTCCCGTTCCGTGACGGTGCCGGTGAGCTGGAGGAGACGGTCGGCCAGGGTGCTCTTGCCGTGATCGATATGGGCGATGATGGAGAAATTCCGGATATGATCGAGGTTCATGGATCCTTCGAAGGATGAACGAAACGCTGTGGCGGAACTGCTTGACGGAAGGATGGGACGGGACGCCCGGTTCGGCCTAGCGTCCCACGCCCAACTCCTCGCTTCCCAGCCCCAGCTCCTGCTGCAGCTTCTCCGCGAAGTAGGCGATGGTGGGTCTCAGGCCCTCGTCCAGGCCCACCTTGGGCTCCCATCCCAGGATGCGCCGGGCCTTGCTGATGTCCGGCTGACGCTGCTTGGGATCGTCCTCGGGCAGGGGCTTGAAGATGATCCCGCCCGGGTTGCCGGTGAGCTGGTTGATGTGCTGGGCGAACTCCAGGATGGTCATCTCCGCCGGGTTGCCGATGTTGACCGGCTCCACCTCGTCGCTCATGAGCAGGCGGTAGATGCCCTCCACCAGGTCGCTCACGTAGCAGAAGCTGCGGGTCTGGCTACCGTCCCCGTAGACGGTCAAGGGCAGCCCCTGGAGGGCCTGTTTGATGAAGTTGGGCACCACCCGGCCGTCGTCGATGCGCATGCGGGGCCCGTAGGTGTTGAAGATGCGCACGATGCGGGTGTCCACGCCGTGGGCCCGGTGGTAGGCCATGGTCATGGCCTCCGCGAAGCGCTTGGCCTCGTCGTAGACGCCTCGGGGACCGATGGGATTGACGTTGCCCCAGTACTCCTCCGACTGGGGGTGCACCAGGGGGTCCCCGTAGACTTCGCTGGTGCTGGCCAACAGGAAGCGGGCCCCCTTCTCCTTGGCCAGGCCCAGGGCGTTGTGGGTGCCCAGGCTGCCCACCTTCAGGGTCTGGATGGGCAGCTCCAGGTAGTCCACCGGGCTGGCCGGGCTGGCGAAGTGGAGCACCGCGTCCACCGGACCCTGGACGTAGATGAAGTTGGTCACGTCGTGCTTCACGTAGGTGAAACGCTCGTGGCCGGCCAGGTGCGCGATGTTGTCTGTGTCGCCGGTGATGAGGTTGTCCATGGCCAGGACCTGGTGTCCCTCGGCCAGGAGCTTGTCACAGAGGTGGCTGCCCAGAAACCCCGCGCCGCCGGTTACCAAAACTCGCATACGTTCGTCCTTTCGTCCGTGATCGGGTATGATTGGGGGTGCAGGAGGGAACGGCGCAGAGGAACCGCGATGCGTGAGCCGCGGGGCGATGCATAGCCGAGACAGCCGCACCCCTCATTC
>CAYQEB010000006.1:68771-71616 GCA_964416395.1 uncultured Caldilineaceae bacterium | reverse complement strand
GTTCACCCGTTTATCGTTCACTCACCCATCGTTCACAGTCGGCGTTTCACCCGCCAAGGAGCCCGCCGTGTATCCCGTGATCCCCGTTGGACCACTTTCCTTGCCCACCGGTCCCATCCTGGCCCTGCTGGCCACCTGGCTGGGCCTGGACGTGACGGCCCGCTTCGGTCGCCGCTACGGCCTGGACAGCGATGAGCTCTGGAATTTCGGCCTGCTCGCCTTGATTGCCGGGCTTATTGTAGCCCGACTGTGGCATGTGGTCCAGTTTTGGCCCATCTACCGCACGGATCCCCTGCTCATGTTCAGCATCCGCCCGGGCGGGCTGGCCTTCTGGCCCGGCGTGGTGGCCGGGCTCCTGGCCGGGTACGCGTACCTGCTCTGGCGGCGGCTGGATCCCCTCCAGGTGGCCGCGTCCCTGAGCGTGGGGCTCCTGGCCATGGCGGCTGTGCTCAGCGTTTCCGACTTCCTCACCGGCCGGGTCATCGGCACGCCCACCCCTCTGCCCTGGGCCCTCCCCTACTTCGGAGAGCCCCGCCATCCGGTGGGCCTCTACCGGGCTCTGGGCCTGCTGATCGTCCTGGCTGGGGTGTGGAAGTGGGCGGATCCCCGCCGGCCCGGGCGGACCGTTCTGCAGGCGGGGTTGGGCTACAGCCTGGTGCGCCTGGTCGCGGACGCCTTCCAGGCGGATCCCAGCCTGGTGGGCCAGGTGCGGATCAGCCAGCTCCTGGCCCTGCTGGCCGGGGTGATCTGCGCCCTGCTCCTGGCCCGGGAGGGTGACGAAAGCCCAGAGCGTCCGCCCCAGGCCCTGGGCCAGGCGGACTAGCCGCCCGACTCCTCCCCTGGCCGGGCCACCACCAACAGCAGTCCGGTGCGGATGCGGATGGTGGCCGGGGTGCGGCGGATCACGTTGCTCACGCCCCGGGTGCTGCCCAGGGTGAGGGTGGCCTCCTCTAGGGGGTACTCCAGGCCCTGGTAGCTGATGCCCGTCACCCGGGCGCTGAGGGGGATGGCGCTGACCAGGCTCCCCGGCGGGCCGGTGAGGGTCAGGCTCTGGCCGCCCCGGAGCACCCGGGCCAGCTGATCCCCTTCCGCCAGGGCGATGGGGACAGGCCATCCCCGGCGGGCCAGCAGGAGCAGGTTGGCCACCGTCTGGTCCAGGCGGCCGCCCAGGGCCCCCAGGAGCAGGATCTCCTCTGCTCCGTCCCGGATGGCCCGGCGGATGGCCAGCTCCAGGTCCGTCTCGTCCTTGCGCACCGGATGCCGCTCCAGGATCACCCCCTGGGCCTGCAGCTGGGCCACCCGCTCTGGCTCCAGGCTGTCCAGGTCCCCCACGATGACCCGAGGAAGCAGCCCCAGGGCCAGGAGGTGCCGGGTCCCGCCGTCCGCGGCCATGAGGTAGTCGTCGGGACGGAGCCAGCGCTTCAAGGAGGCCGGATCCGCCACTTCCCCGTTGACGAAGATCACCGCGCGCATCACAGGAAGGCCCTCCAGGCGAAGATGGCCAGCATGAGCAGGGCGATGGTCATCTCCAGCAGCCCGGCCAGGATGAACCCGCCGATGTACCCCTTCACCGCCCGGGTGGCCGCGGCCCGGTCCCTCTTCTCCCGGTATTCCACCAGCCACATGCCCAGCACCGCCCCCAGCATCGCCCCCAGGACCGTGCCCAGCAGGGGGATCTCGCTCAGGAGGATGCTGCCGGCCAGCCCACCCAGGATGGCCCCGGCGATGGACTTCCAGCTGGCCCCGGCCCGGCGGCTCACCACCGCGCTGAGGAAGAGATCCCCGCCCCAGGCCAGGAGGGTCATCAGGGCCAGGAGGGCCAGGACGCCCGGACCGATGCGCTGGAAGCCGTCGTTCCAGGCCCAGAGGAGCGCCCCCAGCCAGATGAGGAAGGGGCCGGGCAGCACCGGGATCACCGAGCCGGCCAGGCCCAGGAGCATGAGGAGGTAGGCGACGATCACCGTCAGCTCCAGGGCCAGGAGTTCAAGGGCCATCCTCGCCCCCTTCCTCCGGCGACGCCCAGAGCTCGTCTTCCTCCGGCAGCCAGGCCACGCCGTCCCGCACGGTCACCGGCAGGATGGGGTCCGGAGCGAAGAGGGGAGGCACCTCCAGGCCCAGCCGCTGGTAGAGCTGAGGGGGCACGCTGATGTCGGCCAGGAAGAGCTGCCCGGCGGCTTGCTGCCCTTCCGGAGTGAGGAGGCCCGCCTTGGGCAAGGCCAGGGTCATGGTGGCCGTGGCCTGGATGCAGGGCTCCTGGGGGAGGCCGGCGCTCGCGTCCAGGCCGCTGGGCGTGTCCAGGCTGAGGATGGGGGCCACGCTGCTGTTGGCCAGGCGGATCAGGTTGGCCGCCGCGCCCCGGGGGGCTCCTCGGAGGCCGTAGCCGATGATGGCGTCCAGGATCAGGTCCGACGGCGGCACCTCCCAGCCCTCCTCGGCCCAGGCCAGGGGCAGGTCCATGGCCTGGAGGATGCGCAGCTGGTGGGCCGGGACGCCCTGGAACTCCTCCGCCCGGTGGGTGAGGAGCACCTGGACCCAGGCGCCCCAGTTGAGCAGGTGACGGGCCGCCACCAGCCCGCCGCCGCCGTTGTTTCCCCGGCCGGCCAGCACCACCACCGGCCGGTCCAGGACCTCCCCGTCCAGGAGATCCTTGGCCAGCAGGGCCAGATGCCGCCCCGCGTTCTCCATCATCTGGAGCAGCTCGATGTGATAGACCTGGACCATCAGCCGGTCCACCTCCTGCATCTGCTCCGTGGAGAGGGCCGGCAGCAGGATCGCCATGGCTGTTGCTTCCTCCTGTTCTGGGGTGTCTGGTCTGGAGTGTCTGGAGTGTGGCCTACTTGACAGG
>CAYQEB010000006.1:54185-68671 GCA_964416395.1 uncultured Caldilineaceae bacterium | reverse complement strand
GTGCGGGAGGACTGGGAGTTCGCGGAGGGCCACATCCCCGACGCCCTCTGGATCCCCCTGGGCGAGATCCCCCAGCGGGTGAACGAGATCCCCAAGGACAAGACCGTGGTGGCCGTCTGCCGCAGCGGCAACCGCAGCAGCCGGGCCACCGCCTTCCTGCGCCAGAACGGCTTCGACAACGTCCACAACATGCTGGGCGGGATGATCGCCTGGGAGAAGTCCGGCTACGAGATCGCCAAGGGACAGTAGCCGGTTCAGGAGGCAGGGTCGGGGAAGGCGGGCGGGGTGGCCAGGAAACTGAGCAGCCACCCCGTCACCCCGGCCAGGACGATGGTCCCCGCCCAGAGGTGCACGGACCAGTAGGTGCCGTCTGTGGCCAGGAGCGCGGCGAAATAGGCCGCGTAGAGAAGCGCCGGGACGAGGAAGGCCAGGAGACGAGGCCGCCTGAGCCCGCCCTCCCGGCTCTGCCAGCGCTGCAACAGCCCCTCCCCGGCCAGGGCCGCCAGGACCATGGCCCCAGCCATCCCCAGCTGATAGCCCTTCTCGTAGTCCAGCACGGTCATGCCCAGGGTGTTCAGGGCGAAGAGGAGGGCGAATCCCCCCACCGGCAGCCGCCACCGTTTCACCAGAAAAAGCAGCGGCCCCACCCACAGCCCGGCCATGAGGACGGTCCCGAAGATCCCCGCGGCCTGGCCCACGTCCGTGCTGTAGAAGTGACGGGAGCGACCGGCCAGGCGGCTGGTCACCGGGTGGGCGAACATCATGAAAAAGGTCATGGTGGAGACCAGCAGGGTCAGGGCCAGCAGGGCCGGCCCCAGATTTCGCCAGCCCTCGGCCCGACCGGGTCGACGCCAGGCAGCCCGCAGAGGGCCGGTGACGATCAGCCCGATGCCCAGGCCCAGGAGCAGATGGGTGGGGCTGAGCAGGGCCTCCAGGTCCTCCTCGATGCCGAAAAGCTCGTGCCAGACCAGGTCCCCCACCCCGCCCCCGGCGAAGACCAGGCAGCCCAGCAGGGAGAGCTGGTAGCCGTCAGGGATGGCCTGGGCCCAGGGCAGGCCTCGGCGCCGGTTCAGCCCCAGGATGACCAGGAGGGCCAGTGCGCTGAGGGCGAAACCGGCGTAGAAGAAGCCGTGCCAGGGGGTGAAGAAGGAGTCGTCCACCCGGCCGTGGTTGTGGGCCCAACCGTCCAGGAAGAGGCCGCTCACCAGCAGCCCGCCCAGGAGGGCCATCAGCCAGTCCACGGCCAGAGCGGGAAGGCGGACTGGTGGGTTCGTTGACAGCTCTGTTGGGGAGTTGGTCATCCGTTCATCCTGCCTGCTTGCCATCCTGCCAGCTTGTCACCCGCTTTCCCTCTTTCCCGTTTCCTCGCCTCTCTTCTCCCACTCTTCCATCTAGTCGGCGCCATCTACTCTGTCATCCCGGAGCGAGCCACCGGCCGGGCCGGGTCCGTGATCCACTCGCTCCAGGAGCCTGCGTAGAGGCGAGGGAAACCCAGGCCAGCGTGGACCATGGCCAGGACGTTGTGGGCTGCGGTGACCCCGGAACCGCAGTAGAAAGCCACCTGCTCCGGGGCCCGCTGGGCCAGGAGATCCTGGAAGCGGGCCCGCAGCTCCTCCCGGGAGCGGAAGCGCTGGTCCGGGCCCAGGTTCTGGGCGAAGGGCCGGTTCACCGCGCCGGGGATGTGCCCGGCCACCGGGTCCAGAGGCTCCACTTCTCCCCGGTAGCGCTCCGGGGCCCGGCTGTCCACCAGGAGCAGATCCTGCGCACCCAATCTGGCCAGCACCTCCTCCGCCTGGACCAACAGCCCCGGCCGAGGACGGGGTGCGAAGAGAGCGGGCGGACGTTGCTCCACCCCTTCCCGCACCGGATAGCCAGCCGCCCGCCAGGCCGTCCAGCCCCCGTCCAACACGGCCACTCGGTCGTACCCCAGCCAGCGCAGCATCCACCAGAGCCGGGCTGCGATGGCCCCGCCTCGGTCGTCGTAGGCCACCACCTGGGTCTCCGGACCGATGCCCCAGGCGGAGAGGCGCTGGGCGAACTCGGCCGCGTCCGGCAGGGGATGGCGGCTGGTCCGTCCCGGCAGGATGGGACCGGAGAGGTCCTGGTCCAGGTGGGCGTAGACCGCGCCGGGGATGTGCCCGGCCTGGTAGGCCCGGCGACCGGCCTCCGTCTCGGTCAAGGAGAAGCGGCAGTCCACCACAGCCCAGCCCGGCTCCTCCAGATGGGGCCGGAGCTCCTGGGGCTGGATCAGGGTGCTGTAGATCTGGGGCATGGGTGTCTGGGGCATGGACGTCTGGGACATGGCAGCCTCCTTATTTTGGGGCCGGCGGTGCAGGGGAGCCGATCTCGGCCAGGGCCACCTCCTGCCCCCGTTCCGCGGAGCGCAGGATCCCCTCCAGGAGCAGGGCCACGGTGAGGGCCTCCTGGGGCTGGACGATGGTGGCCTGGGGGTCGCCGTCCAGGTAGCGGACGAAGTCCCGGATCATGCGGGCGTAGGAGCCAGGACCGCCTCGGGGCAGCTCCGGCTGGATGGTCACCGGCTGGCCGTTGAGCTCGCTGTAGAGGGTGAGCTGTTCGCTCCCCTGCACCAGGCCGCCCCCGTCCGTGCCGTAGATCTGGGTGAGGAACTCCTCCGGGTAGTGGCTGGCCCAGGCCACCTCCAGCTGCAGCACCGCCCCGTTCCGGAAGCGGATGAAGGCCCAGGCGAAGTCGTCCACGTCGAAGCGGGCCTGGGGATTGGGGGCCTGTTTGTCGATGCCCCAGCCACCCAGCCCTTTGGCCCGAGGGCCGAACATGGCCTTGGTGACCCCGCTCACCGTCACCGGCTGAGGATAGCCCATGAGGTGGAGGGCCCGGTCCAGGCTGTGGACGCCGATGTCCAGCAGGGCGCCAGCCCCGGCCAGATCCCGGTTGGTGAACCAACTGCCGTAGCCGGGGATGCCTGTGCGCCGGTTCCAGATGGAGCGGGCCGCGTAGATCTCCCCGAAGAAGCCGGCGTCCGCGTGGGCCTTGGCCGCCTGCATGGGGGTGGACCAGCGAAAGTGGGTGCCCACCGTCAGCACCCGGCCGCGCTCCTGGGCCGCGGCCATCATCTCCTGGGCGTCCGCGTAGGAGAGGGCCAGGGGCTTCTCGCAGAGGACGTGGGCCCCGGCCTCCAGTGCAGCCAGGGTCATGGGCTTGTGGAAGAGGTTGGGCGTGGCCACCACCACAATATCCGGCCGCTCCTGGCGCAGCATCTCCTGGTAGTCGGTGTAGACGTGGGGAATGCCAGCCTCCTGGGCCACCTCCTGGGCCCGGGGCTCGTTGACGTCGGCCAGGGCCACGATGGTCACGTGGGGGAGGGCCTGGAAGCCGGGAATGTGGGCCCGCTGGACCACGAAGCCGGCCCCGATGATGGCCACGCGCCAGGTTTTGCCTGAGTTGCTCGCCGCAAGTGTGTTCATGGATCCCTCTGCCTGTTGGATTGCCTGTTGGATGATGTGGGATGGAGTGGAGCTCTGGTCCTGGCTGTGCAGCGGGGGAACGGAGGAAAGCCGGCCCGGGGTGTCAACCGGCCTTGATCAGGGCCTCCAGGTCGTCGAAGAGGACGGCGTGGATCTGCTGAGGGCCGTGGACGCCCAGGGTCAGGTTCATCTCGATGTCCGCGGACTTGCTGGGGCCGGAGATGAGCACCACGTTGGCGCTCTCCCGCAGGAAGTCGGCCAAGGAGCCCTGCTTGCGCTGCTCGGCCAACCAGCTCTCCACCGTGGGGTAGAGGCGGCTCAGGGGGATCAGGGCGATGTGACGCAGCGGGGTGAGGCTGGCGGCCCGGCTCTTCCCCGGCCCCGCGGCCACCAGGATGGTCCCAGTGCTGGCGAAGGCCGCGTCCACCCCGGTGATGCCCACCCGCACCGGGTAGATCCGCTCCCGCTCCTTGGGGTCCTGCAGGTCCTGGGGCAGGACCAGCCGGAAATCCAGGTCCTTCAGGGCCGGGGCCAGGCCGGGGATGGGCAGGGTCTCCGGCTCCCAGAGGAGGAGGTCCCAGTCCAGTTCATGGATGGCCACCTTGGTGCGGCGCTGCTCCTGGTCCTCCTGGAGCCAGGTGAGGAGCTGGGCGATGACGGCCATCCGGGCCTCGGCCACCGTCTCCAGGATGCTGTAGCTGCCGTGGAGCTTCTCCAGCTCCTGGCCAAAGCGCTCGGCCAGGGCCCAGCGGTCCCCCTCCGCGTGGGTGACGGCCATGCGGGTCTCTGGGGTCAGGGGAGTCGGGTTCTCCGGTGGAAAGCGCAGGTCGTAGCGCTTCAGGGTGCGGCGCAGTCGGTTCAGGATCTGGTCTCGAGATGACATGGGAGTTGGAAGTTGGAAGTTGGGAGTTGGAAGATGGGAGCTGGAGTCAGTCTCGTTGCCGCAGGGCCATGCGCTCCTGCCACCACTCTCGGAAGCTGGTCCGGGCGAAGGGCGGGAAGTCCCGGCTCTGGGTCCAGGCGTTCAGGGGCGGGGGCAGGAAGTGGATGTTGCCGCCGCTGAGGCTGGCCAGGGCGTTGCTGGCGGCGCTGGCCAGCTTGCCGGCCCGCTCGAAGCTCTCCCGGCTGCTGGCCGCTTTGATGAAAGCCCGGATGGCCAGCTTCTCCGGCAGGGGCGCGGCGCCCTCGACCACCAGATCCGCCCGCAGGTCCAGGAGCAGCCGGGGCAGGTCGATCTTCACCGGGCAGACGTCCCGGCAGGCGCTGCAGAGGGTGCTGGCGTGGGGCAGCTCCTTGAACTGGGCCTTGTCCGGGGCCAGGAGGGGGCTGATCACCGCGCCGATGGGGCCGCTGTAGGTGCTGCCGTAGGCGTGTCCCCCCACTGTGCGGTAGACCGGACAGATGTTCAGGCAGGCGCCGCAGCGCAGGCAGAGCATGGCCTCGCCGTAGTCCTCCTCCAGCATCTTGGTGCGCCCGTTGTCCAGGATGATCAGATGGAACTGGTCCGGCCCGTCCGGGTGATCCTCGCGGCGGGGGCCGCTGGTCATGGAGACGTAGACGCTCAGGGCCTGGCCGGTGGCGCTGCGGGTGAGGGCCTGGAGCTGGAGGATGGCGTCCTCCACCGTGGGCACGAGCTTCTCGATGCCCATGACCGCCACGTGGACCCGGGGCAGGCTGGTGACCATGCGGCCGTTGCCCTCGTTGGTGACGATGCAGACGGTGCCGGTCTCGGCGATGGCGAAGTTGCAGCCGCTGATGCCCATGTCCGCGGAGAAGAACTCCCGACGCAGGGCGGCCCGGGCCGCAGCACAGAGAGCGGCGGGATCCAGGGTGGACGGGATGTCCAGTTTCTCGTGGAAGAGCTCGCTGATGTCTTCGATGCGCTTGTGGGCCACCGGCGCCACGATGTGGCTGGGCAGCTCCCCGGCCAGCTGGATGATGTACTCGCCCAGGTCCGTCTCCACCACCTGGATGTCCGTGGCCTCCAGGGCCTGGTTCAGGTGGATCTCCTCGGTGGTCATGGACTTGGACTTGACCACCTTCTTGACGCTGGCCTGGAGGGCGATCTCCCGGACGATGCGGTTGGCCTCCTCCCCGTCCTGGGCCCAGTGGACGTGGCCGCCGTTGGCCTTGACGTTGCGCTCCAGCTCCTCCAGCAGCTCGGGCAGGTGACGGAGCACGTACTCTTTCATCTGCCGGGTCTGGTTCCGGAGGCGCTCCCCGTCCACCGCAGCCATGGCCGCGGCCCGGGCGGCCACCATGCGCCGGGTGGCCCGCTCCACCGCGCTGCCCAGGGCCGGGTCCGAGAGGGCCTGCTCCACCCGCTTCTTGAAGGGGGCATGCACATCCACGCTCATTGTTCGGCTCCCACGTCCTGCCAGCGGCGGGGCTTCTCCGGCTCCTCTGCCGGGGGCTCCTCCGGGGGAGCCAGACGCCCCACCTGGTTGTTGAGCACCTCCGCGATGTGGACGGCCCGGCAGCTCACCCCCTGGCGGGAGAGGAGGCCATTGATGTGGGTCATGCAGCTCACATCGCAGAGGGCCACCCGATCCGCGCCGGACTTCTCCAGGTTGACCACCTTGCGCTGGCCCATGGCCGTGCTGATGGGGGCGTTCTTCACCGCGAAGAGGCCGCCGAAGCCGCAGCACTCGTCGTAGTCGGGGAGCGCCACCAGCTCCGCGCCCTCCACGTGGGCCAGGAGAGTCTGGGGCTGCTCGTCCACCCCCAACTCCCGCAGGAGATGGCAGCAGGCATGGTAGGTGAGGCGGCCCTCCAGACGCGCGCCCATGTCCTTCACCCCCAGCACGTCCACCAGGAACTCGGTCAGCTCGAAGGTGGCGGCGGCCAGGCGCTCGGCCCGGCGCTGGAGCTCCAGCTGCTTGGCCTCCTGGAAGAGGAGCGGGTAGAAGTGGCTGGTCATGGTGACGCAGCTGCCCGAGGGGGCCACCACCGCGTCCACCTGACCTGTCTCCACCATGGGGCCGAAGACGTCCAGGAAGCGGCGGGCCAGCTCTCGGGCCTCCTCCCGGTAGCCGGCGTTGAAGGCCGGCTGTCCGCAGCAGGTCTGCTCCAGGGGGAAGATCACCTCCAGCCCCTGGCGCTCCAGGAGCTCCGTGGTGGCGATGCCCACGCTGGGGTAGATGAGATCCACCATGCAGGTGGCGAAGAGGGCAACTCGTTTGGGCCGGGTGGCGAACGTTTTCTTGTCCATGTGCTGGGCGATTGTGATGGGTGATTCGGTGATTGGGTTGGGGCTCCGGTATCGGAGACTGACGGCCAGGCGGGCGTGCAATCGGCGCTCGGTCACCGGTCCATGAGGGCCAGCATCTCCGTCTGCAGGGGCAGGGTGGTGACCTCCAGCCGCTCCGGGTGGACGAAGCAGTTGATCTCGCTGCGGACGCCCAGACCCACAGGCCCTGAGCCGGGATCGAAGACGGGCAGATAGATCCCCGGCTCCACGGTGACCAGGACGCCGGGCAGGAGCTGGCGGCGGTCCTGGGTCTCCAGATTGTCCAGGTTGACGCCGGTGTAGTGGAGCTCTGGGCCCAGGCTGTGGCCTGTGCGGTGGATGAAATGAGGACCGTAGCCGGCCCGCTCGATGAGGGCCCGGCTCACCCGGTCCACCTCATAGCCGTAGACCGGCTCGCCCTCGGCCAACCGCTCCTGGACGAAGGCCACCGCGGCGTCCCGGGCCTCCGCCACCACCCGGAAGATCTCCTGGATCGGTGGGGGGACCTGCACCCCGCAGTAGGCCGTCCAGGTGATGTCCGCGAAGCAGGCCTGGGGGTCCCCTCGCTCCCGGGCCCAGAGGTCGATGAGCACCGTGTCCCCGGGGCGGATGGGGCTGTGCTCCTGGGCGGTGGGGGCGTAGTGGGGGTCCGCGGCATGGGCGTTCACCGCCACGATGGGCGGATGATCCGGGTCCAGATCCCGGGCGGCGAACTGCTCCAGGATGAACTGCTGCACGTCGTACTCGGTGACAGCCGCATCGGCCATCAGCTGCCGGGCGATGAAGCGGAAGGCCTCGTCCTTCACAGCCAGGCAGTGGGCCGCGGCCCGGCGATGGCTGGCCAGCTGCTCCGGGGTCAACACCGCCTGGACCAGCTGCACCAGGTCCCCACTGCTGACGACGGTGGCTCCGGTCACATCCCGGACCAGCTCCCACATGCCCGCGTCCACCCTGCTCACCGTGGGGACCGCGTTGCGGGGGCTGTACTCCATGGCGATGGTCCGAGGGCTGGCCGGTTTCTCCTGGGCTCCCAGGAGCCAGGCCAACCCCTGCTCCAGCTCCTGCCAGCTCACGTAGGTGCGGCTCTCGCCAGCCAGCTCCGGGGGAATGCCGGCGAAGGTGGAGCGCTCGATGGCGTGGATCAGCCAGCGGGGCCGGCCCTGGGCCGGGATCCAGAGGAACCAGCGGCGGCTCCCTGGGCTGCGCAGCCCGGCCACGTGGGTGGCCACAGGGTTCTGATCCCGGAAGCCGTAGAGCAGCCAGCCATGGAGGGAGCGGCGGCTCAGTGCATCCTGGATCTGGCGGAGGTTCACGGGCATGGCGGACATCTTCTCCAGGGAGGTGATCCAGTGGGGAGTGGTTGGTTCGGATGGGGGCCAGGGGTATTATTCCACGAGATGGCGTTTCCGTCCAGTGCAGGAAACGGCAGCGGGGCCGCTCGCCCCCGGGCCGCCCATCTGGGATCCACTGCCTGCCCGGCCCAGGAGCACCTGCATGATCTGCCGGATTTTCGAAAATTTGTTCGAAAAAACAGCCTCTCACAGTTGACACATCCACCAAATTGCATTACAATTCCCCCGGCGCTTACAGCAAAGTTACGGTTTTCCAAACGACCCCTCTGCTGCAGTTCCGCCAGTCGACAGTCCTCTCTTCTGTGGGCATCTGCCCGTCCAAGCACTTGCCATTTCGAGCAACTGCGTTTCGAAAAGGAGCCACACCATGTACCAACAGATCACCCTGGTCGGTCGCCTGGGCAACGATCCAGAAATGCGCTACACACCCAGCGGCGTGCCGGTCACTACCTTCAGCCTGGCCGTCTCCAAGACCTGGACCGGTCAGGACGGCCAGCGCCAGGAGAAAACCACCTGGTTCCGGGTCACCGTCTGGCGCAAACAGGCGGAGATCGTCAGCCAGTACCTGACCAAAGGGCGCCAGGTCCTGGTGGTGGGCGAGGTGGAGGAGGCCCGTCCCTGGACCGACCGAGACGGCAATCCCCGGGCCTCCTTGGAGGTGACGGCCAACGTGGTCCGTTTCCTGGGCAGCCGCGCGGACGCCCTGGAAGCGACCGGCGGCGCTGCGCCTGCCGCCGCCCCGGCCAGCGGCGACGCCGGCAGCGAGGAAGACATCCCCTTCTAGTCTAGTCACTCCTCCTCGATCACACCCCCGCTGCAGTCAACTGTGGTCAACTACGGTCAACTGCAGTCAAGATTGACCTGACCTCCTTGGTGGACAGCTTTTGAATGGACGGCAGAGGGCCCGTTTCCCCGGAAGCGGGCCCTCTGCCCTTTTTCGGCTCCCTCCGCCCACATCCCACCCCCAGGAATGGTGGCGCGGTTACCGACGCCATGCCGCAATGCGTTATACGATCTTGGCAAAGGAGGGATCTTTCAGGTACAATGGAGCCGGGATCCACGGCGCCGAGCCCGACCCAGGCGCCTGGACCCGACCCCGCCATCGCCCGGCTGCGGCTGAACCATTGGCCTTGCACTGGCCTGACCAGGCCCTTGACCAATCGAACCAACGTGACCAACACCACCCACCAGCAAGAGCATCCGAGGCTTCGCATCCAGACCCTGGGCACCCTCCAGGTGTTCCGGGACGGGGAGCCTGTGGCCGAGAGCGAGTGGCGCACCCGCCAGGCCCGACAGCTCCTGAAGATCCTCATCACCGAACGGCCCCGGCCCGTGGCCACGGACCGGCTCATCGACCTGCTCTGGCCCGGGAGCGCGCCCGGCGCAGCCGCCACCACCCTGCGCAGCGCCATCAACGCCCTGCGCAACGTCCTGGAGCCGGAGCGCCCCAACCGAGCCCCCTCCAGCTACATCCACACCCAGGCCCCAGGCTACGCCTTCCGTCCCCACCCGGACATCTGGCTGGATGTGGAGGTCTTCGAAGCGGAGCTGGACCAGGCCGAACGGACCCCAGATCCAGCCCGGAAGCGCGCCCACCTGGAAGCAGCCATCGCCCTCTACAAGGACGACTACCTGATCAGCGACCCCTACGCGGACTGGGCCAAGACCGAGCGGGAGCGGCTGCGGGAGCGCTACTTCCATGCCCTGCTCACCCTGGCGGACCTCCTGGCCCAGGCCGGGGACTACACCGAGGCCATCTCCCTCGCCCGCCGGGTCCTGGCCCGGGACGAGGTGCGGGAGAACGCCTACCAGGCCCTCATGCGCTACCAGGCCGAGTCCGGGGACAGCGCCGCCGCCCTCCTCACCTACGAACGCTGCCGCACCATCCTGGCCGAGGAGCTAGGCGCGGACCCCAGCCCCGTCACCCAGGAGCTGCACCAGCGCATTTTGAAGGGCGAAATTCAGCTCCCAGACGTGGCCACCCTGACCGCCCGCAGCGGAGAGCCCCTGACCCCGGCCTCGGCGGAAGACCGCGCACCCCAACCCCTGCCCCAGCAGACGGTCCTCCCGCACCTGGGGGACCACTTCCCCGACACGTTCGTGGGCCGGCAGCAGGAACAGGCCCTGATCCAGCAGGCCCTGGCCGACACCCTGTCCGGGACAGGGGCCCTGGTCATCCTGGCCGGGGAAACCGGCGTGGGCAAGACCCGGTTGGCCTTCCAGGCCCTGCAGCAGGCCGGGGAGGCTGGGGCCACCGTCATCAGCGCCACCTGCCAGCGCCTGGAGAAGGAGCTCCCCTACGCGCCCCTGGCCGACGGCATCGGGCGCTACCTCCAGGCCCTGCCCGATTCGTCCCTGCGCCGACTGCCCCAGGCGCCCCTGGTCCACCTGGCCCAGATCATCCCCAGCCTCCAGGACCGGCTCATCCCCCAGGAGCCCAAAGCCGAGAGCCCCCTCACACCGGAGGAGAACCGACAGCGGCTCATCGATGGCATCGTGGCCTTCCTCACCGGCCTGGCCCGGCTGCGTCCCCTGGTCCTCTTCCTGGACGACATCCACTGGGCCGACGTGGACACCCTGGCCGTGCTCAGCCGCCTCTCCAAACACATCCCCGAGCAGCCCATCCTGCTCATCCTGGCCTACCGCACCGGGGACCTGGTGGAGAACGAGAACCTGCAGACCCTGCTCCAGGCCCTGAGCCGCCACCCCCGTCGCCACACCCTCTCCATGGACCGACTCGGCCTGGAGGACGTGCGCACCTTCGTGGTCCACATGCTGGGGGGCATGGACGCCCGGGGAGAGCAGCTGGCCCGCCAGCTCTACGACGCCACCCTGGGCAACGCCCTCTTCCTCACCGAGGCCCTGAAGTCCCTCCAGGAGCAGCTCCAGGGCTCCAGCCAGGACCCCCTGGCCACCTGGAGTCTGAACGACCGCCACTCCCTGGACCTGGGCCGCAGCCAGCGCATCAAGGAGATCATCCGGGAACGCATGGACCGGCTGCCCGACCAGGCCCGGCGGGTCCTGCAGCTGGCCGCAGTCATCGGCCGGGACTTCAGCCTGGAGCTGCTGGAGCTGGCCTCGGAGAGAGACCCCATCCAGGGGCTGGAGGTGCTCCTGCGGCGCCAGTTCCTCATCGAGCGGCTGGACGAGCGGCTGGACTTCAACCACCACGTGGTGCGCCAGGTGGCCTACGACAGCATGACCGCGCTCTGGCGCCGGCGGCTCCATGGCCGGGTGGCGGACGCCCTGGCCCAGCTGCGCACCGCCCAGGAGAATCCGGCAGAGGTGGCCTTCCACTACGGGCAGGCCGGCCCCAGCGGGCGGCTGGAGTTCGCCCGCTACAGCATCCTGGCCGGGGAGAAGCTCATGCAGGCCTACGCCTTCCAGCAGGCCATTCGCCACTTCGACGACGCCCTGGAGGCCCTGGAGGATCGACCGGACAGCCCGCCGGAGCTGGTCCGCCAGGCCCTGCAGAGCCGGGGCATCGCCTACGAGAACCTGCTGGACCCGGACGGGGTGACCGAGACCTACAGCCGGTTGCGGCGCTGGGCCCTGGAGCACCAGGAGAGCGCCCTGGCCCTCATGGCCCACACCCGGCTCACCGCCCTGCTGGGCGTGGTGGGCCAGCAGCGGGAGAGCAACGCCATGCTCCCGGAGCTTCTGGCCGAGGCCAGCCAGGAGATCACCCCGGCCCTGGTGGACCTCATCGAACGCCGGCGGGTCATCCACAGCCTGGATCCAGAGCGCCACGGGCCCGAGTGGGCCTCCCTGCAGCCGCCGCCCCCTGTTCCCGGGGATCCAGTGGCGGAGATCGTGGCCACCATGGGGCCGACCCACGCCGCCCTCCCCCTGCTGGAGTACGGCTGGACTCTGCGGGTCCAGGGCCAGTTCGCCCCTGCAGCCCGCTGCCTGGAAGCCGCAGCCACCATCTCTCTGGAGACGGGCCAGCGCTCCATCGCCAGCATCGCCTACCACCAGCTGGCCGTGACCATGCGGGTCCAGGGTCATGCCGCCCGCAGCCGGGAGCTCAACGAGCAGAGCAAGGCCCTGAACCGGCAGGTCCATGGGCTGGCGGCCCAGCTGGCCAGCCTCTGGCCCCGGATCTCCAGCGGCTACCGCTCCCTGCAGGCCAACGAGCTGGCGAAGGCTGAGGGACGCTTCCAGCGGGTGCTCCACTTCCTCAACGACCGGGGCACCTTCCGCACCCACCGCAACAGCGCGGTGATCGGCCTGGGTCTGGTGCGTCTACGCCAGGGCGCGATCCAGACCGCCCGGCAGCTTCTGGAAGAGGGGCTGGGGGACGGGGAGAACCTCTATCCCTACACCTACGTGCTGGGGCTGCTGGGGCTGGCCACCATCGCCCAGCAGGAAGGGGACGAGAGGGGCAGCAGGCGTCTGCTCCGCAAGGCTCTGCACTACGCCGGCCGTCGCAGCCTGGTGGAGGAGTACGTGGAGACGGTTCTGGCCATGGCCCAGCTGCGCCCGGCCGGGATCCCGGTCCAGGATCTCCTGGCAACGACCCTAGATTATGTCAAGGGGATCGGGCTGCAGGTGGCCGTCCCCCGGCTGGAGCAAGCCCTCCAGGAGTGCCAGGCCGCGGAGCTCCTCCTCTGACCAGATCTCCTCGCTGATCTTCGAAAACAGGCAATCCCCGAAAAAACTGTCCTCAAGGACCCCGGCCCCGAATCGGCGCGCCTCTAGAACTCGAACCGCTGACCCCGCACCGGGACCTCCACGTCCCGGAAACCTCGCTTGCCCAGCTTTTCGGCCAGGGTGAAGGCGGCCTTCTCCTCTCCATGCACCAGAAACAGCTTCTCGAGCCGTTTGCGATCGAAGTGCCCGGCCCAGTGGAGCAGCCCTCGTTGATCCGCGTGGGCGCTGTAGCCATCGATGTGCTCCACCCGGGCTCGAACCTGGTACTCGCCGCCCAGGATCCGCACCGGGCTCACCCCATCCAGGATGCGGCGGCCCAGGGTGTGCTCGGCCTGGAAGCTGACGAAGAGGATGGTGTTCTCCGGGTATTCGATGTTGTTCTTCAGGTGGTGGAGGATGCGGCCGTTCTCGGCCATGCCGCTGGCGCTGATGATGATGGCCGGTTCGGTCAGGTGGTTGAGCTGCTTGCTGCGCCGCACGTCCCGCACGTACTCGATGCGGGGGTAATCGAAGGGGTTGCGCCGCTTGTCCTCGACCAGGAAGCGCTGCACCTCCCGGTTCCACTCCTCCGGGTGCATGCGGAAGACATCCGTGGCGTTCACGGCCAGGGGGCTGTCCACGAAGACGGGCACCGGCGGGATCTCCCCGTCCGCGTCCAGCTGGTTCAGGTTGTAGACCAGCTCCTGGGTGCGGCCCACGGCGAAGGCCGGGATGATCACCTTGCCCCGCCGGCGAGCTGTGCTGCAGACCACGTCCCGCAGCTTCTCCCGGGCCGAGCGATAGGTGCCGTGGAAGCGATCCCCGTAGGTGCTCTCCATGATGAGGATGTCCGCCTCCTCCAGGAACTCCGGCGGCTTGAGGATGGCGATCTCCTTGCGACCGATGTCCCCGCTGAAGACCAGCCGCCAGCGCTTGCTCCCTTCCTGGATGTCCAGCTGGACGAAGGCGGCCCCCAGGATGTGACCGGCGTTGTAGAAAGTGAGGGTGACCCCCTGGGCGATGGGGATGGGCCGGTGCATGCCCACGCTGACGAAGTAGGGCAGGGTGGCCTGGGCGTCCTGGCGGGTGTAGATGGGCTCCAGGAGGGGCTCATGCCGGCGTCGGCGCTTCTTGTTCAGGTAGATCACGTCCTGCTCCTGGATGTGGCCGCTGTCCAGGAGCATGTAGGTGGAGAGGTTGCGGGTGGCCGCGGTGCACCAAATGTTGCCGGTGAAGCCCTGTTTGACCAGGTTGGGCAGGTTGCCGGAGTGGTCGATGTGGGCGTGGCTGAGCACCACCGTGTCGATGCTCTTGGGGTCGAAGGGGAAATGGAGGTTGCGCTGGTAGGTGTCGGCTCGATGCCCCTGGAAGAGGCCGCACTCCAACAGGATGCGCTGGCCGTTCACCTCCACCAGATGCATGGAGCCGGTCACCTCCCGGGCCGCGCCGTAGAATGTGATGCGCATGGATCCCTCCCAAAGCTCGTGCGTGGGGTCAAGGGTGGAACAGAGATGGACAGGGCCGCATGGACGCCGCTGGCACAAGGTCCGTGTGCTTGAAGCCCATGCCCAGTCATTGTCCCACCGCTTGAGAACGCGTGCAAGTCGCGTCCAGACGCCCGGGGCACACCTTCCCACACCTGTTTCCACGCCTTTCCGGGAGATTCGAAGCATCCGGAAAGGTCGAGGCCACCGAGGGACGGGCGGCATCCAGCCACGCCAAAGCCAGGATGTTCTGGGATGGAAACGGGATTTGACAGCCTTTGCAGAACCTGGTATAACTGCGGGCACGCCTGTGCAAACGTTGGCACAGCAGAACTCACAGCAGAAC
>CAYQEB010000006.1:52985-54085 GCA_964416395.1 uncultured Caldilineaceae bacterium | reverse complement strand
TATAACTGCGGGCACGCCTGTGCAAACGTTGGCACAGCAGAACTCACAGCAGAACCCACAGCAGCCACAGCACCGCCCGGTGCACCGGCCAAACAGCCGCTCAAGGCAGGATCCCATGGTCGTTTCCATCAAGACCATCGCCGAAAAGGCCCAGGTCAGCCCCTCCACCGTGAGCCGAGCCCTGCGAGACGATCCCCGCATCAGCCCGGAGACCAAGGCGCTGGTGCAAACGTTAGCACAAGAGCTGGGCTACGTCCCCTCCCAGGTGGCCCGCAGCCTGGTCCTGCAGCGGACCCACACCCTGGGCGTGGTGGTCACCACCCTGGCCGATCCCTACGTGGGCCAGGTCATGGCCGGGGTGGAGAAGGCCGCCACCGCCGCCGGCTACACCCTGCTCCTGGCCACGGCCCAGGGTTCCCCGGAGCTGGAGCTCCAGGCCATCGAGTCCTTGCGCCAGCGCCGGGTGGACGCTCTGCTGGTGGTGAGCAGCCGGGCCGGGGAGCTCTACCCCACCCTCCTCCCTCGCCTGGAGCAGCCCCTGGTTCTGGTGAACAGCCGGGTGGCGGACGCCAGCCAGGCCCTCTCTGTGCGCTCGGACACGGCCCAGGGGGCCCGGCTGGCCACGGAGCACCTCCTGGCCCTGGGCCATCGCCGCATCGCCTTCATCGGCGGGCCACCCCTGGGACACAGCAGCGCCCAGCGTCGGGAAGGCTACCTGGCGGCCCTGCAGGCGGCCGGCGTCTCTGTGGACCATCGCCTGCTCCTGCCCGGGGCCGGCCAGGCGGAGGATGGCCAGCGGGCCCTGCCCTGGCTCTGGGATCTGGGGGCCACAGGCGTGGTCTGCTACAACGACCTGACCGCCCTGGGCGTCCTGGCCGGAGCGGCAGAGGCCGGCCTGCCCGTCCCCCAGGCCCTGAGCGTGGTGGGCATCGACAACGTGCCCTTCGGGCGGCTGGTGCGCCCCGGGCTGACCAGCGTGGATCAACGGGCCGGGGAGCTGGGAGAGCAGGCGGTGGCAGTGGCGGTGGCCGCCATCCAGGGGGACGCGGCCCAGGAGGTGGTGCTGGAGAGCCGCCTGGTGGTGCGGGAGTCCACAGCCC
>CAYQEB010000006.1:50627-52885 GCA_964416395.1 uncultured Caldilineaceae bacterium | reverse complement strand
CCAATCTCAAAGACCAGCTTCAACTACCAACTCCAGGAGGAAGAACGTGAGCAGAAAAGTGCGTGTGGCCATCATCGGCGTGGGCAACTGCGCCAGCAGCCTGGTCCAGGGCGTGGAGTACTACCGCCACGCGGATCCGGAGAGCCCCGTGCCCGGGCTGATGCACGTGGATCTGGGCGGCTACCATGTGGGGGACATCGAGTTCAGCGCCGCCTTCGACGTGGACGCGGAGAAGGTGGGCCAGGACCTGAGCCAGGCCATCTTTGCCAGCCAGAACAACACGGTGAAGTTCAGCGACGTGCCCGAGCTGGGCGTGACGGTGCAACGAGGCGTCACCCTGGACGGCCTGGGCAAGTACCTCTCCCAGACCATCCAGGAGTCCCCGGCGGCGCCGGTGGACGTGGCCCGGGTCCTGCGGGAGACGGGCACGGACGTGGTGATCAACTACCTGCCCGTGGGCAGCGAGGAGGCCACCCGCTTCTACGTGGAGCAGGCCCTGGAGGCCGGCTGCGGCTTCGTGAACTGCATCCCCGTCTTCATTGCCCGGGAGGCGGCCTGGCGTCAGCGCTTCCAGGAGGCGGGGCTGCCCATCATCGGGGACGACATCAAGAGCCAGGTGGGGGCCACCATCACCCACCGGGTGCTCAGCCGCCTCTTCGAGGATCGGGGCGTGCGGGTGGAGCGCACCTACCAGCTCAACTTCGGGGGCAACACCGACTTCCTGAACATGCTGGAGCGGGAGCGGCTGGAGAGCAAGAAGATCAGCAAGACCCAGGCCGTCACCAGCCAGCTGGAGCGGGAGCTGAGCGACCGGGACGTGCACGTGGGCCCCAGCGACTACGTCCCCTGGCTGGAGGACCGCAAATGGTGCCACATCCGCATCGAGGGCACCACCTTCGGGGACGTGCCCCTGAACCTGGAGCTGAAGCTGGAGGTCTGGGACAGCCCCAACAGCGCCGGGGTGGTCATCGACGCGGTGCGCTGCGCCAAGCTGGCCCTGGATCGGGGCGTCTCCGGAGCCCTCTACGCGCCCAGCAGCTACTTCATGAAGAGCCCGCCGGAGCAGTACACGGACGACGTGGCCCGGCGCAAGGTGGAGGCCTTCATCGCCGGCCAGGAGAACCAGACGAGCCCGGAGCAGGCAACCCAGACTCCCTCACCGGAGCGGCTGCCCACCCTGGCTTGAACGCGCGAAGCGGACAACCGAACAGCAAGAAGCAGGCCCGACGTCGGATGGCGTCGGGCCTCTTCGCGCCTGGGGAAGGAACGGCCACCCTGTTCGAACAAATCGAACAAACGTGCGTTTGGGGGTTGACACCGCACAGATGTTCTTGTATACTTTGGATAAATTTGGGAAACAAACGTTCTGGATTTGGGATATCCCCGCCAGCACATCTGCAGAAAACAGCTCCCGAAAGTAGATACCAAGAACAGACACCCAAAACAGATCACCCAAAACAGATACCGAAATTCCAAACGCACTCATCTTTCGCAGATCCGCCGCGAAACTGCCCCCAGCACCTCAGAGGAAGGTCGCCATGAACATGAAACTCTCCGAACGCCAGGTCAAGATCCTGCAGTTCATCGCCGACTTCATCCACAAGCGCAACTACCCGCCCACCATCCGGGAGATCGGCAAGGCAGTGGGCATCTCCAGCACCTCGGTGGTGAAGTACAACCTGACCAAACTGGAGAACGAGGGCTTCATCGTCCGGGAAAAAGAGGTGAGCCGAGGCCTGAGCCTGAACTGGCCCCTGCTGGAGGAGCGGGGTCTCATCCCGGCAGGGGGGCGCAACGGCGCCAGCCAGGAAGTCGGCCACACCTTCGACTTCATCCGCATCCCAGTCTTGGGGCCCATCGCCGCCGGTGAGCCCATCCAGGTAAACCCCGCCGAGGAGTGGAACGCAGAGGAGTGGATCGAACTCACCCAGGTCCTGGTCCCCAACACGGACAAGCTTTTCGCCCTGCGGGTCAAGGGGGATTCCATGATCGACGCCGGTGTCCTGGACGGGGACATCGTGGTCCTGCGCCACCAGGAGACGGCGGAGGTGGGCGAGATGGTGGCCGCCTGGATCGAAGGGGACGAGGAGACCACCCTCAAGCGCTTCCGCCCCCAGGGGAACACGGTGGTCCTGGAGCCAGCCAACCCGGACTACAGCCCCATCGTGCGGCCAGCGGACAAGGTGCGCATCAACGGCAAGGTGGTGGCGGTGATCCGTCGGCTGCAGTGACAGTCTGGCGAAAAACCTCGGGAACAC
>CAYQEB010000006.1:44311-50527 GCA_964416395.1 uncultured Caldilineaceae bacterium | reverse complement strand
GGCTCCGTCCAGAGATCAGGCCCGGATCTCCAGCCGCTCCTGGGTCACTTCCTCCAGGAAAGCCTCGTCCACCTGAGCGCCGCTCCCGGGCCCTTCCGGCACCGTGAGGGTGCTGTCCGGGTTCAGGGTGAAGGGATTGAGCACGATGTCCCGGTGGAAGTAGCGGTCGTTGGCGCTGATGTCCCCGGGCAGCTTGAAGTTGGGCAGGCTGGCCAGGCCCACGTTGATGGCCCGGCCGATGCCCGTCTCCAGCATGCCGCCACACCAGACCGGCACGTCCGCGGCCTGGGCCCGGTCGTGGATCTCCCGGGCGTCGGCCAGACCACCCACCCGGCTGGGCTTGATGTTGATCACCCCACAGGCCTTCATCTCCAGGGCCCAGCGGGCATGGTCCGGCGAGACAATGCTCTCGTCCAGGCAGATGGGCGTGCGCAGCCTCCGCTGCAGCTTGGCGTGGTCGAAAATGTCGTCGTGGGCCAGGGGCTGCTCGATGAGGAGGAGGTCGAAGGCGTCCAGCTGGGCCAGATGGTCCGCATCGTCCAGGGTGTAGATGCTGTTGGCATCCACCTGGAGGAGCAGATCCGGCCAGCGCTCCCGCACCGCGGCCGTGGGCTCCAGGTCCCAGCCCGGCTTGATCTTGAGCTTGATCCGCCGGTAGCCGTCCTCCAGGTAGCCGGCCACCGTGTCCAGCAGCGCAGGGATGTCCTTCTGGATGCCCACGCTCACCCCCACGGGCGCCCGCTCCCGGGTTCCTCCCAGCATCTCCTTCAGGCTGCGGCCCTGCATGCGGCCGAAGAGGTCCCAGACCGCGAACTCCAGCCCGGCCTTGGCCATGCGGTTGCCTCGCACCCGGTGGAAGACTCGACGCACATCCTCCGGCCCGGTCAGCTCGGCCCCCAGCAGCATGGGGATGAGGAAGTCCCGCTGGATGATCCAGGCCGTGGCCGTGGTCTCCTCGTTGTACCAGGGCCCGTCCCCCACTGGGGACTCCCCCCAACCCGTGGCTCCCTCCGCGTCCACCCGCACGATGATGGCATGGGCGCCGCTGTGGCTCCACCCGCTGGTCTCGAAAGGGGAAACGTAGGGAAGGTAGATTCGGCGCAGTTCAACGCGTTCGATTTTCATAGCGATTTTCCGTGCTGTGGTGGCGGGGGATAACGGTGAGGGTGGAAGGCTATTCGCCGTCCCGCAGAGTCGTGACCGGGGACGGCACCTGGATCAGCCCCATCTGGGCGAAATGGTGGTCGAAGGTGAAGGCCTCTTGGATCCCCAGCTCCTGGGCCAGGGCCAGGCAGGCGCAGTCCGTGTAGCTCCAGCCCTTGTCCGTGTACTTGCTGAAGATGCGCCAGGTGGCCTGCTCCTGGGCCGATGAGAAGATGACCATCTGGATCAGGCGACTGCTGCGCACCCGCAAACCCAGCTGCAGAGCCACATGCATCCCCAGGCGCACCTTGGTCAGGGTCAGGGCCTCGTCGAAGATGTGGTTGGAAAGCAGCAGGCTCCCAGGCTGCTCCACCGTCCGCAGAAAGGCGGCCGCCCGGGTGTGATTGGGATCCCGGCGATCCACCAGAGCGTAGAGGGCGCTGGTGTCAAGAATAATCTGGGCCATTCTCGGCTGCCCGGAGCAGAGAGTCGTCGTCTTGCCAGTTGATCCGGTAGAGGACCTCGTCCAGGTTCTCGCTGGTGATCCCGTCCTGGGGGCCTTCCCCGATCCCAACGATGCCCCACAGAGGATCCTCGGCCAGGCTTTCGGCTTGACGGCGTTCGATGGCCTCGGTGAGGAGCTGGCGCAGGAGCGCGGACATGCTGATGGATTGACGTTTGGCCTCTTGGGCCAGCCACTCCTGCTGCCACTCTTCCAGGATCAGTTGGACGCGTTTCATGGGATGCCTCCTTGGGGTGCCCCTTTGTCTCGCACACCCGAGCTACACACTCATTTTACACACTTTTCCTTTGATGTCAAGGGTGGTTCTCCGTTCGACGCGACGGAGTTGCGACCGATCGGCTCCTTCAGGCGCTACGCCCACAGATGAGCGTATTTCAGGCCGCTGCCCGTGTTGAAGATCACCACCTGCTCGTCAGGCCGGATCCAGCCTTCCTCCAGCAGGCGAACCTGGGCGGCCAGGCAGGCGGCCCCTTCCGGCGCGGGGAAGATCCCGGTCTGCCGGCCCATCACCCGGGCGTAGTGGAGGATCGCTTCGTCCGGGACCGCCACCGCCGTGCCGCCGCTCTCCCGCAAGGCCCGCAGGATCAGGAAATCCCCCACCGCCGCCGGAACCCGCAGGCCCGACGCCACGGTCTGGGCCCCCTGCCACGGCTCGGCATGCTCTTTGCCCTCCTGGAAGGCCTTGACAATGGGCGCGCAGCCGCTGCTCTGCACGCTGACCATCCGAGGACGTTCCGACCCGATGAGCCCCATGGCCTCCATCTCCTGAAAGGCCTTCCACATGCCAATGAGGCCCGTGCCCCCACCCGTAGGATAGAGGATCACATCCGGCAGGGACCAGCCCAGCTGCTCCGCCAGCTCGTAGCCCATGGTCTTCTTCCCCTCCAGCCGGTAGGGCTCCTTGAGGGTGCTCACACTGAACCAGCCGTGGGCTTTCGCGCCTTCCTGGACCCTGGCCCCCGCATCGGTGATCAGCCCGTCCACCAGGGTGACCTGAGCGCCCAGCACCTGACACTCCACCCGGAAGGTGGTGGGCACGTCCGCGGGCATGAAGACATGGGCCGGCATCCCTGCCAGGGCCGCGTAGGCGCTCATGGCCCCAGCCGCGTTCCCCGCGCTGGGAATGGCCACCTCCCGGGCCCCCAGCTCGTAGGCCCGGCTCACCGCCAGAGCCAGCCCCCGGGCCTTGAAGCTCCCCGTGGGGTTCACGGACTCATCCTTGACCCAGGTGTTCGCGCAACCGATGGAGCGCCCCAGCCGCTCCACGTGGAGCAGAGGCGTCCACCCCTCTCCCAGGGAGAGGCGGGCCTCCTCCCGCTGCACAGGCAGGACCTCCCGGTAACGCCAGAGAGTGGCCGGGCGCTCCTGCAAGGAAACCTTGGTCATGGTCTGGGCCGCCCGCTCCAGATCGTAGCGGGCCAACAAGGGTCTGCCGCACTCCGGACAGAGGTTCAGCAGCTGGCTGGGGTCAAAGGTGGCGCCGCAGAAGCCGCACTCCAGATGGGTCAGGGACGAATCGCCGAAGGTGGAAGTCGCCATAGAAGCCTCGCAGTGGAAGTGGAAATTGGAGTGGAAATTGGTGTGGAAATTGAAGTGAAAATTGAAGTGAAAGTTGAAGCGGAAGTTGAAGGTGAGCCCGTTCCCAGGTAGGATAGGGGCGGAAAAAGTCGATTGGTTGATTTGCGGATTGGCCGATTGGATCGCAGGAGCGCCCCATCTGTGCCGATTTCCCGATGGCCAAGCCCCCCTCACACCCACCAAGGAGCGGAAGATGACCTTGATCAGCGACGAACACCAGGAGCGCATCTGCTGGCTGGCCCTGCCCGAGGAAGAGAGCCTGGACGAGGACCTGCGCAAGCTCTTCGCCAAGGCCCAGGAGAAGATGGGCTTCGTGCCCAACGTCTTCGTGACCTTCACCGTGCGCCCCAGCCATTTCCGCCACTGGTTTGCCCACTTCCGGGAGCTCATGTTCGGCGAATCGGAGCTGAGCCGGGCCGAACGAGAGATGATCGGCGTGGTGGTCTCGTCGGAGAACCACTGCCTCTACTGCCTGGTCAGCCACGGCGCGGACCTGCGGGTGCTGCTCCAGGACGAGGTCCTGGCCGACCGCATCGTCCTGGACTATCGCCGGGCCGGGCTCTCTCCCCGGGCCCGGGCCATGCTGGACTACGCGGTGAAGATCACTCGGTCCCCGGTGGAATGCAGCCCAGAGGACATCCAGCGTCTGCGGGAGCTGGGCTTCTCGGACCAGGCCATCTTCGACGTGGCTGAGGTGGCGGCCATGTTCAACTTCACCAACCGCATGGCCTCGGCCACAGGCATGATGCCCAACCGGGAGTACCATCGCCTGGGCCGAGGCGACCGCGGGTAGACCCGGCCCAGGGTCACTCCTGGGGGATGTCCACCTGACGGCGGGTCGCCGCGGACTCCAGGATGGCGTCGCAGACCAGGGCCGCCCGGTAGCCGTCCCGGAAGTCCGCGCCTATGGGGGCCACGGGCCGGTCGTGGACGATGCAGTCCAGCAGATGTGCGATCTCGTGGACGAAGGTGTGCTCCCAGCCGATGATGTGGCCGTGGGGCCACCAGTACTGCATCCACGGGTGAAAGGTCTCTGTGACCAACACGTTGTGGAAGCCCTGGGTCTCCCGGGGCTCCTCCCCCACCCAGAAGACCTGGAACTCGTTCAGCCGCTCCAGGTCGAAGCGGACCGACCCCTTCTCCCCGTTGATCTCCAACACCTGGCTGTTCTTGTGCCCGGCCGCGAACCGGCTGGCCTCCAACGTCCCCACCGCGCCGTTCTCGAAGCCCACCGTGGCCACGAAGGCGTCGTCCACGTCCACCTTGCCCACGCCGCTGCCATCGGGCAAGGGCCGCTCGGGGATGAAGGTGCGGGTCATGGCTCCCACAGTGGTGATCTCCCCCACCAGGTAGCGGGCCAGATCGATGATGTGGGCGCCCAGGTCCCCCAGCGCGCCGCTGCCCGCGTAGCGCTTTTGCAGCCGCCAGATCAAGGGCACATCGTACTGGGGCATGACCCACTCCTGGAGGTAGGCCGCCCGGAAGTGGTAGATCCGGCCCAGCGCGCCCTGCTCGATGAGCAGCCGGATCTGGCGGATGGCCGGGACAAAGCGGTAGTTGAAGGCCACCATGTGCTTGACCCCCGCCTTCTCCACCGCCTCTAGCATCTCCTTGGCCTCCGCCGCGTTCCGGGCCAGGGGCTTCTCGCAGAGGACATGCTTGCCCGCCTGGGCCGCGGCGATGCTGGGCTCCGCGTGGGTGTCGTTGGGCCCGCCGTTGTCGAAGAGCTGGACCCGCTCGTCCTGGATCATCTCCCGCCAATCGGTGTAGTAGCCCTGATAGCCGTAGCGCTGAGCCGCCTCGGCCACCGCGTCCTCGTTGCGCCCGCAGATGGCCACCAGCCTGGGGATGGCCGGGGGCGGATAGACCATGTAGGGGATCTTCTTGAAGGCGTTGCTGTGGGCCTTGCCCATGAAGGCGTAGCCCAACATGCCCACCCCGATCTCCGGCGCGTCCCCTTCCGCTCGGGCCCCAGCCATGGCGGTGAATCCTTGTTCGCTCATCTTTCCCTCCTGTCACTCCCGCTCGTAGGCGCTGTCGAAGGCCAGGGTGGAGGGAGCGAAATCCTGCTCCCGAATGAACGCCAGGGCCTCCTGCGCGCCCCACTCCCGGTCCATGCCGCTGTCCTCCCACTCGATGGACAGGGGCCCCTGGTAGCCCACGTGGTTCAGGGCCCGGATGATGGGATCCCAGTCCACATCCCCGTGACCTGGGGAGACGAAATCCCAGCCCCGACGAGGATCCCCGAAGCTCAGGTGGGAGCCGAGGATGCTGTTGCGGCCGTTGAGTTTCACCCGAGTGTCCTTCACGTGGGCGTGGAAGATGCGCTCCCCCAGCTCGTAGATGAGGGTGGCCGGGTCCACGAACTGGTGGACCAGGTGGCTGGGGTCGAAGTTGAAGCCGAAGGCGGGGTGGTGCTGGACCGCCTCCAGGGCGCGCTGGGCGGTGATCAGGTCGTAGGCGATCTCCGCCGGGTGGATCTCCAGGGCGAAGCGCACGCCGTTCTCCTGGAAGACGTCCAGGATGGGCCCCCAGCGCTGGGCGAAGTCCTGGAAGCCGGCCTCCACCATCTCCTGGCTGGTGGGCGGGAAGAAGTAGAACTTGGCCCAGATGCTGCTGCCGGTGAAGCCGTTGACCACGTCCACGCCGAAGAGCCGAGCGGCCTGGGCCGTGCGCTTCATCTCCTCCCCGGCCCGCTGACGCACCCCTTCCGGCTCCCCGTCGCCCCAGATGTGCTCCGGCAGGATGAGCTTGTGCCGCTCGTCGATAGGGTCGCAGACGGCCTGGCCCACCAGGTGGTTGCTGATGGCAAAGCACTGCAGGCCGTACTTCTCCAGCAGATCCCACTTTTCCCGCACGTAGCTGTCCTTCTCCAGGGCCTGGTTCACGTCGAAGTGGTCGCCCCAGCAGGCCAGCTCCAGGCCATCGAAACCCCACTCACTCACTTTCTGGGCCAGGGTCTCCAGGGGCAG
>CAYQEB010000006.1:37283-44211 GCA_964416395.1 uncultured Caldilineaceae bacterium | reverse complement strand
GGCGGCCGCTCCCCGCGGAAGAAGGCCAGGACCCGCTCCACCGCCATCTCCTCCATGCGCCCCCGGCCCTCCCAGGTGAGGGAAGCGGTGTGGGGCGTGACCAGGATGCGCGGGTGACGGCGGATGGGCGCGTCCGGCGCTGGCGGCTCCGGGTCGAAGACGTCCAGCGCGGCGCCGGCCAGGTGACCCCTCTCCACCGCCTCCAGCAGGGCGGCTTCGTCCACCAGGGGGCCCCGGGCCAGGTTGAGGAGATAGGCGCCGGGCTTCATCTGGGCGATACGCTCCCGGTTCATCAGCTTGTGGGTCTCCGGCGTGGCCGGGGCATGGAGGCTCAGGAAGTCGGCCCGAGCCAGGACCGTGGGTAGGTCCGCGAGGGTGACGCCCAACTCCGCCGCCTGCTCCGGAGGAAGGTAGGGGTCGTAGGCCAGGACCTCCATCCCCAGCCCCAGACGGCAGATGGCGGCCACCCGTCGGCCAATGCGTCCCAGGCCCACCAGCCCCAGGACCTTCCCCTGGACCTCGTGGCCGATGAGCTCTGGAAGGGGAGCGAACTCCCCTGCAGCCATGACCGCGTCCCCCTGCTTCAGCCGCTTGGCCAGGGCCAGAAGCATGGCCACCGTGTGCTCCGCGGTGGATTCGGTGGGGCCGTCCGGCGTGTTGCAGACCAGCACGCCCCGGGCCGTGGCTCCGGGGATGTCCACGTTGTCCACGCCGATGCCCACCCGCACCAGGACGCGCAGGTTGGGCAGCCGATCCAGCAGGGCGGCGTCGTACCCCACGCCGGACGCGGCCAGGATGGCCTGGGCCGGCCCCGCGTTGGCTGTGGGATCCTCCGGGGAGTCCGTCCCCCAGAGGATGGTGACATGGGCGGGGAGTTTCTCCAGCGCGTTGGAGAGCAGAGGGGCTTCCACCCAGAGGTGGGTCAACTCGGCCAGGCTCATGGCTCGCTCCTTCCGATGGCTGACAGCTGGGGGAAGGCGATGGATGGGTGACGGATGGGTGAGAGACGGCGGCTCCCCAGGCTGAGAGGCGCTCTCTCTGGGGGCGAAACGGGAGAACGAATGGGGGAAACGAAGCGAAACGAAACAAATTTGAGGATCTGGGGGGCAGATCCCCGCTACTGCCAGGTGAAGGTGCGCACCTCGCTGGGCTGGCTGGCCGCCTGGATCTCCCGCCCCTGCTCCGTGCTGGGCAGGACCCGGACCACCACCACCTGCCAGCCGAAGACCGCGGAGACGCCCTGGGGCGGCGCCCATTCCTTGCTCAGGCGATAGCTGGTGGCCTTGGTCCAGATGGGGGGCGGGGTGGGCAAGGTCCCCTGAGTGGGCCAGGCCCGGACCACGTACCACTCGTTGGGGGCCAGGATGTCCACGCTCACCCAGCGCAGCATCACGTCCTCGTCCCGGGAGAGGCGCGCCTCGTCCGGGGGGCCGATGAGCCGGGGGGCCTCGTAGAGGGCGTTGGGCCGGGGCGGGCTCTCCTCGGAGACGGTGTTGCTGGAGGCCAGGACCGCGGCGGGCACCTCGGCCACGGGGATGACCAGCTTCTGGTTGGGGCGGATGAAGTCGTTGGGCCCCATGTTGTTGGCCTTCAGGATGGCGTCCACCGTGGTGCCGAAGCGGATGGCCAGGGAGACCACCGTGTCCCCAGGCTGGACCGTATAGTTGAAGACCGAGGGCACCCGGCTCTCCTCCGAATCCTCCAGGACGGACTGGGGCACCGGGATGATCAGCTCGTCCCCGGCCCGGATCAGCTCGTCCCGCAGGTTGTTGGCCGCCTGGATCTCCTCCACCGTCACCCCGTAGAACTGAGCGATGCCTACCAGCGTCTCCCCGGTGCGCACGATGTGTTTCACGATCACCGGCGTGGGGATGGGCGTGGGGGTGGCCGGCTCCGGTGTGGACGTGGGGGGCGGCGACGTGGCCGTGGCGGGCTCCCCTGGCGTGGGGAACTCGATGTCCAGGGTGACCTGGGTTTCCGCCCGGGCGGCGGACTCCTGCCGGGGCTGGCTGCCCAGCTGCCACCAGGCGAAGACCAAGATCAACAGGCCCAGCACGACCACCAGGTCCACCCAGGTGATCCGGCGGCGCTGTCTGGGCTGCTTCGAGAGATCGTAGCCGCAGAAGTAGCAGGTTTCCGCGTTCTGTGCCACTCGCGTACCGCAGTTGGGGCAGCGGCGCACCTGGGTGGCAGGGGGATTCGGTCGCTCGTTCATGCCCAAATTATATCATCGTTTTTTGGCGATGGCGAACCTTACCACCCATCTCCATCCGAGGCCCGAAATCCTTGACAGGGCTCCCTGGCCAACCCTACAATGGACGTGGAGAGCGCCTTCCCCCGACTTCCAGCCCATCCCCCGGCCTTGACCACGTCCACAATTCCGCCCAGACGTCGCGTCCCGGCGTCCCCACTGAGATAACAAGGAGAAACCCCATGCCACGCACAATTCGAGCGCCCCGAGGCACGGAACTCACCTGCAAGAACTGGCTCATCGAGGCCCCCTACCGCATGATCCAGAACAATCTGGACCCGGAGGTGGCCGGGGATCCGGAGCACCTCATCGTCTACGGCGGACGGGGCAAAGCGGCCCGGAACTGGGAGAGCTTCGACGCCATCCTGGATTCCCTGCGCAACCTGGAGCCGGACGAGACCCTCCTGGTCCAGTCCGGGAAGCCGGTGGCCATCTTCCGCACCCACGAGGACGCTCCCCGGGTCCTCATCGCCAACACCAACATTGTCCCGGCCTGGGCCACCCAGGAGAACTTCGACAAGTGGGAGGCGGAAGGGCTGATCATGTACGGCCAGATGACCGCGGGCAGCTGGATCTACATCGGCACCCAGGGCATCCTCCAGGGCACCTACGAGACCCTGGGCTCCCTGGCCCGGCAGCACGGCTGGGGCAGCCTGAAGGGCAAGTTCGTGGTCACCGCGGGGCTGGGGGAGATGGGCGGGGCCCAGCCCCTGGCCATCACCATGAACGAAGGGGTGGGCCTCATCGTGGAGGTGGACCGCTGGCGGGCGGAACGGCGGCTGGAGCTGCGCCAGATCGACCGCATCACCGATGACCTGGAGGAGGCCATGACCTGGGTGGAGGAGGCCCTGGCCCAGGAGCAGCCCCTCTCTGTGGGCCTGGTGGGCAACGCCGCGGAGGTCCTCCCCGAGCTGGTGAAGCGGGGCGTGGTCCCGGACGTGGTCACGGATCAGACCAGCGCCCACGATCCCCTCTACGGCTACATCCCCGCGGGCATGAGCCTGGAGGAGGCCCAGGCCCTGCGCGAGCGGGATCCAGACGAGTACGTGGGCCGATCCCTGGCCAGCATGGCCCAGCACGTCCAGGCCATGCTGGCGTGGAAGGCCAAGGGCGCGGTGGTCTTCGACTACGGCAACAACCTGCGCCAGCGGGCCTACGACGCGGGGGTGCAGGACGCCTTCAGCTACCCGGGCTTCGTGCCGGCCTACATCCGTCCCCTCTTCTGTGAGGGCAAGGGCCCCTTCCGCTGGGTGGCCCTCTCCGGGGATCCCCAGGACCTCTACGCCACGGACGAGGCCATCCTGGAGCTCTTCCCCGAGGACGAGCACCTGCACCGCTGGATCCGCATGGCCCAGAAGCAGGTGAAGTTCCAGGGGCTGCCGGCCCGCATCTGCTGGCTGGGCTACGGGGAGCGAGCCCGGGCCGGGCTCAAGTTCAACGAGTTGGTGGCCTCGGGCAAGGTGAGCGCACCCATCGTCATCGGCCGGGACCACCTGGACAGCGGCTCCGTGGCCAGCCCCAACCGGGAGACGGAGAGCATGTTGGACGGCTCGGACGCCATCGCGGACTGGCCCATCCTCAACGCGCTGATCAACGCGGTGGGGGGCGCCACCTGGGTCAGCTTCCACCACGGCGGCGGCGTGGGCATCGGCTACAGCCTGCACGCCGGCCAGGTCATCGTGGCCGACGGCACCGAGGCGGCAGCCCGACGCCTGGAGCGGGTCCTCACCACGGACCCGGGCCTGGGCGTGGCCCGTCACGCGGACGCGGGCTACCCGGAGGCCCAGGAGTTCGCCCGCAAGCACGGCATCAAGATCCCCATGCTGAAGTAGCCGCCCATCGACCCAGCAGGCCGGGACAGCAGAGCGGCCCAACAGGCTGGGTCCACAGATGGGAAACGAGACAGGGAACAAAAAAGAGAGGGGCGGAAGGATTCCGTCCCTCTCTTGCCTCTGTTTCTCTGGAACTGGGGGATCCGTCATCCCCTGCTCCCCAGGCTACTTGCCTGGGCCCTCAGGCTTCCACACCTTCCAGACGTTGCCCACCAGATCCGGCCCGGGCTTCAGGGTGGGCTTGCCCGGCTCCCACTCGGCCGGGGTGGCCTCCTTGCCGCCGCTGGCCCGCACCAGCTGGAAGGCCTGCACCTGGCGAATGGTCTCGTTGATGTTGCGCCCCACTGGCGGGGTCAGGATCTCGATGGCCTGGATCACCCCGTCCGGATCGATGATGAAACGTCCCCGATTTTCCACACCGGCATCCTCGTCATAGACGCCGTACACCTTTCCCACATTGCCGGCGGCGTCCGTGGCCATGGGCCAGGGCACCCCGCCATCCACCATCTTGGTGAGCTCATGGTCCTGCCACATCTTGTGGACGAAGGTACTGTCCACGCTCACGGAAATCACCTCTACGCCCAGGTCCTGGAGAACAGAGTAGTGGGCAGCAACTGCTGCCAATTCGGTCGCTCAGACGAAGGTGAAATCACCGGGGTAGAAGCAGAGCAGCACCCACTTGCCCAGATAGTCGGACAGTTTCACGCTGGTGAATTCACCTTTATAATAGGCAGGCGCCTGGAAGTCCGGGGCTGCCTTGCCCACCTGCGCACGAACCATGGGAATCTCCTTTCCGAGCTGGCCTGTGGATCCAGTCTCGATCTCTTCGTGGGCCTGGCCGGTGACCGACGCTCCGGTAGGCCTGGCACAACCAACTTCCGCCATGGCACAACTCCTTTCGGCTTGTGTGGAAGATCGGGTGGAAAATCGCGTGACGCTCAACGGTGTGGGGACAGAGCCTTGGTGACAGGGTGCGAAGGGTGAAAACCCGCCCTTTTGAACACCGAGACCCCACCCCAGTATACGCAGATTGTCGTAGCGCTGTCAACAAATCTTGCCAGCTTGTTCTCTGGCCTATCCTCAACAACCCCCGCTCCATTCACCACTTGCAGAGGAGCCATCCATGCACGTTGACACCCTCATCCACAGCGCGACCCAGCTGGTCACCTGCGCCAGCCCGGACGGCCCCAAGCGGGGCCCCACCCTGGCCGATGTGGGCCTGATCCCCGACGGCGCCCTGGCCATCCAGGACGGACGCATCCTGGCCGTGGGGCCCACGGCGGAGCTGCGGGCCCGCTACACCGGCCGCCAGGAGGTGGACGCCTCGGGGAAGGTGGTCTGCCCAGGCTTCGTGGACCCCCACACCCATCTGGTCTACGCCGGAGACCGGGCTGGAGAGCTGGAGATGCGCATCCGGGGGGCCTCCTACATGGAGATCCTGGAGGCCGGGGGCGGCATCCTGAGCACCATGCGCCAGACCCGGGAGGCGTCCGTGGAGCAGCTGGTGGCGGAGAGCCGTCCCCGCCTGGACGCCATGCTGGCCCTGGGCACCACCACCGCGGAGGTGAAGACCGGCTACGGCCTGGACACGGCCAGCGAGCTAAAGATGCTCCAGGCCATAGCCCGGCTGGATCAGGAGCACCCCTGTCAGCTGGTCCCCACGTTCCTGGGCGCCCACGCGGCGCCGCCAGAGTTCCAGGACCGCCCGGACGACTACGTGGATCTGGTGGTCCAGGAGATGTTGCCCCAGGTCCAGGCCTGGCGCCAGGAGTCCCCCTTTGCGGAGCGGGGCTGGCCCCTCTTCTGCGACGTCTTCTGCGAGGAAGGGGTCTTCAGCCGGGAGCAGGCCCGCCGGGTGCTGGAGGCGGGGCAGGCCCGGGGCATGCCAGCCAAGATCCACGCGGACGAGTTCGTCAACCTGGGGGGCGTCTCCCTGGCGGTGGAGCTGGGCGCGGTCTCCGCGGATCACCTGGACGTGACGCCGCCGGAGGAGGTGGCCCTCCTGGCCCGCTCCGCCACCCTGGGCGTGGTCCTGCCGGCGGTGAACTTCAACCTGGGCAGCGTTCACTTTGCGGACGCCCGGGCCATGGTGGACGCGGGGGTGGCCCTGGCCCTGGCCACGGACATCAACCCCGGCTCCGCGCCCTGCCCCAGCATGCCCCTGGTCATGGCCCTGGCCTGCCGCTACCAGCAGCTCCTGCCCAGCGAGGCCCTGAACGCCAGCACCATCAACGCGGCCCACGCCCTGGGCCTGGGCCATCTTCTGGGCTCCCTGGAGCCGGGCAAGCAGGCGGACCTGCTGGTGGTCGATGCGCCGGATTACCGGCACCTGGCCTACTGGTTCGGGGTGAACCTGGTGGAGCAGGTCTTCGTCCGCGGGCAGCGGGTGGTGGGGTGATCGGCCTTCACCAGGGGCAGATAAAGCTCGTGCCGCTTCTCGGCGTAGAGGAGGAAGATGGGGGCGTAGGCCGGGGCCACGGGCTGGCCATCTTCGGTGACGCCCCGGACCACCAGGGTGGTGCTGTAGACGCCGTGGGCCATGGGCCGGGTGGCGGTGATGGTCAAAGCCTGGGTGAGGGGCGGTAACACGGTCCGGCCCGTGCCGGTGACCGCCTCCAGGGTCCCGGTCAGGGGTTGCACCGTCAGCCAGGAGGGCACGGAGCTCAGCCGGGCCTCCCACTGGATCGTGGCAGTCACCGGGCCCATGAGCTGCAGGGTGGCCGAGACAGGCAAGCCTCCCTCCGCGTCCACGATGGACAGGGGCACAGACGCGGGAGCCAGCTGCAGCCTCACCGGAGGCGGGGTGCGGGGCAGGCCCGGAAAGGTGGCGAACCAGTCCACGCCC
>CAYQEB010000006.1:28720-37183 GCA_964416395.1 uncultured Caldilineaceae bacterium | reverse complement strand
CACCGGAGGCGGGGTGCGGGGCAGGCCCGGAAAGGTGGCGAACCAGTCCACGCCCACCTCGCTCCAGCTGCCTGGGCGCTCCACCGCCGGGTTGCCGAAAAAGAGGAGGTCCGGCGAGGTGGCGTTCTCCCCCTTCAGGTACCAGTTCAGGGAGCAGTCGCTCTCGGGCCACCAGCCGATCTCCTGGCCGTCCACGTAGAGGTGCACCGTGCCGTTGATGTAGTCCGCGGTGATCACCGTCTCCTGGTCCGTCTGGCTGTCGTACCCGGGCAGCAGATGGAGCCGCCAGAAGTACTGCTCCTGGCAGCTGGGGAAGATGAACTGCCCCTCCCCGTTGTTGGCGGTGGTGTCCAGCAGGGTGTAGAACATGGCCCCGGTGAAGAGAGGCGCGTGGCCCCCGTTGCTCACCTCCACCCCGTAGCCGTTGGCCGTCTGCAGGGCCTTCCAGGCGTAGCGGACATTGCCCCGGTTGGGCCGCCAGTCGAAGCGGGGGAAGTGAGCCCGGCTGCCCAGGGCCTGGAGCAGCGGGGAAGCGGCCGGCCCTGGCTTCGGCCCTGGCCCGGAGAGGATGTGGTCGGGCAGGAGGTCGTCCGGGAGCCCCCAGACCGGCACTGCGGAGGCCAGGCCCTGGTTGCGGATCCAGGCCCGGCCGTCCCGCACCTCGGTCCAGGAATGGGCGGGGTCGTTGTCCAGGAGCAGCTGCCAGTAGCTGGGCATGTCCCCAGGCCCCTCGTCGAAGCCCTCGCTCCAGTAGGGGGTGTTGGTGAAGGGGCCGGGAGGGAGCTGGCCCACGTAGGGGGAGACGGGGTCCGTGGGGGTGGGGGGCGGCTCCACCGTGGCGCTGAGGAGACCGCTCTGGGCCGGGGGCGTGGACGCCGGCGCGTAGACCCGCAGCCAGTCCAGCTCCAGGTCCGTCCAGGGCGCGGGCTTCTCCAGCCGAGCCAGGGAGCCCAGGTAGAGGATGTCCGGGCGCAGGGCCGCTCGATCCGCGTCCTTGAAGCTGCTCAGGGGGGCGGTCAGGTACTCGGTCCCGTCCACGGCCATGGCGAAACGGTCCTGGTCGAAGTCGAAATCCACCGTGAGCACGAACCAGTCCGTGTAGGGGTCCGGGTAGCCCTGCTCTCCCAGGTCCACCACCCGGTTGCCCCGGTCCGCCCCCAGGATCAAGCCCCGCCAGCTCTCGTCCTCGTCGCTGTAGTCCATCCCCACGTAGAAAAGGGGCCCGGCATAGGCCGGCCGATGCCCGTCCGCGTAGAGGGAGATCCGGTGCTCCCCCAGGGCTTCCACCCGGAAGCGCAGACGCAGGGCCAGACGGAAGCTCCCCTGGTTGGGCAGCCAGTCCACCCGGCGCTCCGTGTAGGGCACGTCGTAGGTGGTGGCGCTCTCATCCACCAGGTAGAGGTAGGGGAAGGTGATGTCCGGGCCGGGCACGCCCACCTGCAGGATCCCGTTGCCCTGGCCCACGTAGCCGGTGACAGAGGGCACGTAGCTGGCCACGGTCTGCCGCCCTTGGATCACCCAGTGGGGGGCCAGGGCCGGGCAGTCGAACTCGTCCGCGAAGTAGGTGACGTAGCCCTCCGGTCGGTAGGGATCGTCCGCCGGGGGTGTGTTGCACTCCTCCCCTGCCTCCAGGCGGGGCAAGGAGGCGGCCCGGACAGCCACGGTGAGCAGGGCTGTGAGCAGAGCGGCCAGGAGCGGGGCGCTCCACAGGGCCAGGGCTCGGGCGGGCCAGGGGTGGTGGCGGAGGGTATGGTGGGCGATCCGGGCCATCTGGGCGCTCCAATCGCTGGGCTGGGGGATCGGCTGAGGGAGGGCGCTTCCGCCTGGGGCCGAGGGGGCCAGGGAACGGGCCTCCCCAGACTGGGCCAGCTCGCCGGGGAAGCGCTCTTTTGCACCCGGGGATTGCACCCGGGGATTGCACCACGGGATTGTATCACGGAATTGCGTCACGGGACTGTATCACGAGGCGGGGTCGAGGAACAAATCCCGGAGAAAGCCCGGGGCAACGGGGCGAGGGCGAAGACGCGAAAAAGCCACAGGACTCGGGGGAGGGTCCTGTGGCAGGGGAGACGAGGTGCGCTGTTCGGGTTCGGCTGCCTGGGCTCAGCTGCGTCGGGGCCGGGCCTGGACCCGGATCAGGCGCTGGCTGGCCAGGAGGAAGCCCAGGAGCAGGAAGGCCAGCCCCACGGTCTGCATGGTGGGCACGTTGAGGATGTAGAAGATCACCCCCAGGAAGACGAGCCCGCTGGGGATCTCCAGCTGCAGGGCGGGGATGCCCCTGCCGATGTCGAAGAGAACCAGGCTCAGCCCCACCAGGGCCAGGGCCTCCCCCGCGAAGATGACCAGCTGGGGCAGGGAGGTGAAGGTGAAGAGCCCGCTCAGGATGAGGAGCAGGCCCACCAGGGCCACCTTCCGCTCCGCCACCACCCGATACCAGCAGAGGACGCCGTAGGCCAGGGCCAGCTTGACCAGGGCCCAGTAGGCCTGGAAGATCAGCCCCGGAATGCCCAGGTCCAGGAAGGTGGTCCCCAGGATGAAGAGGGGGTAGAAGAAGCCCAGCCCCAGGGCGTAGGCCAGGGTCCGCAGACAGCGAGCCCGCTGCAGGGCGCTTGTTTCCGCATCCATGGCGAGACCTCCTTGACAGTTCGAATCGAGCATGAAAGCGCCCCCGCGGGAATGCGGGGGCGCCCACACCCATTGTAAGCCACCGGCGCCGCTTCCCCCAAACCCGGGACGGGCCGGACGCCTCACGCTGGGAGCTAGTCCGCCGCCGCGCCGCTGGGCGTGTGGTGGATGGTGCCCATGGCCTCATCCTTGGCCGCCACGTCCCAGATCTCCCGCTCCAGCCGGTCCAGCTCCTCCAGCTTGCCTTCCCGCTCCAGCTTGCGCAGCCGGGCGATGTACATGCCCTCGGAGTTGAGCCGCAGCAGATCCGTGGGCTTCACACCCACGTTCTTGGCGCCCCGGCGCATGGCCCAGACGAACATGTAGCCCCAGAAGCCCAGGTAGACCAGGTAGATCAGGGCCTGGAGGGTCTTGCTCCCCGGGGCGATGAGGGCCGGCACGAAGGTGGTGGCCGCGTAGGGGTAGCTGCCCATCAGGTTGTCCCAGAAGTCCCGGGCCAGGGTGTAGGGCAGATAGCCCAGGTAGAAGAAGGGCCAGATGAGCAGGCCGGTGATGTAGAGCAGGCCCGTGCGGCCGTAGTTGCGGAACTCACAGCCGATCATCAGGATGGTGCCGATGCCCAGCAGGATCCCGCCGAAGATGTCCATGGGCCAGGAGGTCATCTCCCGGATGGAGACGCCTGTGTGATGGAACTCTAGGCCGTTGGCCGTCGCGTAGCTGGAGCCGAAGGCCTCGGTGGCCCAGTGGTGCCCCTCCATGATGTTGAAGCCCGCGAAGCCGATGAGCATAACCAGGCCCACCAGGAAGATGTGCAGGGAGAGGGCCGCGAAGGGCTGGTAGGAGGCGAAGATGGTGCGCAGGGAGAAGGGGATGCGCCAGCGGCGGGCCGCCTGCTCCTCACCTTTCTCCACCTCTCGGCCCAGCTCCGGGTTGATCAAGCCGCACTCGGTGCCGAAACCGGTCTTGGCCACGGAAGCGCCCAGCAGCGCCCCCACCAGGACCAACATGGCGATGTTGGCCAGGTTCTTGGAGATGAGCATGGCGCCGTACATCTTGGTCTTCTCCAGGCTCTCGGCCCAGCCCATCTGCACCGCGTAGCTGTTGCCGGCCAGGGCGTTGTAGAGGATCACCAGGCCCAGCAGGATCATGAAGGCGTAGAGGACGATGCGCAGCCAGGAGTTGGCCGGCTTCTCGCTGTAGGTGAGGCCATCCCCCCAGCCTCGATCATGGGCCTGCTTCACGTACCACTTGGTCTCCTGGCTCTTGAAGTAGGGGGAAAGACGCAGGTTGCGCAGGAGGACGAAGCCGATGAGTGCGCCCACGGTAGCGAAGAGCATGACCACAATGCTCTTCAGGTTGAAGGCGGCGAAGCCGCCCAACAGGTGGTGCAGGGTGCAGCCGCCAGCCACCCGGGTGCCCCAGGCGAAGAGGAAGGCGCCCAGAGCCGTGGAGACCAGCAGCCCCTTGGGGTACTTGGCCCAAGCTCGGAACTCACCCTCCCGCCAGGCCAGGACCATGGCCGCGACGAGGGCGCCGATGATCACCCACTGGATGGAGGGCTGGTAGTCCGGCTTGGTGGCGATGAGGCTGCCGCCGAAGAGGGTCGTCTCGAACGAGGCCAACATGCGGGCCATGCCGCTGGTCACCCCGATGAACTTGTGTTTGGGATGCCCCAGAGGCAGGAACAGGTAGTTGATGATCTCCGCCGTGGCGGTGAGCAGCCCAGCGGTCCACCAGGGCCACTGCTTCTTCCACCAGCCCACGTTGGCGTAGCCATCTTTGAACTGCAACGTCTGACTTGCCATGGTTCCACTCTCCCGTGAATAAAGTGATGTGTGATAGGACTCTGATAGCACGTCGATAAGGCCCAGCGAAAATTTAGATCCACAGAGCAGATGGACCTACAGATCCCTCACCATCCAGGATAAACCCAGGAGACGAAAGAACAAGATCCAACCATTTATCCCTGCCATAAGCCAGGGCTTATAGCTCAGCTCTTCTCCTGGATCGCCCGTCGGCTTTTTGTGGATCGGCCCGGGATGCCCTATCATTTCCCCAGAGTCCAAGACCTTCACCGCCAGGAGCCATCATGGAACCCTTCAGCCTCTACCAACTGCGCATCTTCCAGACGGTGGCCGAGGAAGGAGCCATCAGCCGGGCCGCGGAGCGCCTCTACCTGACCCAGCCCGCCGTGAGCCAGCACATCCACGCCCTGGAGATCCACCTGGGGGCCCAGCTCTTCCAGCGGGGGCGTCGGGGCGTCACCCTGACCCCGGCCGGCAAGGTGCTCCTGGACTACAGCCGGCGCATCCTGGAGCTGACCGCGGAGGCCCAGCAGGCGGTGGCCCTGGCCAGCGGCGCCCGCACCGGCGTGGTGCGCCTGGGCGCCAGCCCCGGGGTGGGCCCCTGCCTCATGCCCGAGTGGATCGGCGCCTTCCACGCCCTGCACCCCACCATCACCGTCACCCTGCGCACCGCCCCCACCCCCAAGATCATCCGGGCCCTCCAGGATCGAAGCATCGATCTGGGCATCGTGGAGGGGGAGGTGGGCGACGCCTCGGTCCAGACCATCCCCCTCTGGGACGAGGAGATCGTCATCGTGGTGGGGCCGGGCCATCCCTGGTGGCAGCGGGAGACGGTCCAGGCTCAGGAGCTGGACCGGGAGCCTTTTGTGGCCCGGGAGCAGGGCAGCCTGACCCGGGCCTGGGAGGAGCGCACCCTGAGCGAGTTCGGGGTGCACCCCAACGTGGTGGCCGAGTTCGACACGCCCATCGCCATCAAGCAGGCCGTGGCCTCGGGCCTGGGCATGGCCTTGCTGCCCCTCTTCGCGGTGCAGCGGGAGCTGGAGGCCGGCCGCCTGCACGGGGTGAAGCTGGCGGAAGGCCGCCTGGAGCGCACCCTGAAGATCTTGTGGGCGCCCCATTGCCTGAAGAACCCCGCGGTCCACGCCTTTCTCTACCACCTGTCGGTGGAGTTCCCCCACATCGCAGTCCAGATCGCCCAACACCAAGAGGAGGCCCGGGAGCAGAGCCGCCCCCGCCAGCTCCCCGCCCCCGACGCCCCATGACGGGAAGCCCCCACCGGGCAACCGAAGCCGGTCCGCCGGGCTCTTCCTTCCCGTTCTTCCAGCCTTTGCAGCCAGGAGCGCGCCCCATGCCTTCCATCCAGCTTGACGGTCAGAGCCTCACCATCGCCCAGGTGATCCAGGTGGCCCAGGGGGAGCCGGGCGCCCCTGCTGTGACCCTGAGCCCCCCGGCCCGGCGCCAGGTGGAGCGGGCGGCCCAGGCGGTGGAGCGGCTCATCGCGGGGAACGTGGTGGCCTACGGCATCACCACCGGCTTCGGCGCCTTCAAGGACCGGATCATCCCGCCGGACCAGGTGGAGGAGCTGCAGCGGAACATCGTCATGAGCCACGCGGTGGGGGTGGGGGATCCCTTCGACCGGGCCACCACCCGGGCCATCATGCTCATCCGGGCCAACACCCTGGCCCGGGGTCACTCGGGCATCCGCCTGGCCACCCTGGAGCTGCTCCTGGACATGCTCAACGCGGGGGTCCACCCGGTGATCCCGGAGAAGGGCTCCCTGGGGGCCAGCGGGGACCTGGCGCCCCTGGCCCACATGGCTCTGGTGCTCATGGGCATGGGCCAGGCGGAGTTCCAGGGGGAGGTGCTGCCTGGCGGGGAGGCCCTGGCCCGGGCCGGCCTGCAGCCGGTGACCCTGGCGGCCAAAGAGGGGCTGGCCCTGACCAATGGCACCGCGGTCATGTGCGCGCTGGGGGCCCTGGAGTCCCACCGGGCCCGGCTGCTGAGCCGGGTGGCGGACGTGGCCGGCTGCCTGAGCCTGGAGGCCCTGCACGGCACAGAGCTGGCCTTCGATCCCCGGATCCACCAGCTGCGCCCCTTCCCCCGTCAGCTCAACTGCGCCCGCTACCTGCGGGAGCTCCTGGCCGGGAGCGACTTCACCCGCCACTACGACCCCACCAACGTCCAGGACGCCTACACCCTGCGCTGCATCCCCCAGGTCCACGGCGCGGTGCGGGACGCCATCGCCTACGCCCGCTGGGTGATGGAGATCGAGCTCAACGCGGTGACGGACAACCCGCTGATCTTCGTGGACGAGGAGACGGACGAGATCACCGTCCTCTCTGGGGGGAACTTCCACGGGGAGCCCCTGGCCATCGCGCTGGACTACCTGAGCATGGCCATGACCGAGCTGGGGAACATCTCTGAGCGGCGCATCATGCGCTTGACCGACGAGGCCAGCAACGCCCACGCGCTGCCGGCCTTCCTGACCCAGCACGGGGGGCTGAACTCAGGTTTCATGATCGTCCAGTACACGGCCGCGGCCCTGGCCACGGAGAACAAGGTCCTGGCCCACCCGGCCAGCGCGGACACCATCCCCACCTCGGCCAACGTGGAGGATCACGTGAGCATGGGGGTGACCGCGGGGCTGCAGAGCCGGCAGGTGAACGACAACGTGGAGCGGATCCTGGCCATGGAGCTCATGGCGGCGGCTCAGGGCATCGACTTCCGGCGGCAGAAGCTGGGGCCGGCGGCCCGGCTGGGTCAGGGGACCGGGCCGGCCTACGCCCTGATCCGGGAGCGGGTGCCCTTCATCGAGCGGGACACGGTGCTTCACGGCTACGTGGAGGCGGTGCGGGAGCTGGTGGCCAGCGGGGAGCTGGTGCGGCGGGTCAACGGGGTGGTGGAGGATGTGTGGCGGGAGTGAGGGCCAGGAGGAAAGGGCAGTTCCATTGACTTGAGCGATCGGCTCTGGCGACAGCCGGAGAGTCGGTTAACGGCAGCACGCGAAAGGGGACAGGCGCCACGCCTGCCCCCCTTTTTTCACCGGCTTTCCGCCCGCTCCGGAAACGCCTCACCCTTCCTGCTGGAGCTCCATGATGTAGCTCAGGATGGGTCGACGGGCCGCTCGCACCTCGTCCAGCCGACGGACCGGCGCGTTGTGGGGCGCTTCGTGGAGAAGCTCCGGTCGGGTCCGGGCTTCCTCTGCGATCTGCTCCAGGTCGGCCACGAACTGGTCCAGGGTCTCCTTGCTCTCCGTCTCTGTGGGCTCGATCATCAACGCCTCGGGCACGATGAGGGGGAAGTAGATGGTGGGCGGATGGGCGTTGTCCAGGTCGATGAGCCGCTTGGCGATGTCCAGGGCGTGGACGTCCGGGGCGTCGGGCAGCTTGCCCTGGGCCACGAACTCGTGCATGCAGGTGCGGTGCCCATAGGGGACTGGATAGGTGCGCTTCACGTGGTGCATGAGGTAGTTGGCGTTGAGCACCGCGTTCTCCGACACCTCCCGCAGGCCCTGGGCGCCGTGCATGCGGATGTAGGTGTAGGCCCGAACCAGCACCCCGAAGTTGCCCCAGAAACTGCGGATGCGGCCGATGCTCTTGGCCGGCATGGCCCAGTCCAGGCTGCCGTCCTCCTGGCGCTGGGGGATGGGGCCGGGCAGGTAGGGCGCCAGCTTCTCCACGCAGCCCACAGGCCCCGCGCCAGGACCGCCGCCGCCGTGGGGCGTGCTGAAGGTCTTGTGCAGGTTGAAGTGCATGATGTCGATGCCCACGTCCGCGGGGCGCAGGATGCCCATGATGGCGTTCAGGTTGGCCCCGTCCCCGTAGACCAGCCCGCCGGCGTCGTGGATCATCTGGCAGATCTCCTGGATGTGGGCCTCGAAAAGCCCCAGGGTGTTGGGGTTGGTGATCATGAGCCCGGCGATGCGGCCCGGGTACCGATCCAGCGCCGCCTGGAGGGAGCGCAGGTCCGCGTTGCCGTCCTCGTCGCTCTGGATCTCCACCGCCTTCAGGCCGGCCATGGCCGTGGTGGCCGG
>CAYQEB010000006.1:1612-28620 GCA_964416395.1 uncultured Caldilineaceae bacterium | reverse complement strand
CGCATGCGGGCCGCCACCTCGTTGATCTTGGGGTTGTACTTCATGGTGCAGCTGCCCAAGGGGTAGAAGCCCAGGTCCACGCCGTAGTTCTTGCGGCTCAGGCGCACGTAGTGGCTGACCACGTCCCGCTCGGCCAGCTCGGGCAGGGGCAGATCCTGGCGCAGGAACTCCTGGGGCAGGGGAGCCTGGGGCACATCGTGGACGGGTGGCCGCACGCCCCGACGGCCGGGCCGGCTCTTCTCGAAGAGGGTGGGTTCGGGTCGATTGATGTTAAGCGCCATGGGCCTCGCTCCTTTCTCGCAGTCCATCCACCAGCCGGTCCATCTGCTCCGGCGTGTTCAGCTCCGTGGTGCAGAGCAGCATCACGTTGTCCCCCAGCTCCGGGTAGTCCTGGCCCAGGTCGTAGCCCCCCACGATCTGCTTTTCGTGGAGCAGGTGGTCGTTGATGGCGCTCACCGGCTCCGGGCAGCGGACCGCGAACTCGTGGAAGAAGTGGCCTGGGTTCAGCACTTCGTAGCCGGGCAGCTCCTGGATGCGGCTGGCCAGGTAGTGGGCGTTGTCCGTGCAGCTCTGGGCCACCTGGCGCAACCCCTGCTTGCCCAGCGCGGTCAGGTAGACGGCGCAGGCCAGCGCGTTCAAATTCTGGTTGGTGCAGATGTTGCTGGAGGCCTTCTCCCGGCGGATGAACTGCTCCCGGGCCACCAGGGTGAGGACGAAGCCCCGCCTCCCCTCCACGTCCACCGTCTCCCCCACAATGCGGCCGGCGCTCTTGCGCACATGGGCCATGCGGCAGGCGAAGAGCCCCAGGTAGGGCCCGCCGAAGCTCAGGGCGTTGCCCGTGGCCTGGCCCTCCCCCGCGTAGATGTCCGCGCCGTACTCGCCGGGCGGGGTGAGCAGCCCCAGGCTGATGGGGTTGGCCACCACCAGGAAGAGGGCCTTGTGGGCATGGACCGCGTCCGCCAGCTCCTGGAGCCGGGCCGGGCTCTGGATGGCGCCCAGGAAATCCGGGTTCTGGACCACCACGCAGGCCGTGTTGTCATCGATGAGCTCTGTCAGGGCGTCCAGGTAGTCGAAGGGGGGCAGATCCTCGCCCACGAACTCCAGATCGTAGCCCTGGAGATAGGTGTGGACCACCGCCCGGTACTGGGGGTGGACCGTGGGGGCCATGACGATGCGGGTGCGCTTGTGCCGGGTCAGGTGCAGGGCCATGTTCACCCCTTCCGCGGTGCTGGTGGCCCCGTCGTAGTGGCTGGCGTTGCTCACCTCCATGCCGCTCAGAGTGGCGATCATGGTCTGGTACTCGAAGAGGGCCTGGAGAGTGCCCTGGGAGACCTCCGGCTGGTAGGGAGTGTAGCTGGTGTAGAACTCGCTGCGGCTGATGACGAAATCCACCACCGCGGGGATGAAGTGGTGGTAGGCCCCGGCCCCCAGGAAGCTCACGTTGCCCTCCAGGTCCGCGTTGCGGTCGGCCATGGCCCGCAGATCCGCCAGCACCTCCGCCTCGGTCAAGGCTGGGGGCAGATCCAGTCGGGGGAAACGGTGGGCCGCTGGCACGTCCAGGAAGAGATCTTCGATCCGCTGGACGCCGATGGCCGCCAGCATCTCGGCCCGATCCGCGTCCGTGTTCACCACAAAAGTCATAGGAACCTCCGCTGAAAGATAGAACTGCTCGGCCACGGCAGGGGACGCTGGCCCCGCTGGAAGGGGCGTCCGTCGGCGCGTCGGGGTGCAGGGTTGCCCGCTTCCCGGAAGGCGTCAGGGCTCAGTGCCCTTCCTCCTCCACGTACGCCGCGTACTCCTCTGGGCTCATCAGCGCGTCCAGCTCCTTCTGCAGCTCCTCGGGGCTGGCCGGTCGGATCTTGAAGAACCAGGCCTCGTAGGGGTCATCGTTCACCAGCTCGGGGGTGTCCTCCAGGGCGGTGTTCACCTCCACGATGGCGCCGCTCACCGGGGCGTAGACATCCTCCGCGGCCTTGACCGATTCCACCACGGCCACCGCGTCCCCGGCCTCCACGTCCTCGCCCACCTCGGGCAGGTCCACAAAGACCACGTCGCTGAGCATGTCCTGGGCCGCGTCGCTGATGCCGACCACGGCCAGGCCATCCTCGACGCGCACCCACTCGTGGCTCTTGGCGTACTTGGCGTTGGGATCCAGTTTGTATTTGGACATATGGGCTCTCCTTTTCTCGATGGGCAGGCTGTTTGGACGATTGGCTCTCTGGTCGATTGGGTAAGTGGGTGTCGGGGATGGGCGTCGGCGCTTCCGGCCTTCGCCCCGCGTCCCGCTAGGCTTCCACGACCTTGTAGCGGGGTTTGTAGAAGGGACGTTTGATCACCTGGGCGCGCTTGGGCCGGCCCCGCACCAGGATCTGCAGCTCCGTGCCCAGCTTGGCGTAGGCCCGGGGCACGTAGCCCAGCCCCAGGAACTTGCCCAGGGTGGGGCTCTTCATGCCCGTGGTCACGTAGCCCACCTCCTGGCCGTCCACCGCGATGGGGTAGTGCTCCCGAGGCACGGCCTTGTCCAGCATCTCGAAGCCCACCAGCAACCGGCCCGGCTTCTCCAGTTTGACCTTGAGCAGCGCCTCCCGCCCCACGAAGGCCGGCTTGCCCAGGGAGACGGTCCAGCCCAGGCGGGCCTCGAAGGGGTTGATGGTGGCGTCGATCTCGTGGCCGTAGAGGGGCATGCAGGCCTCGAAGCGCAGGCTGTCCCGGGCGGCCAGCCCACAGGGGAGCAGACCGTCCTCCTTCCCCACCTCCAGGATGCGGTTCCAGAGGTGCACCGCCTCGTCCGCGGGGAAGTAGAGCTCGAAGCCGTCCTCGCCGGTGTAGCCCGTGCGGCCCAGCAGGGCCTCCACCCCGTCCAACCTGGCTCGCAGGGCCTTCCGGGCGGGGACCACGCTCAGGTCCGCGTCGGTGATCCGCTGCAGGATGGCCTCGGCCTTGGGCCCCTGGACGGCCAGCATGTAGGTCTCGTCGGAGATGTCCGTCACTTCCACCTGAAGGCCGTGGGTGTGGGCCTCCATCCAGGCCACGTCCTTCTCCCGGTTGCTGGCGTTGACCACCACCATCCAGCTCTCGGGCAGGCGGTAGACGAAGATGTCATCCACGATGGCGCCGTCGTCGTAGGTCATGAGGCTGTAGTGGGCGTCCCAGGGGGCCATCTGGGAGACATCGTAGACCTGGATGCGCTGCAGGAAGGCCTCTGCGTCGGGCCCGCGCACGTCCACCTGGCCCATGTGGTCGATGTCGAAGATGCCGGCCGCGGTGCGCACCGCCTGGTGCTCCGCGGTGGGCCCGGTGGGGTACTGGACTGGCAGCTCCCAGCCAGCGAAGGGCACCATCCGCCCCCCCAAAGCCAGGTGCGTCTCGTACAGGCGTGTTCGGTTCATAGTCTCCCCCTTGAGTCGGTGACAGCGCTGGACAGTTCTGGACGGTTCCGACGCGGAGTGTCCTGGCGAGGCGCTCCTCGTCCGAACGCCCTCCGGCAGAAGGTTCAAACAAAAATGCGGAAACCTGGGTAGGAGCATATTTCCCGGTTTCCGCTCTGTCCTTTCGCCTGAGAGTTTTGTATCCCCATCGGCGTCTTGGACTGCGCTGTCGGCATCGACGATCCGGCCACTGTCCAAGAACTCTCCAGAGTGCTGTCAGAGCACGATACCTTTTGCCTGAGAGAGTCACGCAGGGGATTCCGGTCTCTCCTGCGCTTGCACCTTCGGCGATCGCTTCCGATGTGGACGGAACCATCCAGACAAGTCCATCCAGACCGGCCGATTCTCTCTCGCGCTCATCATCCAGCCTGTATTCGATTGTGTGAACGTGCTGGTGCTACGAGTTGCTGGTGCTGCGAGTGTGCTGATGCTGCACGCCCACGCCGCGGGGATTGGCCTGGGGCGTCCTTCACTCCTCAGAGTATAGCAAGGGGCGGGCCGGTTGACAAGTGCCAAATCCACTTTTCCACTTTTTGCGCTCCCCTCGGCAGGATGCTAGGATCCCTCCATGGACCGCGCCACGAAGCGACTCAAACCCAGCTTGAGGCCCCACCTGGCCGCGCTGGCCCTCTACACCCTCCTGGCCCTGTTCCTGACCTGGCCCCTGGTCACCCGGTTCACCAGCCACGTGCCCGGGGACGGCATCGACGACCCGGCCCTGGCCTGGAATCTCTGGTGGATCAAGGCTCGGCTGCTGGATCAGCTGAACCCGGACATCTTCCACGCGGATTGGATGTTCTTCCCCATCGGCATCAACCTGGGCTTCTACACCCTCACCCCCCTGAACGGCCTGCTCAGCCTTCCGCTGCAGACCAGTCTGAGCCTGGTGGTGGCCAACAACCTGCTCCTCCTCTCCTCCTTCGTCCTGAGCGGCTACGGCGCCTTCCTGCTGGTGGGCTGGCTGCTGAGGGACAGAGGGCAGAGGGGGAAAGAGGGGGGAGAGACCTTGGAAGTTGGGGGTTGGAAGGCAGGAGCGCGGCCCCCGTCCCACTCCCGGCTCTCCAATCCCCGATCTTCGATCTTCGATCCTCGCTCCCCCTCCAGTCCCGTCCTCCCGGCCCTCTTCGCCGGCCTGGTCTACGCCTTCGCCGCCCCCAAGCTCTTTTACGCCAGCCTGGGCCAGTTCAACATCGCCAGCAGCCAGTGGATCCCCTTCGCAGTGCTGGCCATGGTGCGCATGGCCGCCGTCCCGGCCGGGGGGAAAGCCGGCAAGTGGATCGTCCTGGCCGGGCTCTTCCTGGCGTTCCAGGCCTGGGCCGAGCTGACCTACGCCTCCTTCCTGGTGCTCTTTGCGGCCCTGCTCTTCGCCTGGAAGCTCCTGGAGCTCCTCCTGGACCCGCTCACCCCGAGCCGGCCTGGGGTGACCAGCCTGGTCAGGCGCTTTGCCGGGCTTGGGCTGCTCTTCGTCCTGGGGCTGGCCCCCTTCCTCTGGGCCATGATCCCAGACCTGCTGCGGGAGGGGGATTTCTTCGCCAGCGGCGGCGGCTTCGCGGACGTCTTCAGCGCGGACTTGCTGGGCTATCTGATGCCCACCCGGCTCCACCCCCTCTTCGGGGCGTGGGTGGCGGGCCAGGCTTTCCCCAACGACAAGGGGCAGCAGATCACCCTGGGCTACACGCTCCTGGTCCTGAGCATCCTGGGCGGGGTGGCGCTGGTCCGGCGGCAGGGCGGGCGCGGGCTCTTCTGGCCCCTGGCTGGGCTCCTCTTCTGGTGGCTGACCCTGGGCGATGTGGTGCGCTGGAACGGCCAGCCCACCGGGATCCCCGGCCCCTTCGCCCTGATCCGCCGACTGCCCTTCTTCAGCGGCAACCGCTACCCCAGCCGCTACAGCGTCATGCTCCTCCTCAGCGCTGCGGTCCTCGCCGGCTACGCGCTGCACTGGGCGATGGAGAAACGAAAGGGAAGATGGCAGACGAAGGACGGCGGACGGAAGCGGTCGGCCGGACCAGGCCGCCCTCCGGTCTCCAATCTCCAAGCCGCCCTTCTCTTCCTCGCCCTGGCCGTCCTCTTCCTGTTCGAGCACATCTCCATCCCCCTACCCCTGAACGACTTCCGGACGCCGGCCATCTATCGGGAGATCCAGGCCCAGCCCGGGGACTTCACCCTGCTGGAGCTGCCCACGGGCTGGCGCAACGGAGCTCGAGTGTTGGGACGCTCCCACGTGCTCATCATGATGCAGCAGTGGCGCCAGACCGTCCACGGCAAGCGGCGGCTGGGCGGCAACACCAGCCGCAACCCGCCCTACAAGTTCCAGTACTTCACCCAGGCCCCGCTCCTGGGCGATCTCATCGCCCTGATGAACGGGGACGCCTGGTACCTGGCCCCGGTCATCGACGCCCGCTGGGAGGAGCTGGTGGCCCGGAATCGTCCCCTGGCCGGGCCGGTGCTGGACTTCCTCAACGTGGGCTACGTGACCCTGCACCTGGAACAGAGCCCACCGCCGCTGGTCCGCTTCGTGGAGGAGGTGCTGCCCGTGACCCTGGTGGACGAGTGGCGGGGGCCAGACTGGACCGGCGCGCCCAGCACGATCCGCCTCTACCGGGTGGAGACGAAACCGGCCACGGCCTGGTCCCTGGAACTGGGCCAGCCCCAGGGCGCTCTCCACCTGGGCGAGGGCTGGGCCACCCTGGGCGCGCAGGAAGGCCGGGTGCGTTTCGCCCTCCGCCGGGAGCCGCGCCTGCTCCTGGATCTGCCGGACCAAGGCGGGCAGCTGACCCTGATCCTGCAGGGAAAGCTGGACGGCCTGGCCCTGAATGGGCGTCCCCTGGCCTGGCAGGCGGAGCCCCTTCCAGACGGAGCCCAGCGGGTGGCGATCACCGTGCCGCCGGGCTGGGCGCTTCAGCCGGTGGACGAGCTGGCGCTGGCCTTCGCTGGGGACCCTCGGCCCGGCTACCTGGCCCAAGGCGAGCCCGGGGAAGGGGGTTGGCCCGTGGGCGACACCGGCCTGGCCCTGCCCCAGGAGCGGCCCGTGCTGGCCCTGAGCGCCGGCGCGGACGTGGGCGACTTCGCCCGCATCTTCCTGGCCGGACAGGACGTCAGCCCCAACCGACGGGGCTACAACCTGGTGGCCCTGGACTCGGCCGGTCAACTCCTGGAGGCGACCAGCTTCGACACCTTCGCCGACCCCCAGGCCTCCCAGGCCATGGCCGCCTGGCTGGAGCAGTGGCCAGCAGGCACGGTCATCGCCGGCGCAGTGCGGGACGAGGCCAGCCGCCACCTGGGCCCGGAGGCAGTGGCCGGCCTGGCTCGGCTGGGGCTGCGCGTAGATCTCCAGGGCCGCTTCCGCTGGAGCCACGCCTTCGTGGGCGTGGTGGGCGCGCCCGGGGGCAGCGGCGTGGAGCAGGCGGATGTCCTGGGCCCTGCCGCGGCCTGGGTGGGTTCCCCGGTGGACGGGCCCTGGATCTTCGGCGGCGTGGAGCGGGTGATCTTTCGAGCCGCGCCGACCCGGTGAGGAGCAACGGACCGGTCATGGGGCCGAGCGGGGCCAGCAGCGAGCTGCCCAGACCAATCCACGGAAATTCTCACGGAAAATTCACAGAACAAGCGAGAACGAGAGCGAGGACGAGAGCGATGGCGAACCAACCCGTGCGCGTGGCCCAGGTCGGCTACGGCTACTGGGGGCCCAACCTGGCCCGCAACTTCCACCAGCTGCCCCAGGCGGAGCTGGTCACCGTGGTGGACGCCCGGCCCGAGGCCTTGGCCAAGGCCGCCCGCGTCTACCCCCACATCCGCACCACCACGGACTTCCAGGAAGCGTTGGCGGACGAGTCGATCCAGGCCGTGGCCATCTCCACCCCGGCGCGAACCCACTATTCCCTGGCCAAGGCCGGGTTGGAGGCGGGCAAGCACGTCTTTGTGGAGAAGCCTCTGGCCATGGATCTGGCCCAGGCCCAGGAGCTGGTGACCCTGGCCCAGGAGCGGGAGCGGATCCTGATGGTGGGCCACGTCTTCGAATACAACCCGGCCGTGCGCCACATCAAGAAGATGCTGGACCGAGGCGAGCTGGGGGAGCTCTTCTACCTGTACAGCCGTCGGGTCAACCTGGGCCGGGTGCAGAGCGACATCAACGCCCTCTGGAGCATCGCCCCCCACGACGTCTCCATCGCTCTCTACCTGCTGGAGCGCATGCCCCTGGCCGTGAGCTGTCAGGGCGCGGCCTGTTTGAACGGTCGGGTGGAGGACGTGATCTTCCTCACCCTCCACTTCCCGGAGGATGTGCTCAGCCACGTTCACGCCAGCTGGCTGGACCCAAGCAAGCAGCGAGAGACCATCGTGGTGGGCAGCAAGAAGATGGTGGTCTACGACGACGTCGCCACCGAGGGAAAGATCCGCATCTACGACAAGGGGGTCTACCGCAAGGGAGACCCCATCTACGGCGAGTTCCAGTACAAGGTCCACTCCGGTGACATCCTCATCCCCCGACTGGACATGATGGAGCCCCTGCACAACGAGCTGCAGGAGTTCGTGGACGCTATCCGCCAGGGCCGCGCCCCCCGCACCGACGGCGCCAACGGCCTGCGAGTGGTCAGCGTGCTGGCCGCGGGTCAGCTGAGCCTGGACCGAGGCGGCGAGAAGGTGACGTTGCAGGAGGTGCTGGAGCGCCACCACCTGGATCCTGGCTCGCTCTTCCCGCCTCAAGCCGGGTGATCCCCGGCTCTCTTCCCCCACCGGTCCATCCCCCGATCCACCCCGCTGGGCCACCCCATCCCTTACATATTCGCCGGGGATCCCCCGAGCCCCCTTACGCCCGATCCTGGCCTCCAGCCAGGATCCTTGCCCCTGCCTGCCCGTCCCCCACCCCTTTTTCCTAGAGCCCATCCGCCTTTTTCCCGATGATTCTCCGCAAATCCTCCAGGCAATAGTACGAAAGTACTCTACAGGGGGATCGCTGATCCTGGTTAACTCTTAAGTGCTATTTTGTTGACGAATCGTTAGAAATTCATGAGACGGGCAGAAATTCTCCATGAAGGATCGTTCGACGGATCATCGATCGACGGGAAATCGGCCGACGGAAATGGGATCCACAGGAAGTGCGAGAAAGCACTTCACCGCCTCCGGACGGGTCCGGAGAGAGGCATGGCCAACCGGCCCTGTTCGATCGAACCATATGAGGACAACACAGGGAGGGGAAGCTCGGTGAACGCGAAACGGCCAATGGATTCAGGAAGGATGCACATCGGGCATCTTCCGGCTTTCTTCCGCCCAGGGCGCACCTGGGGATGGGTGTTGGTCCTGGGAGCTCTGCTCCTGGCCGTCACTGGCGCCCAGGCCCAGACCATCAAGACCCCCTGGATCACCTTTCAACAGGAAGACGGCCTGGTCTCCAACAACGTCCTGAGCCTGCTGGCGGACCAGGGCGTGGTCTGGTTCGGCACGGACGTGGGGGTCAGCCGCTTCGACGGGGCGTGGGAATCCTTCACCCCCCAGGAGGGCATGGCCCCAGGACGAGTCCAGACCCTGGCCCACGGCAGCAACCCCGGGGAAGTCTGGGCGGGCACGGATCGGGGCCATGTGGCCCGCTGGGACGGCGCGGCCTGGCAGCAGGAGGTGACCGTGCTGGGCAGCGTGAACAGCCTGCTCCACTTCAACGGCCAGCTCTGGATGGGCAGCAGCCAGGGGCTCTTCGCCTGGAATGGCCGCGACCAGATCGCCATTCCCGAGCTGCGGGGCGTTCCCGTCTACGCGCTGGCGGAAAAGGCCAACGCCCTGCTGGTGGGCACCGGTCAGGGGCTCTGGGTCTACCAGGGCCAGAGCTGGTCCGCCATCACCCAGCAGGACGGCCTGCCCAGCGACGACGTGCGCTCCCTCTGGGTGGCCGAGAACGGCACCATCTGGGCGGGGACCATGGCCGGCCTGGCCTGGCAGGACCCCAGCAGCGGCAAATGGGTGGAGATCCCCGCGGAGGACGACCAGGGCAACCCATTCCGGGTGATCACCCTGGCCGGGGACGCGGAGGGGGTCATCTGGGGCGGCACCAACGGCAACGGCGCCCTCAAAGTGACCACCCAGGGCATCCAGGCCATCTTCTCCGGGGATTTCTCCGGTGACCAGGGGTTGACCACCCCCTACGTTCGGGCCATCGCCGTGGACCCGGACCAGTCCGTCTGGTTCGGCACCGCGGCCGGCGTCTTCCGCTACGACGCCAAGGCCTGGGCCAGCGAGTGGCGGGACGACCTCAACTACCCGGGCATCAACCACATCACCGCTCTGCTCAGTGAACCCGGCCAGATCCTCTGGATCGGGACCAAGGGCGGGCTCATCTTCAAACAGGGGATCGGCTTCGGCGGCACGGAGCGCATCTTCACCGTGGACTCGGAGGGCTCTCGCCTGCCCAGCAACGCGATCACCGCGCTGGCCCAGGACAAAGAGGAGGCCATCTGGGTGGGCACCGACGCTGGCCTGGCCCGCTACCAGGCGGAAAAGTGGTCCCAGCCCATTCCGGAACAGGCCCTGCCCAGCCTGCGGGTCAACGCCCTGCTGCCGGATCACAAGGGCATCTGGATCGGCACCGAGGCCGGGCTCAGCCGTTACCTCATCCCCAGCGGCGAGATGAGCCAGGTGGACATCGTGGACGGGAAGAACGTTCGCGCCTTGGCCTTCGATTCCCTGGGGCGCCTCTGGGTCGGCACTGCCGACTCCGGCATCTTCGTCCAGGAAGCGTCCGGCCAGTGGCTCACCCTCCGCCACGATCCGGAAAGCCAGGACACCCTGCCCGGCGACGCCATCGTGGCCTTGGCGCCGGATCCCAACATCGCCGGGGGCATGTGGGTGGCTGTGGAGCAGAAAGGGCTCAGCCACTGGACGGGCCAGGGATGGAACCACTACAACAGCGCCAGCGGGCTGCCCACCAACCGTCTCTACACCCTCTACACCGATCCAGCGGACGGCTCGCTCTGGATCGGCAGCGAGGGCGGGCTCACCCACTTTGACGGGCTGACCTGGGAAACCCTGAGCATCCAGGACATCCTGCCCCAGGCGCCCATCTACGCCATCACCCGCACCTTCGAGGAAGGATACTGGTTCGGCAGTAAGGCCGGCACCATCTACTACCGACCGGAGCGCACGCCCCCCTGGATCCGGGTCGCCTCCGCCTCGGGCCTGGTCCGGGATCAGGCCACGGGGATCCTGGAAGTGGAGTCGGACAAGAGCGTGACCCTGAGCATCGTGGCCGGGGACCTGCACACCGCGGCCACGGACCTGAAAGTGCTCTATCGCCTGAGCAGCCCGGGTGAGCTGGGGGACTGGCAGCCCATCAACGGACGCCTGCTCACCCTGGACAACTTCCCCGCGGAGGGCAGCTACAGCGTGGAGTTCCAGGCCCGGGACCAGGCTTTCAACTACTCGGACATCGAGAAGTTCTCCTTCCAGGTGGTGCCGCCGCCCGTGACCTTGAACCTGCCCTACCTGGGGGAGATCCGCCGGGACCTCTTCATCTGGATGATGGCCCTCTTCGTCATCATGATGGGCAGCTTCTTCGTCATGGGGACGGAGCACATGCAACGACGCAAGCGGGCTCGGGAGGCCATCAGCCGAGGGTACAATCCCTTCGTCAGCGGCGAGCCTGTGCGTCGGGAGGACATGTTCTTCGGGCGGCACGATCTGCTCCAGCGCATCGTGGACACCCTGCACAACAACAGCATCATGATCCACGGGGAGCGGCGCATCGGCAAGACCACCCTCCTCTACCAGCTGGCCAACCGCCTGCGGGAGGTGGATGACCCGGAATACTGGTTCATTCCTCTCTTCATCGACCTGGAGGGCACCACCGAGGACGCCTTCTTCCACTTCCTCATGGAGGAGATCCTCCACGGCATCATGACCCTGCCGGATGCGGACGAGAGCCTGAGCGACAGCCTGCACGAGCTGCTCTACTACCGCCTCCCCCCGGAGCAGTACACGGACCGGGAATTCAGCCGAGACCTGCGGGAGATCATCAAGCTCCTCCAGGAGTACGGTGAGATCCACTACCCGGGCAAATACCTGCGCATCATCCTGCTCATGGACGAGATGGACGTGATGAGCGGGTACGACGCCCTGATCCAGCAGCGGCTGCGGCGCATCTTCATGCGGGACTTCGCGGCCACCCTGGGCGCGGTGGTGGCCGGCATCCAGATCAGCAAGGAGTGGGACCGGATCGAGAGCCCCTGGTACAACCTCTTCAACGAGATCGAGCTGACCCCCTTCAACCGGGAACAGGCCATGGAGCTCCTGACCGCTCCGGTGGAGGGCTACTACCGCTACGATCCCGCCGCCCTGGAATTCATCATCGAGCAGAGCGAAGGGCGCCCCTTCCGGCTTCAACAGTACGCAATGGAGGCGGTGAACCACATGCTGGCCGAGAACCGACAGACCATCACCCTGGACGACGTGGAGTTCGCCCACGAGCACATCCGCAACGTGGGCAACGACCACAACGTGGGCCTGGACATCCCGACCCCCAACGGGAACGGCGCCCACCTGCGGGAAGAAGCCGAACTGGAGAAACATCTGGCCTGACCGGGATCCGTTCCCGGCCAGGCGCCCGTGCCATCCTGGGCGGCTCTGCCAACGGCGGCTGCCCCTGGACACTATCGCAGTATCGTGGAAAAAGTGTGAACCATGCGCAACCCCTACATTGTTGGCCGATGGCTCCGCGGACCCCACCACTACGGACGCCATCGCCTGATCGACTACCTGTTGCAGATCGATGACCCGGCCGTCTGGGTGGTGGGCACCCGACGCATGGGCAAGACCTCCCTCCTGCGCCAGCTGGAGTGGATCACCGCCCAGGACGAGGCCAGCCGCCTGGTCCCCCTCTTCTGGGACATCCAGGGCTGCGAGAACATGGAGGACCTGGCCAGCGAGCTCTTCGTCTCCGTGGAGGACCAGGCCGAGCGCTTCGAGGCCCTGGGCGTGGACGTGGACAGCCTGGAAGACCGGGACGCGATCCGCATCCTCCGCACCCTCCAGCGCCACCTGCGCCGGGAGGGGAAGCAGCTCTTCCTGCTCATCGACGAGGCCGAGGCCCTGATCAACGTGGGGGAGTCGGACGCCAAGGGGCTGGCGCGCCTGCGCAAGACCCTCCAGAACGGCCAGCTGCGCACGGTGATGACCGCCACCAAGTTCCTCATGAAGCTCAACGAGCTGACCCGGGGATGGGCCACCAGCCCCTTTCTCTTCGGCTTCAGCCTGATCAACCTCTGGAGCCTGGATCCGGACTCGGCCCGGGACCTGGTGCTCCAGAAGCAGAGCAGCTACACCATCCACGTCGCCGGGGACACCCTGGAGGCCATCCTCCACCACACCCACCGGCACCCCTACCTGATCCAGTACCTCTGCCAACGGCTTTTCCAGGCCGAGGACGAGAACAGCGGGCGGCTGCGAGCCATCCGGGATGAGGACCTGCACCCGGATCACCTGCTGGCCGGCTTCTTCCAGGTGGACTTCGACCACCTCTCCCCCATGGAGCGGCAGATCCTGCTCACCGTGGCCCGGCTGACCCTGGCCGACAGTGAGACCATCCTGACGGAGCTGCCCCACGAGCCGGCCAACCGCATCCGCACCCTGGTCTACGGCATGAACAAGCTGGGCTACCTGCGCCAGAACAACGGCTTCTGGACCCTGGGCAACGAGTTCCTGCGGCGCTGGGTCGCGGTCAACTACCCGGCCCTGGTCCAGGACCTCCACTCGGAGATCAGCGACCAGGGGGTGGAGTCCCTGCTCCTGGTGGGGCGGCAGAAAGAGCTGGCCTACCTCCAGCAGGAGCTGGCCCGCTGGCAGGAGCAGCTGGACTGGCTCCTGGAGCAGCGCAACGGCGCCGGAGAATCCCCGGAGCTCGCCGCCCAGATCGAGTTCGTCCGGGGCAAACTGGCCGAGGTCACCCAGGAGATCCAGGCCTACCACCAGGCCAGCATGGCGCCGATCCAGGCCTAGCCCAGGCTTTGGCCTTCCCCCGGGCCTGGCGTATAATTCAACAAGTTCTGTGTGGCTGAGCTGAGAACAGCTCAGCCATGCTTTTGCCGTGAGGAGACCGCACCCCACCACAGGAAATGGCCCATGCCCACCCCGATTCCGCTGGTCGACCTGGCCGCCCAGTACGCCACCATCCAGGATGAGGTGGAGAGTGCCATCCGCCGGGTCCTGGAGACGACCCGCTTCATCATGGGGCCGGAAGTCCAGGCCTTCGAGGAGGCGTTCGCCGCTTTCTGCGGGGCCCAGCACTGCGTCGGGGTGAGCAGCGGCACCTCCGCCCTGGAGCTGACCCTGCGGGCCCTGGGCGTGGGCCCCGGGGACCAGGTGATCACCGTGGCCCACACCTTCATCGCCACCGCGGAGGCCATCAGCGCGACGGGAGCCACCCCGGTCTTCGTGGACATCCAGCCGGACAGCTACAACATGGATCCGGCCCAGGTGGCCCAGGCTGTGACCCCCCGCACCCGAGCCGTGATCCCGGTCCACATCTACGGCCAGCCCGCGGACATCCCGGCCATCCGGGCTGCCGTCCAGGCCAAGGCCCAGGGGCGAGCCATCCCCATCATCGAGGACGCGGCCCAGGCCCACGGAGCTGCCTGGCAGGGCCGCCGGGCCGGCGCGCTAGGGGATGCGGCCTGCTTCAGCTTCTACCCGGGGAAGAACCTGGGGGCCTACGGCGACGCCGGCGCGGTGACCACCAACGATCCTCGCCTGGCCGAGGAGATCCGGCTCCTGCGCAACCACGGCCGCCGCTCCAAGTACCTGCACGAGGTGAAGGGATTCGGCCAGCGGCTGGACGCCCTCCAGGCCGCCATCCTGGGAGCCAAGCTGCCCCACCTCTCCGCCTGGACCGAGGCCCGCCGCCGCCTGGCCGCCCGCTACAGCCAGCTCCTCCAGGGAAGCGAGCTGACCCTGCCTGCCGTGGCCCCGGCCGCGGACCCCGCCTGGCACCTCTACGTGGTCCGCACCCCGGCCCGGGACGAGCTCCTGGCCCATCTGCGGGCCCAGGGCATCGGCGCGGGCATCCACTACCCCATCCCCTTGCACCTGCAGCCCGCCTACCAGGACCTGGGCTACCAGCCCGGGGATCTGCCCGTGAGCGAAGCGGTGGCCGAGAGCTGCCTCAGCCTGCCCCTCTACCCGGAGATGACCCAGGAACAGCAGGACCGGGTGGTGGCGGCCATCCACGACTTCCTGGGGTGAAGCGTCCATGACCCGAGCACCCGTTTCCCAGGCTTCCCCAGAAAAGAGCAGCCAGACGCCCCGCTCCGCCCCAGGTGACGGGAGCATCTCCGTGGTCATCCCCGCCCGGGACGAGGAGGGGACCATCGAGCAGGTGATCCGGCGAGCCTTCCAGGCCTTCCAGGAGCTGGGACGGCCCGGGGAGGTGTTGGTGGTCAACGACGGCAGCCAGGACGACACCGGCGCCATCCTGGATCGGTTGGCCCAGGAATACCCGGAGCTGCGGATCTTCACCAACCGACGCAGCCAGGGCATGACCGCCGCCCTCCAGCGCATGTTCACCGCCAGCCGGGGGGAGATCGTCATCCTCATCCCCGGGGACATGGAGTCGGACCCCTTGCTGGACGTGCCGGCCCTGGTCCGCCACCTGGAGCGGGAGGACCTGGACGTGGTGGCTGGCTGGCGTCAGGGCCGACGGGACGGGAAGGTCCTGGCCAGTGCGATCTACAACCGGGTCATCCGCTGGCTGGCCGGGGTGCAAGTCCACGACGGCAACTGGATCAAGGCCATGCGCCGGGAGGTGATCCTGAGCCTGCCGCCCCTGCGCAGCGACTGGCACCGCTTCCTCCTCCTGATGGCCGCCCACCAGGGCTTCCGCATCGGCGAGGTGCCCACCTTCTACCAGCCCCGGCCGGCCGGGAGCAGCAAGTTCGGTTTCAGCCGCATCCCCATCAGCTTCCTGGACGCCCTGGTGGTCAAGTTCCTCCTCACCTTCAGCCGGGCCCCCATGCGCTTCTTCGGCGGCCTGGGACTGCTGGGCATGACGGTCAGCCTGGCCACCTTCCTCTACCTCACCGGCCTCTACGTGGCCGTGGGCAAGCAGCAGCGCCCCATCTTCATCGCCGCCGGCATCCTGGCCGTGATCAGCGTGCTCCTCTTCCTGGTGGGCTTCCTAGCCGAGCTCATCGTCAGCCAGGGGGAGCGCATCGGCGAGCTGGAACGCCGCCTCGCGGAGCAGGACGCGCCGCCCCACTTCCCCGAAGAGCCCCCAGACTAACCAGCCCGAAGCGCTCGCCCTTGGCGATCCGACGACCCAACTGGTACACTGGAGCCATGTCTGGTCCACGGATGAGAGGGCTGATCGCGAGGACGATCCTGGGCGGGATCCTGGGGCTGATCCTGGCTGGCTGCGCCGGCTGGGAGCCGCCCTCGGTCGACCTGCCCAGCATCCCCTGGCTGAGCCGGGACCGAAGCCCCACGCCCCAGGTGACGCCCCTCTCCCTCTGGGTCTGGGACGAGGGGCCGGAGCGGCGGGCCAGCCTGGAGCGGGCGCTGGCCCAGTTCCAGGAGGCCCACCCGGACGTGACGGTGGAGCTGACGGTGCTGGACGACTACGCCGCTCAGCTCCAGGCCGCGCTGGAGCGAGGCCAGCCCCCGGACGCGCTCCTGGTGGATGGCTTCCGCTTCCCCCAACTGGCGAGCGCCGGTCACCTGGCCCCGGGCCAGGGACGCCTGGACGGGCCGGAGGACTTCTATCCCCAGCTGGTCCCGGCCTTCACCCTGGAGGGCGCGGCCTACTGCCGCCCCCGGGAGGTGCGCACCCTGGCCCTGATCTCGAACCAGGAGGCCCTGGCGGAGGCGGGTCTCCAGCCCCCGACCACCTGGGAGGAGCTGCGCCAGGCCGCGGAGCTCCTCTCGGACCCCAACGGCAACGCCTTCGGCCTGATCATCGCCCCGGACCTCTCCCGCTGGCTGCCCTTTCTCTTCCAGGCCGGCGGCCAGCTCTTTGACTCGGAGGGACGCCTGGCCCTGGACAGTCCCCAGGCCCTCCAGGCCCTGAACTTCTACCTCCAGCTCTTCCGAGACAACGTGGCCGGCCAGCCAGCGGAATCCCTGAGCAGCTGGGCCGGGGAGGCCTTCGGCAAGGGCAAGGGGGCCATGACCCTGGAGGGCAACTGGATCGTCCCCTACCTGGCCGCGGAGTTCCCGGACGTGGCCTACCAGGTGACGCCCCTGCCCCAAGGCCCTGGCGGTCGGGGGACGGTGGCCTTCACCAGCTGCTACGCGGTGGCCGCGGCCAGCCCCCACCCGGCGCTGGCCTTCCAGCTGGTCAACTTCCTCACCGGGGCCCAGGTCATGGCGGACTGGCCGCCGGACGGAGGGGCCATGCCCAGCCGCCTCTCCCTGGCCTCGAGCTGGCGGCAGGCCTTCCCGGCTCTGGCCCCCTTCCTGGACGGCGTCGGCGAGGCCAGGGTCTGGCAGCTGCCGCCAGGCCAGGAGAACGTGCTGCCCGTCTTCAACCGGCGCATGCTGCAGCTCTTCGCGGCGGAGATCGAGCCGGAGGATCTGCTCTTCGCGGTGATGCAGGCCGCGAGCCGGGAAGGACCCTGAGCGCGTCGAGAGACGACCTGGCCAGAAAAAACCGGTGATCGAAGGGCCGAAATTGGCGACCCGAAATTGAGGTTGGAGAGTGGCTCAGGAGGTGAGATGAAGCTCTACGACATCACCCGCACACTGACGCCGGCGATGGCCGTCTGGCCAGGGGACGCGCCGGTCTCCTTCCGCTGGATCGCGCGCATCCAGGACGGGGATCCGGTGAACGTCTCCACCCTGACCTTCAGCGCCCACGCCGGCACCCACGCGGACGCCCACTACCACTACGACGAGGCCGGTCTGCGCCTGGACCAGATGCCGCTGGAGGTCTTCCTGGGCCCGGCCACCGTGGTGGCGCTGGAGGTCCAGGGCCCCATCCTGCCGGAGCACCTGGCGGGCCTGGACCTGGCTCGGATGGAGCGGTTGCTGGTCAAGACAGCGGCCAGCCAGCGCAGGGACGAGGAGTGGCACTCGGATTTCCCCTTCCTGGCGCCGGAGACGGCTCGCCTCCTGGCCCAGAGCGGCCTGCGCCTTTTCGGCACGGACGCGCCCTCGGTGGATCCCCAGGAGAGCCAGACCATGGAAGCTCACCTGCTCCTGAACCGGGGTCCGGTGGCCATCCTGGAGAACCTGCTCCTCCGAGACGTGCCCCCGGGCCGGTACGAGCTCATCGCTCTCCCCCTGAAGGCGCCGGTGGACGGGTCACCGGTGCGGGCGGTGTTGCGGGAAGTGTCGCAAGAGGCGGGATGAGGCATCCGTTCCTTCCGTCGCTTCCACCCCTCGTGTGCCGCCACGTCTCCGGGCTTACTTCAGGACGACCCGGAAGCCCACCCAGGGGCTGCGAAAGCCGGGTTCCAGGGGGAAACGGCCAGCGCAGCGCACATGCCAGACCAGATCGGGGTGGCGAGGGTAGGCCCCGCCTCGGGCCACTCGGGGCTGCTCCGAGCGGCGATCCTGGTGCTCGAAACGGCGCTGGTAGGGATAGGGCAGGAAGAGGCTGCCCGTCCACTCCAGGACGTTGCCGGCCATGTCCAGGAGGCCGTAGGGGCTGGCCCCGGCCGGGTAGCGGGTCACCGGCGTGGTGTCCCCCTCGTTGTTGTTGAAGTTGCAGCGGTTGCGGTCGGGCAACCCATCTCCCCAGGGATAGAGCCGCCCATCCTCGCCCCGGGCCGCCTTCTCCCACTCCGGCTCCTCGGGCAGACGCACTCCCGCCCACTCACAGAAGGCCAGGGCATCGTACCAGGAGACGTAGACCACCGGGTGATCCTCCTTGCCCGGGGGGATCGCCCCGTTGATCCAATGCTCGGGCAGGCGATGGTGGGTGGCGTCCACGAAGAGTTTGTACTGGGCGTTGGTCACCGGGGTGCGGGCCATGTGGAAACGGGGCAGGAAGACGCTCTGCTGGGGCTGCTCCTCCGCCTTGGCCTTGGGATCCCGGGCCGGGTCGCTGCCCATGAGGAACTCCCCAGGCGGGATGGCCACCCAGTCCAACTCCAGGAGCAGCGGCTGGGTCGGGCGGGCGCTCTGGCGAAGAGGAGGGGCCGTCCGCAGGGAAGCGCCCGAGAACGTCCCGGAGAGCGCCTGCACCTTGACCGGAGCCATGGCCGAACCGGCTCGAGCCTGGGCTTCCCAGCTCAGCCCCCGCCGATGCCCTGCCCGGGCCAGCTCGAAGAGGCGGCCGTCCGGGGAGCGCATGTGGAGCACCGGCGTCACCCACTCCACCGAGTCCGGGGCCAGAAGGCTGATGGCCTTGCGGGCCTCGGTGACGGCCAGATCCACGGGCAGGGCGTCGGCCAGGGCCTCGTAGAAGGCCCGGGTGAACTCCAGGGCCGCCTGGTCGGAGATCTCGTGCTGCATGGAGATGACCGCCGGCGCACCTCGGCGCACCAGGGTGGCCCCGGTGCTGGCGAAGACGTCCTGGCTGCTGCCCCGGCCCCCCTCGCAGGCGTTGAGCAGGATCAGCCGCAGGGCCCGCTGGTCCGCCAGGAGCCGGCCGAACTGGGTGGCCGTAAACCAGCGTCCCTGGCCCTGGCCATCCGCCAGGAGCACTGCGCCCTCGCCCCGGTCCTGGTGGAAGCCGCCGTGGCCGATGAAATGGACCACATGCCAGGGCCCCTGGCGCAGGGTGCGCTGGAGCTCCCGCCAGCTCTGGCCCTGGGCCCAGGTGAGGGCCACCAGCCCCCGCTGACGCAGCTCGGCCAGGGCGGCCTCCATGCGCGCCCGCTCCTGGGCCACGTCCACTGTCTGGTCCCTGGGGATGTGGCCCACCACCACCAGGATCTGGAGGGGCGGCTGGACGAGAAGGGGTTGGGGTGGGTGGGCCACAGGCAGGTAGCGCACCAGGGGCGTGCGGGTGGAGAGGGCCAGGTGCTCCCCCTGGCGGCTGTCGTAGAGGAGCTCCCAGGGCAGGGCCGCCAGCTCCGGGGCCTGGAGGCGCAGCTTCAGGCGCAGCCCCTGCCCCTGTTGGGCGGCCATGCCTCGGCTGGCTCGATAGAGCTGCCCCACCTCCCCGGGGAAGAGGAAGTCAAAGAAGGCCTGGCCCAGGGTCTGGAGCAGAGCCTCCTCTGGGGTGACCATCACCCGGCGCCTGCCGCCGGCCCGAAGCAGGGCGATGCGCAGGTCCTTGAGCAGGGCCGCCAGACGCTCCGGCGCCAGGGGAAAGCGGGCCAGGATCGCCCCTTCCCCGGCCGGGGCGTGGATCACCGCGATGCGGTAGCCCTGGTCCGGGTGGACGGTCACTTCCAGTTCAAAGTCAAGGTGCGTGTCCATAATGGATGACCTCGCTTCCGTTCCGGTGGGCCTGTCTACCGGTGGCAGGGATGACGGCTGGGATGCAACGGGAAGTCGGCCATGTTCGCCCGTGAAACGCACTCCCCACCCTGGGAAGTTCCCGAGAAACCGGGCAAACTCGTTAGAATTCCGTTAAAAGATGTTGCATTTTTGTTGGCTACACGAAGGAGCCTGCCGGAAACCGGTTACAATTTGCTCAGCCCTTTTGGTATAATGGGATGGCCGCCGGGCTTCGGAAAAAGGCAGCCTGCGACACCCTGTGGAGGCAGCCTGGCGTCTTGGAGGGCGATCCATCATGTCTGACCCCTACCCCCCGCCGGAGGATCAGGTGGAGGCCTGGCAGCAGGCCATCGAATACTTCCAGGAGGGCTACCAGCTCCAGGAAGCCGGGGATCTGGCCGGCGCCATGGCCCGATACCGGCTCTCTCTGGCCTTCTACCCCACCGCGGAGGCCCACACCTACCTGGGCTGGGCCTATTCCTTCCTGCATCTCTATGACGCAGCCATCGCCGAGTGCAAGAAGGCCATTGCCGTGGACCCCACCTTCGGGAACCCGTACAACGACATCGGCGCTTACCTCGTCGAGCTGGGCCGCTGGGAGGAGGCCATCCCCTGGTTCATGAAGGCCATCAGCGCGCCCCGGTACGAGGCCCGGGCCTTCCCTTTCTTCAACCTGGGGCGGGTCTACGAACGGCTGGGGGACTGGCCCAAGGCCATCCGCCACTATCGCCAGGCCCTGGAGCTGAAGCCGGACTACGAGCAAGCCCGGGCGGCCTGGCAGGGGCTTCAGGCCCGGCTGAACTGACCCGCTCCGTCCCTCGTCCACTCCCTGGAGGCAAGATGCTGGAAGAAGAAGCTGGTGCAGTGCAGGCCGAGACATCCCAGGCGGCCCCCCTCCCGGAGGAGGGCTCCCACTGGCAGATCCGGGCCGTGGGGCTCCTGCTCTTGCTCCAGGCGCTGGGACTGGTCGGGGCGGCTGTCTTCACCAGCGCCCAGATCGACTGGCTGGCGGAGACGGCTCCTCTGAGCATGGAGATGCCCCAGGACCAGATCCTGACCCTCCTCTCCAGCCGGGCCATGGATACGCTGGTGGTCTCAGGTTTCTACCTCTTCGGCGCTGCGCTGGCCGGGGCCGCAGGCATCGGTTTCTTCTTCCTCTGGCGTCTGGGCTGGCTCCTGGCCATCTTCACCCAGGGCATGGTGCTGCTGGTCAGCCTCCTCTTCTACTTCCGCTGGAAACCGCCGGTGGTCTACCCGGTTCTGCTCTACAGCATCATCCTGGTGCTCTACCTCAACTCCTTCGGCGTCCAGGCCGTCTTCCACGACCGGGCCCAGCGTCGAGCGGGCCGCCTGCCCAGCCACCCACCCGCCCACCGTCCTAGCCCGCCATGAACCACCGCCAACAGGACATCGACCTGCTCCGCCGCCACGAGCCGGTGATCCGCTACACCCGGGGCGAGACTTTCTTCCCCATGGACGTGGAGCCCTACGTGGCCCGGTGCAGCCTCTGGATCCAGCCGCCCGGACGCCCTGCCCAGTGCCTGGTCCCCCCAGGACGCCTGACGCTGGAGGGCCTGGCCCAGCCCCGGCCAGCGGAGTTCGACTCGGTCTTCTACCTGAAGATCGCCGAGCCCCTCACCGCGGCCAAGCTGGCCAGCTACGCGCTGAAGCAGCGCCGCCAGCCCAAGGACCCCATGGAGGTCTTCGACCCGGGACGGGGGCGGCTGGCCCGGGTGGGGTACGCCTCCCGCTTCGTGGACGCCCTCTTCAGCCTCTCCTTGCTGGCCCGGGGGCGGGTGCCCGGAGACGCCGCGGCCGCGGCCCACCTGATCTACCGGGAGATCCGCCAGGAGCACCCGGAGTTCCACTACCACGGCCGGGTCATCCGCCAGGACGGCTGGATCGTGCTCCAGTACTGGTTCTTCTACCTCTTCAACAACTGGCGCTCCGGCTTCTTCGGGGCCAACGACCACGAAGCGGACTGGGAGATGGTCTGCATCTACCTGGCGGAGGACGGCTCCCAGGAGCCCCGGCCCGAGTGGATCGCCCTGGCCTCCCACGACTACCAGGGGGACGATCTGCGCCGCCGCTGGGACGACCCCGAGGTGGAGAAGCAGGGGAGCCACCCGGTGATCTACGCGGGGGCCGGCTCCCACGCCAGCTACTTTCAGCCCGGGGAGTACCTGACGGAGCTGGAGCTGCCCTTCCTGCGTCCCCTGGCCCAGGTCTGGGAACGGCTGGACCGCTTCTGGCACGAGAACCTGCGCCAGTACGGGGGCCAGGGCGGCTCCCCAGGGCACCGGCACGGCAACAACGTCTTCCGCGTCCCCTTCGTGGACTACGCCCGGGGAGATGGCGTTGCCGTGGGACCAGGACAGACCCAGGAGTGGGGTCCTCTCCGCCTCCTGGAGCCGCCACCCCCCTGGGTCAGCCAGTACCGAGGGCTCTGGGGACTCTTCACCCAGGACCCCTTCTCCGGGGAGGATGCGCCGGCCGGCCCCATGTACAACCGGGACGGCAGCGTGCGCCGGGCCTGGCACGATCCCGTGGGCTGGGCCGGGCTGGACAAGGTGCCGCCCCATCCCCAGGCCCTGGTCCAGCTCCAGCGGCGGCAGGAGGCGATCCGGGAGCGGCTGCGTAGTCAGCAGGAGCAGGTCTCCCAGAAGCTGGAGGAGCTGCGAGGGCTGGGGGTGGAGAGCGAGGCCATGCGGGCCAAGCCCTACCTGAGCCAGCTCTTTCGCCAGCGCCAGGAGGCCATGGAGGCCCTCTCCCAGGAGATCGCCCAGCTTCGGGCCCAGATCAGCGTGGACGAGACCCTGTTGGCCTCCCTGGACGAGTACGCGCAGCGGCTCCAGGCCGGGGAGCTGGGCTCCATGCGGGGCCACATCGACCAGGCCCACACGCCCGCCCCTGGAGATGCGCCGGGAGTGGGGCGGCTGGCGGAGATCTGGGCCGCGCTCAGCGTGGGGCTCACCCTCCTGGGCTTCGTGGGGCTGGTCCTCTTCGCTCCCCAGTACCTGATCTTCGGCCTGGTCCTCATCGTGGCCCTCTTCGTCTTCATCGAGGCCACCTTCCGGGGCACCCTGGGCGGGCTCATCACCAACGTGACCATCGGGCTGGCCATCCTGGCGGCCCTGGTGCTGGCCTACGAGTTCTTCTGGCCCATCGTCATCGCCGGCGTCCTGGCCGCGGGGAGCTACATCCTCTGGGAGAACCTGCGGGAGCTCTGGCGCTGAGAGGCGCCCCTGGCCCGCTCTCCGGCTTCCCTTTTCCGGCCAAGTTGTAGTAGACTACAGGACAATCTCGACCCCCCACCGGCGACACCGCCCCCCCGACCCTGTCTCACAATTCAGTGGGGTTCTGGCCGTGACAGATCCATCCGGCTGTCCGGTGCGGTCGCTGTGTGCGGGGGTTCGCTCTGACATGGCAGGAACAGCGGCGCGGTCGTTCCTCCTGGGAAGCGAACACGTGCACCACGATCATCTGAGGAAAGAAGCACAGGCATGAACATTGCACTGGATGTCATGGGCGGGGACTATGCCCCCCACGAGATCGTCGCCGGCGCGGTCCTGGGCGCCCGCAGCTACGGCGTCACCGTGACCTTGGTGGGCAAGCCGGAGGTCATCCGAGCCGAGCTGGCCAAGCACAACACCCGGGGCCTGGATCTACCCATTGAACCGGCCAGCCAGGTCATCGAAATGGACGAGAAACCGGCCAAGGCCGTCCGCTCCAAGAAGGACAGCTCCATGGTGGTGGCCTGCAAGCTGGTGAAGAGCGGCCGAGCCCAGGCCTTCGTCACCGCGGGGAACACCGGGGGCGCGCTGGCCGCGGGCCTCTTCCACATCGGCCGCATGAAGGGCATCCAGCGCCCAGCCCTCATCACCCCTTTCCCCACCCGCAGGGGCTTCTGTCTGCTGCTGGACGTGGGGGCCAACGCGGACGTGCGTCCGGAGCAGCTTCAGCAGTTCGCGGTGATGGGCAGCGTCTACTCCAAGCGCGTCCTCGGGGTGCGGAACCCGGTGGTGCGCATCCTGAGCAACGGAGAGGAGGCCGGCAAGGGGAACAACCTGGTCCTGGAGGCCACGAGCCTGCTGGAGCGGACGCCAGGGATCAACTTCCAGGGCAACATCGAGGGCAAACAGATCGTGGACGGCCAGACGGATGTGGTCGTCACCGATGGCTTCACCGGCAACGTGCTGATCAAGACCGCGGAGGGTGTGGGCAAGCTGATCAAGCAGATCCTGGTGGAGGAGATCACAGCCACGCCCATCTCCAGCCTGGGTGGGCTGCTGGCCCGTTCCGCCATCCGCCGGCTGAGCAAACGCCTGGACGACAGCGAGTACGGCGGAGCGGTGCTCCTGGGCCTGGCCAACCTGGTGGTGGTGGCCCACGGCAGCAGCAACGCCAACGCCATCCGCCACGCCATCCGAGTGGCCAAGCAGGGGGTGGAGAACCGGCTCATCGACGAGATCCAGACCGGCATCCAGGAGACCGCCCTGCGCTCGATGGAGCAGCCGTCCATCGTGACGCCGCCGGCCTAGCGCAAGGATCCCCCTGAAAGGCCCATCGCCCTCAGCCGCCTGCGCCCAATCGCCTGCACCCGGCTCCGAATTTCCGATTCCCAACCTTCGACTTCACCCAGGCCCAGAGAGCCCACCTCCATGAAGATCTACCGAAACACCCAGGAAATCGCCCGCAAAGAGAAGCTCGGCCGTCGCATCACCTTGACCGGGCTGGCCATCCTCTTCCTCGGCCTGCTGGCCAGCTTCACCCCCACCTGGTTCCCCCCCGAGACCCCTTCCCCCAATCCGCTGATCCGCTTCGTCCAGCTCTACTGGATGTACATCAGCTTCGGCGCCCTGGCCATCGGCTTCATCGCCTCCAACCTGGGCAGCTACTACATCAACCGCTTCGCGCCCCGACGCTGGCCGGGCAGCAATCGCATCGCCCGCCCGGACGAGCTCCTGGCCCAGGGGCTCAAGGGCTTCGACGACAAGTACAGCCTCTTCCTCTGGAGGCTGCCTGGAGCCAGCTACCTCCTGGTGGGGCCGCCGGGCATCCTGGTCTTCATCGTGCGGGGGGACAAAGGGAAGGTGACGGTGAGCGGGGACCGCTGGAAAGAGAAGTTCAGCCTGGGGCGACTGCTCACCTCGGTGACCCGCGAGGGGGTGGGGGACCCGGCCAAGGAGCTGCAACAGGCCCAGCGCCAGGTCCAGGAGATGCTGGAGAAGGCCGCAGCCCAGGGAGAGATCCAGGCAGACGTCTCCTCCCTCCCGGTGAAGGGCGCCGTGGTCTTCATCAACCCTCAGATGGAGCTGGTGCTGAACAGCCCCTCCGTCCCAGTGGTGACCTTGAAGGAGCTGAAGAAGTTCGTCCGCAGCAAGGCCCGGGAGCAAAAAGCGCCCCCCGCAGTTCTGCGGGAGGTGACGGCGTATCTGGAGAAGGTGGCTGAGGGGAAAAATTGAGAGGGAAAAGCTGAGAGGGAAAAGCTGAGGGAATGAGCGGTCCTTCGCCCGCTCTCGGCCACACCCACTTTACTCGTTGCTGCTTGCCGCTCCAGGTGGCGTCTCCGAGGAGCGTCTCCAGGCCGTCGCTCCCCGTTTCATCTGCCGTCCTGCCCGATCTTCCATCCTACGCAAACCCCAACCGCCGCTCTTTCATGCTCACGTAGCGGTTGCGGCCGATGATCAGGTGGTCCACCACCTCGATGTGGAGCAGCTCCCCTGCCTCCACCAGGCGCCGAGTCATGCGCACGTCCTCCGGGCTGGGGGTGGGATCCCCGCTGGGGTGGTTGTGGACGATCACCAGGCCGGCGCAGTTGGCCCGCACCGCCTCCCGGAACACCTCCCCCACCCGCACCACCGTGGTGTGCAGGCTGCCCGTGTAGATGGTGGTCACCCGCAGGATCTTGTTCCGGGTGTCCAGCAACACCGTTCGCAGCTGCTCCTGCTCCAACAGCCCCATCTCCAACATGAGCAAATTGGCCACGTCGTCCGGGCTGCGCACCTGGAGCCGCTCCTCTGGCGCGGCCAGGGAGAGCCGCCGCCCCAGCTCCAGGGCCGCTTTGATCTGGGTCACCTTGGCCGGGCCGATGCCCCGCACCCGACAGAGCTCCTCGAAACCGGCCTGGGCCAGGCCAACCAGGCCGCCGAACTCCACCAGCAGCCGCTCGGCCATGCGGATCACGTTCTCTCCCTGGCCGCCGGTGCGCAGGATGATGGCCAGGAGCTCCGCGCTGCTCAGCGCGGCGGGGCCCGCGTAGGCCAACCGCTCCCGAGGCCGCAGATCCTTGGGCAGCTCCTTGATGGTCAACTGGTACTCGGGCTGACTGCCCCCGCCGTTCTCGGGTTGGGGTTCCGGGTTCTGGGAAAGGGCAGGGACAGGGTCGGTGGGGTGGAGTTTGGTTCCGTTGGCCATGGGATCACCGTGGGGTGCGTGGTGTGGATGCCCGGGCCGGTCACTGGGCGTGGCCGCCGGGCCTGGATGCCCCTCGATGATATTTCAAAGAAATGCTGCGATCTTCCCTCAAACCGCTGAACCAGGGAGCCGCCCCAATCGGTCACGACCCGTCCAGGAAGCGCCCAATGCTGAACTGGGCGATGTCCGCGGCCAGGGGCTGCCCCAGGATCTGCTGGGCCACCACCTTGCCGCTGAAGGGCCCCAGCTGCAGCCCGGTGGGGCCGTGCCCCGTGGCCAGGAAGATCCCCTGGATCCCCGGCGCTGGCCCCAGGATGGGCAGCCCATCCTGGCTCATGGGGCGCAGGCCCACCCGCATCTCCAGCAGGTGCCCCGCAGCCAGGCCGGGCGCCAGCCGCAGCCCCACGCCCAGCACCTCGTACATCCCCGCCGCGGTGATCCGGGGCAGGAAGCCGCTCCCGCTTTCCCGGGTGGCCCCTACCACCACTCGGCTGTCCGGGAAGGAGACCACGTAGTGATCCGAGAGGACGCCCACGATGGGCCAGCCTCCGGTGTTCACCCCGGGCAGGCGCAGGTGCAGGATCTGGCCGCGCTGGGGCTCCACCGGGATGGTCAAACCCAGCTGGCGGCCGAAGGTCTGGGACCAGGCGCCCCCGGCGATGACCACCGCGCCGGCGTCGTATCGATCCCCAGAGGAGGTGTGGACCCCCAGCACCCGATCCCCCTCCATCACCAGGGACTCCACGCTGCCCGGCTGCACGGCCAGGCCCTTCTGGGCTGCAGCCCGCTGCAAGGAGGCGGAGAGCA
>CAYQEB010000006.1:0-1512 GCA_964416395.1 uncultured Caldilineaceae bacterium | reverse complement strand
CGGTACCACGCGTCCGAGTCCCGGGTGTTGGCCTCCGGCGCCAGGATCCCTGCGCCGGCAGTGGTGGCCCGGCCTCGGTCCGCCCGGTCGAAGAGGAGGGTCTTGGCCCCCTGGTCCACCAGGTGATAGGCCGTGGAGAGCCCCACCAGCCCACCACCGATCACGATTGCATCGTAGGGTCGAGACGATCTCACGGTGACTCCTTTGCGCCGCAGATGGGGTGGCGTCCCAGGACGGGGCTACGCCGTGTGGATGGATGCAGGATGAGCGTCACAGAGCGGGCAGTCGGGCCTCCCGCAGGCGGTCTTCGTCCACCTGAACCTGGAGCAGGTCGGCCAGGTCCACGTAGCCATCCTGGATGGGGATGGGCCGCTGGATGATGTCCTCCTTCAGCTTGAGGAAGAAGCTGAGCTCGCAGGGGTGATCCACGCCTGGCAGCCCGGCGAAGAGGCCGGCCCGAGCCGTCCCCAGCCCGGCGCTGGCCTGGGAGCCCACCATGACCCCTTTGCCCTGGGCCCGGGCCATGGCCAACATGGCCTGGGAATCGGTGTAGCCGGTGCGGGCCGTCTTGATGTTGAGGATGTGGAAGGTGTCCAGGGCCAGCTCCCGGCGCAGATCCCGGGGGGTGAAGGCGCTGTCGTCCGCGATGAGGGGCAGGATCTCCTGGGCGCGCAGCCGAGACCGCTCCTGGATCTGCTCCACGGGCAGGGGCTCCTCGCAGTAGACCACGCCCAGCTGGGCCAGCTCCGCCAGCCGGGCTGGGGCCTCCTCCGGGGAGAAGCCCTCGTTGGCGTCCGCGTAGAGGGTCACCTCCGGGCCCAGGGCATCGCGCAGGGCCTGGATCCGAGCCCGATCCGCCTTCCAGTCCCGCCCCACCTTCACTTTGAGCACCCGCACCCCTGCTTGCACCACCCGCTCCGCCTCGGTCAGCATCTCCTCCAAGGGCCCGATGCCCAGGATGTAGCTCACCGGCGCCCGTTTCAGGGTGGCGCCCAGCTGCTGGGCCAGAGAGATCCCCCGGGAAAGGGCCAGGGCGTGGTGCAGGGCCATGTCCACGCCAGCCTTGGCGGCCGGGTTGTTCTTCACCTGGTGGAGGCGTTGGTGGACGCGCGCCAGGCCAGGCCCGTCCACCGACAGGCCCAGGATCCGGGGGGCCAGCTCCTGGGCGATGATGCCCTGGATGCTCTGGACCGTCTCGCCGTAGATGGTGGGGCGAGGCGGGGCCTCGGCCAGGCCCTGGCTGCCGTCGCTCAGGGTCACCCGCACCAGGACATGGCGCACCTCGTCCATGGCGTGGTCCTTGCCCCAGCGCAGCGCTCCCTGCAGGGGCAGGCGGAAGGGAATGGTCTCCACGTGGGCGATGGAGAGGGGGCGGCTGGAGGAGGGGAAGGCCAGCGACGCGGGGGCTTGGGGGTTGGAGGTGGGGGAGGATGCGCGAAAGACGATCCCCTCGCGTCCTTCCCCTTTGGCCTCTCGTCTGTCCCCTGGGGTGGCCCAGCCGAGCTGACTCCT
>CAYQEB010000005.1:66588-81540 GCA_964416395.1 uncultured Caldilineaceae bacterium | reverse complement strand
ACCACCGCCCCCTGGAAGGTGTAGGTGCTGGTGACGTATTGAGGGGTGGAGATCAGGGTGTGGATCACCGGTCCATTGGTCCCCGTCGTCCCGGTGTGGATGTGGGCGGCAGTGATGGTCATGGGAGCGGTGACCGAGATGGTGATGCTGTAGCCCAGCTGGTTGGTGAAGTTGTTGTAGGTGAAGCTACCCTTGCCCACGTTGGTGGTGGTCACCGGCGGCACCTCGTTGATGCCCAGGAGATCCACGCTGCCGATGGCCGTGTTCGGCCCGCTCAAGTCCAGGAAGACGCTGCTGAACTTGCTGGGAGCGTCGGCCATGGGCACCACGGGTTGTGTAGGCAGGTTGTCGGCGGTCACGCTGTCCTGCAGGCTCGTATCCCCCAGGATGGCATCGTCGAAGAAGGAGTCGTTCAGCACCGAGGACATGTCCTGGCCCATGGCGATGATCACCCCGCCACTGTTGGCGTACTCGGTCAGGATGTCCATGTCCTTCTCGGTGAGCGGGGTCGGCACAGTGAAGGTGCCATCCGGATAGAAGTTGTCCCCGGTGAAGTAGATGACCACCGGATAGGCGGCCAGCTGGGCCGCGCTGGGGATGGTCTGGGGGCCACAGCAAGCGGCGGCCGTGTCCCAGATCTCGTAGCTCTTGCCCAGGGCCGTAAGCGTGCGGGTGTAGTAGGCGATGTAGTCCGGGAAGCCGGGAAGCAGGCCGCTGAAGTCATTGTCGATGATCAGCACATCCGCCTTCTTCGTCGCCGGGATCACCCGAGCCCAGACCGGCATGTGGGCATCGTGCTGCGGCCCGTCCATGACGATGTAGCCCTGGTTGTCCCCAATGCCTTGGCTGCTGGCCGGATCGAACAGGACCGTGATCTCCGTGGAGGCGCCGGGCCCCAGGGTGATCTGGGTGGGCGACACCGTCACCCCGGCCATGGCCGTGGTCATGGTGAAGCCGTTGCCCGTGTACAGGGTGGTCAAGGTGTAGCTCTCCGTGGCCGTGGTGATGTTGGTCACCTTGACCTTCTTGGAGGCGACGCTCCCGGTCATCACCCGACCGAAGCTGACGCTGGGCGGGCTCAGGATCACCCCCGGATCCGTGGCCCGGGTCAGATCCAGCCGACCGGCGCCGATGTCCAGGGGCTGAGCCGGGGAGCCATCGTGGTTGTAGATGCCCATGTACTTGGCCGTGGACATGAGGGCGGACTTGATGTAGGCGTTGGACCAGGTGGGATGGACCTGGCGCAGCAGGGCTGCCGCGCCGGCCACGTGGGGCGCGGCCATGGAGGTGCCCGAGGCCTGGCCATAGCCCAGATGCCGGGCCTCGCCCGTCGCGCCCGGCACGTACCCCTGGGAGAGGATGTTCACACCCGGCGCCGCGATGTCCGGCTTGAGCACGTTGCCCACGCCGGGGCCCCGGCTGCTGAAGCTGGCCACCACGTCCGCGGTGTTGCCCCGTTGGAAGCCCAGGGTGTTCACCTCCAAAGTGGCATTGGGGTGGGCCGTCTGCCAGTTCACCATGTCCACGCCGTTGGTGTGGCCGATGAAGACGGACGGGATGGTGACGCTGCCGCCGTCATTGCCCGGCGCCATGGTGATCAGGTTATCCCCGCCCGCCGCGTGGTTGTAGACGACCACAAAGACGGCGCCCGCATTTTCTGCGTTCAGGACTTTGGTGCCGAACTGGCAGGAGCCTCGGCTGATCAGGGCCGCTTTGCCGGCGAAGGTCCCAGCCGGCCAGGGGTTGCACCCCTCCACGTTGGCGGGATCCACGTTGGCCGCGGCCACGTAGGTGTAGCTGATGATGCTCTTCAAAGGCAGAGGCGCCCCGAAGGCCGCCGGCGCAAAGGAGATGCTGGTCAGGGTCATGGGGACGGAAGGCGGCTCGATGACGTTGATCCGCCCGGCGGAGAGGGTGCCCGATGTCGTGGTGGCCGCCACCACGATGTAATCGTCCGAGGGGTGGTCCGTGGTGCCGTTGTTGGGCCCGGCGTTGCCCGCGGACATGGAGACGAAGACCCCCGCGTTGGCCGCGTTGATCAGGGCCGCGTCCAGGGGATCGAACTCGCCGCCGATGCTGCCAGGGCCGCCGCCCCAGGAGTTGTTGACCACGTCCGCGCCGTCCGCCACGATGTCCTCCAGCGCGGCGATGCCCTCTGCGGTGTAGAAGGAGCCGTCACCGCTCACGCTGTTGTAGAAGACCCGGTAGCTCATGATCCAGGCGCCCGGGGCCACGCCGCTCATCTGGCCCACGGTGTAGCCCACGTAGGTGGCCGTGACCACGTTGCCCCCGGCGATGCCGGCGGTGTGCACGCCGTGAGGGGTGCCGTTCACGCCAGGCCAGGGGTTCTCGTCCCCTGGGGCCGGCGGATCCCAGGAGCGGAAGTAGACTCGGGAGGCGATGATCTTGCCGTTGTTGTTGGCGGTCAGGCCCAAGCCGTTCGCGGGCCATCCCGAGGGGTAGCTGAAGCCTGTGCCGTCGAACATGGGCGCGTCCTTGTGCACGCCGCCGTCCATGGAGGCGATCTTCACGCCTTTTCCGCCCATGGCCCGGCCGCCCACCGCGTTCCAGATAGCCGGCGCGTTGATCAGGGTGGTGCTGGTGTAGAGATCCATGCTGTAGGCGTAGTCCGGATAGACAGCCTTCACGCCGGGCAGAGCAGCCAGGCGCTTCATGGCCGCCTGGGGCCCGGCCGCCCCCGGATCGACCACCACCCCGTTCATCACGATCTGGAAGGTCTCAGCCTCGGCCTCCCCGTTCTCGTTGATGAAGGTGCTGACCTGGGCGTCGGGCAAGGCGGCCTGCATGGCGCTCACGAAGGCGGCCTGCTCTGCTCGCAGCTGGGCGATGTACTGCTGGGCCGCGGAGGACTGCACGTCCAACCGCCCATCCGCGGACTGGGCGGCGATCATGGTCTTGTACTGAATGGCCAAGGGAGGCGACTCCAGCTCCACGATCACCCGGTGGGAGGTCCGGGGCTGATCGGTCGTTGGCCCATCCGCTGTGGGCGAACCAGGACCGGCCGTGACCGCCAGAGAGGACAGGAAGATCCCGCCGACGACGAACACGGCCGCTACAGCGAACAGCATCAACAATCGGGTTATCCGGCTTCTCATGAATGTCACCTCGACTTTCGTGGAATAGGACTGGGGCAGAAACGAGATGGGAAAAGGGGCAGCTCGATCCCGGAAGGCCAGAGTGCTTGGATGTGGGGAGCGTTGTGAAGATCCGTGGACGACTGCCGCGCGGCCATCCCTCATTGCAGGAGCTCTCCGGGCAGAAAATCTCCTGCGCCAGCGTGGATCCAGGGGGCGAACGGAGCGCTCTGGGGGGCACAGGGGGAAATGCAGCCGTTGTTGTTCACCCAAGATCACACACAGCAGTGCAACAGGAATGGTCCAAGCATCTTACAAGATAACGCCAAAGTTGACAAATTTGGATTCAAAATGCCGCCTGCCGGCAAGGCCTCTGGCCACAAGCCCGGCGAAAATTCTGGCTACAAACGACAAAGAAGAGAAGCCTCGGCGCTGAGGGGAAAGGAGAGCAGGATGGGAGGAGTGAGAAGTCGACGAGTAAAGGGTGAGGAGCAAGGCGTGAGGCGTGAAAAACAGAGGCGAGACGACGCGAAACAGGCCAGGATCGACGTTGGGAAGGGCGTCCAGTCGGCCGCGTCCGTCGATCCTGGCCCTGGGTTCAGGACAGAGGCCGCCGTTTGATGCCGAAACGTTCGCTCTCCCGGCGGGCCAGCAGGGCGCTGGACTCGAAGAAGCCGTAGGTGCGGCGCAGGGGACCGTAGCGGTGACGGGCCAGCTCCGCCCACTTGCGCAGGGTGAACTGCCAGATCATCTGTTCCAGCTCCTCGATCCGGCTCAGGATCTCCCCGGGCGCCACCGGCACGGGAATGTCCGAGTAGGTGGGGGGCTTGCTGTAGCTGTGGGGAAAGGTGATCTCCTCCGCAGGCAGGCGAGGCAAGGCCCCCAGGGCCACGATGGCCATACCGAAGGCCAGCAGCTGCCCTCGCACCCGCTGGATGGTCGGCTCCTGGGAGGGGGCCTCCTGGCCGGGCTGCTCGAGCTCCGCCGTCGGCTCCTCCGCCAGCCCCAGCTCCTGGCTCAGGCTGGACCAATCCAGGACCACCCGGTCCAGCAGATAGCTCAGCTCGCCCCGGCTGCCCACCCGACCAGCCCGCACGCTCAGGATGAAGCCCTCCCGCACGCTGGCCAGGTACTCCCGGGCCTGCTGCAACACGATCCGCTCCACCGCTTCCATGCCCGTGGCGTGGCTTTCCCCCTCCTGCAGGCCGTACTGCAGGTTCAGGGCGATGAGCTGCTTGGTGGTGTCCGCCACTTCGCCGATGGTCACGAAATCATACACGCCAGCAGAGTTCGGCTGCATTGTTCCACACCTCACTGGTCATCATTAATCCTCAAAACAGGCCGCACGAGCCTCCCCGTTTCTGGCGTAGCACCTATCCACCCGATCTGGATCGAGCTCGAATCGTTGTGAGCGCTGCCGTTGCACAGGGAGAGAAAGTTGAGGAAATCCAGGCCAATTATACCACAGACCGCCAACCACGCCAGGGGTACGCTCGGGCCCCAGGAGGTCCATGAGGGGCGCCAACTCTCCTGGGAGGCGTTTGACAGCAGCCGCCCTCGCCCGCTACACTTTAGACATGACTAAAAACTACGAAACCCACACCAAAAGCCCTTTGAGCAGCGCCCACGAGGACTACCTCAAGGCCATCTACCAGCTGAGCGGAGACGGCGAAACCGTGACCAACTCGGCCCTGGCCGCCCATCTGGGCGTCACCCCCGCCTCGGCCACCAACATGGTCAAGAAGCTGGCGGAGCTGGGCCTGGTGGAGCACGAGCCCTACCAGGGCACCCGGCTCACGCCCGTGGGCCGTCAGGTGGCCCTGGAGGTGCTGCGCCACCACCGCCTCCTGGAGCTCTTCCTCCACAAGGCCCTGAACATCCCCTGGGACCAGGTCCACGCGGAGGCGGAGAAGCTGGAGCACGTGATCAGTGAGGACCTGGAGGAGGCCATTGCTGCGGCCCTGGACCACCCCACGGTGGACCCCCACGGGGATCCCATCCCCAGCCGGGATGGCCAGATGGACAGCCGCCCCACCATCCCCCTGAGCGCGGCCCAGGTCGGCGCGCCCTACCGGCTGGTCCGGGTGCGCACCCAGGAGCCGGAGGAGCTGGCCTACCTGGGCGAGCTGGGGCTCTACCCGGGCAAAAGAGTGCAGATCCAGGAGCGGGCCCCGGCCTGTGGGCCGCTCCTGGTCCTGGTGGACGACGCGCCCCATGCCCTGGCCTGGGAGATGGCGGAGCGGCTGCTGGTCCTGCCCGAAAGCGAGGCCTGAGCCGGGGGGCTCCCGGCCCCCGGCTCAGCGCAGGAAGGCGCCAGGCACGCCTCCGTCCACGGTGAGGGCGCCGCCGGTGGTGCGGGAGGAGCGGGGCCCAGCCAGGAAGCTGATGGCCTCGGCCACGTGCTCCGGGAAGATGTTCACGTGCAGGATGTTGCGCTGGCGGTAGAACTCCTCCAGCTCGTCCGGCCGGATGCCGTAGGCCGCGGCCCGGGCTTCCCGCCAGCCTTTGTCCCAGATGCCGCTGCCCCGGATCACCGCATCGGGCAACACCGTGTTGACCCGGATGCCGAAGGGCCCGCCCTCTGCGGCCAGACAGCGAGCCATGTGCATCTCCGCCGCCTTGGCCGCGCTGTAGACCGAGGCGTTCTTCCCCGCGTAGACGCTGTTCTTGCTCCCCACGTAGACCAGGCTGCCCCCCATCCCCTGCTCCTTCCAGATGCGGAAGGCCTCCCGGCTCACCAGGAAGTAGCCCTTCCCCAGCACGTCGAAAGTCTTGTTCCAGTCCGCCACGCTGGTCTCGTCGATGGCCGCGGCGATGGCGATGCCCGCATTGCTCACCACCACATCCACCCCGCCGTAGGCCAGCACAGCCCAGCGGAAGGCCTCCTGCACCCCGGCTTCGTCGGTGACATCGCAGAAGAGGGCCAGGCTGCGGCCCAGGCCGTGCTTCTCCACCAGCTCTGTGGCCACCTGCTCCGCCCCCTCTCGGTTGATGTCCAGGATGACCACGTGGGCGTGGTCCTGGGCCAGACGCCGGGCCGTGGCCCGTCCGATGCCGCTGGCCCCGCCGGTGACCAGAGCCACCCGGCCAGCCAGCTCCCGGGGAGGCGGCTTCAGGCTCAGCTTGTAGAGCTCCAGGGGCCAGTACTCGATGTCGTAGGACTCCTGGGCCGTCAGGCTGACGAAACGGCTCAGGATCTGAGCGCCCTCCATCACCTTGATGGCCCGATGGTAGAGCTGGCGGCTCACGTTCGCGGCCAGGGCGTCCCCCCCGGTGGTGACCATGCCCACGCCGGGGATGAGGATGACCCGGGGCGCGGGGTCCCGCATGCGATCCCCGGGCTTGCTGTGGGCCTGGAAGTACTCGGTGTAGCGGGCCACGAAGTCGTCCACCCCCTGGGCCAGCTTCTCCTTCAGGGCCGCCACTCCCTCCTCCGGCTTCCACGCCACGAAGAGGGGCTGGCGCTTGGTGTGGACCAGGTGATCCGGGCAGGCGGCCCCCACCTGGGAGAGGGCCGGGGCGTTCTCGCTGCCCACAAAGGCCAGCACCTCCGGGCTGTCGTCCGTCTGCAGGATGGCCGGGCGATCCCGGCTCACCGCGCCCCGCAGGCCGGGCAACACCGCGGCCAGGATGGCCTGGCGCTCCTCCCGGGGCAGGGGAGGCACGGCCGCGCCCGGGAAGACGCGGCGGCCGTTGCGCCGGGCCTCCACGAAGTCCTCCGCCTCCTGGATCAGCCGGATGGTGTTGTCGTAGCACTCCCGGCTGGTCTCCCCCCAGCTGACCATGCCGTGCTTGCCCATGACCACCAGCTCCGCCCGGGGGTTGGCCCGAACGCCCTCGCCGATCCACTTGCTCAGGGTGAAGCCTGGGCGCACGTAGTCCACCCAGACGGCCCGCTCCCCCCAGAGCTCCCGGCAGAGCTCCTGGCCGTTCTCTGCGCAGGCGATGGCCAGGACCGGGTCCGGGTGGGTGTGATCCACGTGGGTGGCCGGGGTGAAGGCGTGGAGCAGGGTCTCGATGGACTGGCGGGGCCGGTTCAGCGCGTAGACGCAGTGGGCCAGGTAGGCCACCATCTCCTCGTCGCTCATGCTCTCCCGGTCCATGAGGGGCAGGATCTCATCCAGGAGCAGGCCGGCGAAGCCCTCCTCGGTGATGGTGGCCACGTCGCTGCCCGAGCCCTTGACCCAGAGCACGTTCACCTCCCGCCCCAGGTGATCCACCTCCCGGCGCTTGACGCTGGTGTTGCCCCCGTAGATGTTGACGACGCTGCGGTCCCGGCCCAGCAGGTTGCTGCGATAGACCAGGTAGTCCAGCTCCGGCCGCTGCCGGGCTTCCTCCTCGTTCCAGAGATTCTTTGGCATGGCTCCGCTCTTTTGACAGTTCTTTTGGCAGTTGGCAGATTGGGGTTCGCAGATTGCAGGTGACAGATTGCAGGTGGGTGTTGCCTGTGGATCATCACCCGTTCTTTGCCCTATCCCTCAGCCAGGTGACGCCGCCGGTAACGCTCGTCCGGCCGGGTGTCGATGCGGTTCACCTGGGCTTCCGGCAGAAAGTGGGGCCCGCCCAGGGCATAGGTCCCCTGGAGGATCCGGGCCCATTTGTCGGCCATGAGGGTGATGTTGAGCACCTCCTGGGGGGTGGCGCCCAGGGCCACCAGGCCATGGTTGACCAGGAGGAGGAGCTTGGGCGGGTGGCCGTGATGGGCCTGGTAGCGGCGCAGCTCCGCCCGGACGGCCCGGGCCAGAGGCAGCCCCGGGTCCACGTAGGGGACCACCGCCGGCGTCCGCCCGCAGACCACGATGGCGTCCGGGAAGAGGTGCCGCAGGAAGGGCTCCGCCCCCTGGCGGCTGCAGAGGATCTGGTTCACCGCGATGGGGTGGGTGTGGCCCACGAAGCGGGCCCCGGCCTCGGCCATGCAGAGGGCGTGGAGGAAGGTCTCCACCGAGGGGCGACGGTGGTTGGGATCCGCCAGGGCCGCTCGCAGCCCCGCGGCCACCTCCTGGTCCGTGAGCTCCCCCTGGTCCAGCATGGCCAGGACCGGCGCCATGCGCACCCGGCTGAAGCCCTGGGCGTCGATGGTGGCCATCTGGCTGCCCGACGCCTTGACCCAGAAGACGCCGTCCCCCAGGTCGGCCCCGGTGTTCCCCTCCCCCAGGATGGCCAGCTCCCGCTCGGGCCGGGCCAGCTCCCGGGAGAGCCAGACCAGTTGCTCCAGGACGGGCTGGGCTGGGGCAGGTTGCTCCCCAGGCTGTGGGCTGTTGGGCATGGCTGGGCTCCTTTTCCGGCTACTGAAAGCCGCCGCTGGCCGTGGCCGTGCCCCGCTCCGCCCGGATCTTCTCCTCGTAGCCGCTGGCCCGGTAGGCGGCGATGGGGTCCACGGGCACGCCCATCTCCTCCCGCACCTGGGCCAGGAGGGGCCCCACGTCTGTGCGGAAGGCGTCGGTGAGGATGCGGTGGGCCTCCAGCACCTCCCCTGCGGCCTGGGCCTGGGCCAGCTGCTCCCGGGGCGCCAGCAGGGCCTTGGCGTAGGCCTCCTGGCAGTTGAGCACCGAGTAGATCATGGGGATCATCTTGCCCTCGATGTTGTGGCACTGGTCGATCATGTAGGCCACCTGGCCGGCGGTGGCGCTGGCCGGCTGGTCGCCGCTCTGTTCCGCGCCCACCAGCTCGTTGTAGATGAGAAAGAGCTCGTAGGGGTTCACGCTGCCCACGATCAGGTCGTCGTCCGCGTACTTGCGGTTGTTGAAGTGGAAGCCCCCCAGCTTCCCCTCGTCCAGGAGAAAGGCCACGATCTGCTCGATGTTCACGCCCTGGGCGTGGTGGCCCAGATCCACCAGCACCTGGGCCTGGGGGCCCAGCTTCAGGCTCCAGGCGTAGGCCGTGCCCCAGTCCGGGATGTCCGTGCTGTAGAAGGCCGGCTCGAAGAACTTGTACTCGATGAGCATGCGCCCGCCCTGGGGCAGGTGACGATAGACCGCCTCCAGCCCTTGCTCGAAGCGCCGCTTGCGCCCCCGCAGGCTGTCCTGGCCCGCGTAGTTGGTCCCGTCCGCGAACCAGAGGCTCAGGTCCCGGCTGCCCACCGCCTCCATGATCTCGCAGCACTCCAGGATGTGGTCCAGGGCCCGCTCCTGGATGGCTGGGTCCGGGTTGCCCAGGGAGCCCAGCCGGTACTCGTCGTCCTGGAAGACGTTGGGGTTCACCGCGCCCAGACGGATGCCCTGCTCCTCCGCGTACTGGCGCATGGCCGCGTAGTCCTCGTCCGGGGGCTTGTCCCAGGGGATGTGGATGGCCACGCTGGGGGCGATGCCGGTCATGCGGTGGACCATGGCCGCGTCGTCCAGTTTCTGCTGGGTGGTGGTGGCCGCGCCGGGCCAGGCGAAGGCCTTGAAACGGGTGCCGCTGTTGGCGTAGCCCCAGCTGGGGGTCTCGATGTGCTGGCGCTTCAGGGCCGCCTTGATGGCCTCCACGTCCAGGCCCTGGCCGGCCAACTTCTCGGCCAGAAGTTCGTAGGCTGCTCGATGGTCGCTCATGGTTCACCTCATGGATTCAGGTGCATGGATTCAGGTGCATGGATCTCGGTGCGTGGATTTGGATGGGTGAATTCCGGCGACGGGGGAGGGGCGATCGGGGGGATCTGTCGATGGATTGAACTGGCCAAACTGGTTGAACTGGTTGATTGGGTTCTGGAGCTGTCCGGTCATCCCGTCACTTTGCCATCCTGCCAGGACATCCTGGCTGCATGCGGCCCTCTCCGGCCCCCATTCCCTGCGCCCAGCCTGTCATGCCTCCCACACCTCCCGGTAGAGGCGCAGCCAGTTGCCGCCCAGGATCTTGGCCACATCCTCGGGACGGTAGCCCCGGGCCAGGAGGCCGGCGGTGACCCTGGGCAGCCTGGCCACGGACTCGAAGCCCTGGGTGGGCGGGATGCTGGCCAGGAGGCGCATGGTCTCCGGAGGCAGGCCCACCAACACCTTCTGGATCACCTCCTGGGGCATCTCCTCCATGAAGTCCGGCCCCAGCCCCACGTGATCCACCCCCACCAACTGCACCAGGTAGTCGATGGCGTCCAGGTAGTCGTCCAGGGTGGCGGGGAAGCGCCGGGTCATCATGGCGGGGACCGCCACCGCGCCGATGACGCCGCCCCGCTGGGCCAGGGCCCGGATCACGTCATCGCTCTTGTTCCGGGGATGGTCCAGGATGGCCTTGCTGTTGGCGTGGGTGATGGCCACCGGCTTCTCCGAGAGCTCGATGGCCTCCCGGGTGGTGCGCTCCCCGCAGTGGGAGAGGTCGATGAGCAGGCCCAGCCGGTTCATCTCCGCCACCAGCTCCCGGCCAAAGGGCTTCAGTCCCTGGTCTTCCGGGGCCTGGCAGCCGAAGCCCACCCGGTTCTCGAAGTTGTAGGTGAGCTGGATGATGCGCACGCCCACGGCCTGGTAGACGTTCAGCAGCCGCAGGTTCTCCCCCACGGGCTCGGTGTCCTGGAAGCCCAGGATCATCCCCACCCGGCCCATCTCCTTGGCCCGCTGGATGTCCGCCACCCGCTTCACCTGCAGGATCAGGTCCCCGTGATCCCGGAAGAGCTGGAGCACATCCCCCAGCATGGCCAGGGTTTCGGTCGGATTGTGCCAGGCGGCGATGGTGGCGTTCACCCCGGTGACGCCGCCCTGGTGCAGCCGCTCCAGCACGCGCCGATCCAGGAACCAGCTGGCGTTCAGGCCGTCGATCACCGTGATCTGCCGATGCAGCCGGGCCGCCTCCGGGGGGATGGCTGTCTCCTCGGGTCGAGTCTGGTCGCTCATGCCGCCCCCTCCCCCGCCAGGGCGAAGATCCCGTCCACCATGATCAGGCCGAAGGGCAGGCGGGTCTGGACCGGCGTCCGCACCGGGTAGGGCTCCGGGAAGAGCTCCTGGTAGACCTGGTTCATGGCCTGGAAGTGGGCCCAGTCCGTCAGGTAGACCGTCACCTTCACCGCGTCCTGCGGGGCGGCTCCAGCGGCCTCGGCCACGGCCAGGAGGTTGCGGAAGGCCTGCCGGGCCTGCTCCGCGAAGTCGTCGCTCACCACTTCCCCGCTCCGGGGATCGAAGGGGCCTTGGGCGGCCACGTAGAGCAGACGCCCTCCGGTGATCACCCCCTGGGAGTAAGGCCCCTTGGGCGCGGCCCCCTTGTCCGTCGCGATCACCTGCTTCATGCCTGCACCTCCCCAGGCTGCCGGGAAGAACGGCCCAGCTTGTCCTTCAGCCGCCAGAGCCAACGGGTCACCGCGAGGAGCAGGCTGCCCATTCCTGGGGGCGGGTAGGGCACGTAGGCCTGGAGCCGGCGGATGCGACCATCCTGGACCTCGTACAGGAAGAGCTGAGAGAACTTCAGCTCCAGCCCGTTCTTGAACCGGTGGTGGGTGTCCACCTCCACCACGCCTCGCCCATCCTCCGTGTAGACCCGCTGGATGGTGAAGCCGGGACGGGCCATGTGGCTGAAGGCCCAGGAGAAGCCCCGGCGGATGGCCTCTTTCCCCCGCATCTCCGCCACAGGGTAGTGGGGGTCATAGACCTCCGCGTCCTCCGTGAAGAAGGCCAGCGCGGCCTCCAGGTCCTTGGCCTGAAAAGCCTGGACCAATCCATCGATCACCTCTCGTTGCATGTCCGATTCTCCCCTTATCCTTGAACCCACATCCGAACGGTTCCCAATCCCACGGTCCTGGCATCCCCATGCCCCATTTGGCGTCTACGCACATTCGTGGTAAAAAACCTGCCTACGCAGCCCGCGGCGGCGCTTTCTGCCACCTCGCTCCTGTCCGGATCGGCCTTCCCGCCGCCCACCCATTTTTACCCGATTTTTTCCAGCCACCCCACTTTCCAGGAGGAAAGCCATGATCACCGTTGCCAACCGCATCTACGTGAATCCCGAGTACGCCGAGGCCTTCGAACAGCGCTTCCTGGACCGAGCCGGCCTGGTGGATGGCATGCCCGGCTTCATCGCCAACATGGTCCTGCGCCCCACCGCGGAGGGGGATCCCTACGTGGTCCTCACCTTCTGGGAGTCCCGGGAGGCCTTCGAGAACTGGGTCAACTCCGACGCCTTCCAGAAAGGCCACGCCCGCTCCGGCTCCCTGCCTCGGGAGGCCTTCACCCAGCGCAACAAGCTGGAGGTCCACGAGGTCTTCTCCCAGACCGGTCACGTCTGAGCCGAGCCGGGCCAATCCTGCAGCCGGTAGGCCGCGGCCAGCAAGGGGAATCCCATGGCGAAAAAAGTGATCACCCCCAGCTCCGGCCGGCCGAAGGTGCGCAGCATCTGGCTGGCGTAGGCCAGGAGGGGCATCCAGGCCACGCCTCGAGTGACCGCCCCCAAGGGCTGGAGACCGGCCCGCCCTTCCCACAGCCGGTAGATCAGGTAGATGGTGAAGGTGGTGACCAGCCAGCCGGCGAAGTTCTGCACCGGCACGCCGAAGTAGGGGCCGCCCTGCTCCCAGACCCACATGCCATGCCCCACCAGGATGGGATCGATGGCCAGGTCCCAGGCGGTCATGGCCATGCCCCCCAGCAGGCAGAGCCCCACCAGCTTCCCCAGGCGGGGCCGGGATACGGTGGGGCGTCCCTCCCCCACCAGGTTGGCGATGACGTAGCTGGGGTACATCATCATGAACCAGCCCACGGGGATGATCAGGGGCACGTGGCCCAGCTTGGGCTGGAGCCGATCCGAGTAGTAGTAGCCTCCGTAGATCCAGCCGGTGGCCACCCCCACCTGCTCGAAGCCCCAGGAGATCCCCGCGCTGAGGACAAAGAAGGCCAGGGCCTGCCGCCATCCCAGGAGATAGGTGGCATGGACCAGGCTGAAGAGCAGGAGCAAGGGGGTCTGGGTGGCGCCGATCCAGGAGGAGGCGGCAGGCTGCACCAGGGCCCACCCGGTCAGGAAGAGGTGCAAGGCCAAGGTCAGGACAGCCAGGCTCAGGAGCAGACGGTTTCGCACGGCACAGGCTCACGTTTGGCAGTTGGGGGGATGGATCCGCAGGGGATGGAAGCAGCGCGCCTCTGGCCGCAATATACCGCGAAAGCGCGCCAGGCGCAACCACCGCCCGCCCAGGCCCACACCGGATATCCGATGACCGGGCATCCGATGGCCAGGACACTTCTTCCCCCTTCATCCAGCTTGCCCGCCCAGGGCGTCCACCGCCACCTGGGACAGAAGGGCCTCCACCTGGGCCCGCTCCTGGAAGGCGATGGTCTCGCTCATGACCGTGGCCCCGGCCGCGGCCATGGCCAGGCGCAGGGCTTCCGGCCAGCTCTGCCCCCGGGAGAGAGCCAGGAGCAGCCCGCCGCTCACCGCGTCCCCGGCCCCGGCGGTGTTCACCACCCTCACCGGAGGCGGCCAGGCGTGGAAGGTCCCGGCCCGGGTGACGGCCAGGGCCCCGTCTGGCCCCAACGTGACCACGATCCCGTGGGTGGCCCAGCGGCCCAATCGCTCCCCCAGGCGGGCCGCCAGCCCAGCCCAGGCCCGGCCCTCCACCAGGGGGGCTGTCCCCGGATCTAAAGCGGCCAGCTCCACCTCGTTGACCTTCAGGATGTGCGGCAGACCGGCGATGCCCTGGACCAGGGCCGGTCCAGAGGTGTCCAGCAGGGTGAAGAGCCCGAGAGAGCGGGCCCGATCCAGCAGGCGGGCGTAGCTGTCCTGGGGCAGGCCGGCGGCCAGGCTGCCGGCGCAGGCCACGCCCCAGGCCCCGGCCGCGTAGCGCGCCAGCAGAGCCAGGAGCTGGGCCAGGTGGCTCTCGTCCGCCCGCAAGGTGGGCGCGGTGACCGTGGACTGCTGGCCCGCGGCCTGGTCCACCAGGAGCACCGCGGTGCGGGTCTCCCCCAGGGCCTCCACGAAGTGATGGGGCAGCCCTTCGTCGTCCAGCATGGCCCGGTGGATGCGGCCGGTGTGGCCCGCGGTCAGGCCCAGGGCCCGGGTCTCGCCCCCCAGGCGCTGGACGATGAGGGAGACGTCCACCCCCTTGCCGCTGGGTGCGGCCACCTCCCGCTCCGCGCGCAGGATGGCGCCCAGGCGGAAGTGGCGCAGGAAGAAGGCTCGGTCGATGGTGGGGTTGGGTGTGACGGTGAGGATCATGGCGGATGGCGGGAAAAGCAGAGCGAGGGCCAGAGCAAGTCACCGGGAGAATTCACCGAGGCAATTCAACCGGGGCAATTCAACCGGGGCAATTCACCCGATCAGCCCAACCTGGGCTCCATGAGCAGGGTGTGGGCGCTCCACTCCAGCCGCTCCAGGACGTCGTAGGCCTCGGCCAGGTCTCGCCCCACCGTCAGCACGCCGTGCCAGGCCAGGATCAACCCCAGGCCGTGCCGTTCCAGGAGATGGGCCCGGGGGGTCAGCTTCTCCACCACCGCGTCGGCCAGCTCCTGGCTGTGGGCCGGCAGGTTGGGCGTCACCTCCACCGTGCCGAACTTCTCCGTGTACTGGTTGGTGGGGCTCAGAGGCTTGCCCGCGGCGGCGAAGACGCTCAGGTAGCGGGGATGGGCGTGGATCACCCCGTTCACCGGAGGGAAGTGGCGGTAGCAGGCGAAATGCATGGGGACCTCCCGGCTGGCCATGGCCGGGTCCCCCTCCACGCAGCGGAAATCTCGATCGAAGACCAGGATCATCTCCTCCCGCAGCTGCCAGCGATGCTTGCTGCCCAGGTAGCGGGGGGTGATGTAGATGTGCTCCCCGACCCGACAGCTGATGTTGCCGCCGGCGCTGTTGGTCAGGAAACGCTGGTACATGAGGTGGGCGATCTCCACCATGAGGGGACGCGGATCCGAGGTGGACGACATGGCTGGCCTTCCTTTGCAGTGGCGGTGTAGAACGACAGGCGGTGCAGAACGACAGG
>CAYQEB010000005.1:64872-66488 GCA_964416395.1 uncultured Caldilineaceae bacterium | reverse complement strand
AGAACGACAGGCGGTGCAGAACGACAGGGATGTCAAACGACAGGAATGCAGACCGATGACTGTGTGGAATTGGGCCTGGAATCGAGTGTGCCACAGATGCGAAATGGACGCGAACAGACGCTCTGGGCGGTCAATTTGGGACATTCCAAGGGCCTGGAGATCGGCTCCGGAGCTGACGTTGGAAAAAATGCTTGACAAGACCATTGTAAACGATTACAATGGCTTTTGCAACCACCGGTTTCTTTCAATTCCCCCAATGGAGTGATCCCGTGCGTGTTCGAATTAGCGACGTGGCTAGGCGCGCCGGCGTCTCAAACGCAACCGTCTCTCGAGTGTTGGCCAACAAACCCCATGTTCGGGAAGAAGTGCGCATCCGCGTGCTCCAGGCTGTGGACGAGCTGGGCTACAGACCCAGCCGAGTGGCTCGCAGCCTGCGGGTGCAGCGTTCCCGCATCATCGGCCTGATCATCTCCGACATCCAGAACCCGTTCTTCACCTCCCTGGTGCGGGCCGTGGAGGATGTGGCCCACACCTACGAGTACGCCACCTTCCTCTGCAACTCGGACGAGGACCTGGAGAAGGAGCGGCTCTACATCGACCTGCTCCTGGCGGAGCGGGTGGCCGGCGTGGTCGTCTCCCCCACCCGGGAGCTGAACACGCCCAGCCAGCGCCTGGTGAACGCCCAGATCCCCCTGGTCACCGTGGACCGACGCATCCGGGACATGGATGTGGACACGGTGTTGGTGGACAATGTGGGCGCCACCCGGGAGCTGGTGGGGCACCTGGTGGAGGACGGTCACCAGCGCATCGGCGCGATCCTGCCCTTTGCCGCCATCACCAGTGGTCGGGAGCGGCTCCAGGGCTACGAGCGGGCCCTGGCCGACCACGATCTGCCCCTGGACACCGCCCTGATCCGCACCGGGGCGCCCAAGGAGTCGGTGGGCTACCAGCTCACCACGGAGCTGCTGGAGCTGGAGCGGCCGCCCACCGCCCTCTTCACGGGCAACAACCTGCTGAGCCTGGGCGCGCTGCGGGCCATCCGGGACAAGGGCCTGGCCATCCCGGATGACATCGCCCTGGTGGCCTTCGACGAGATGGACTGGATGTCCCTGATCACACCTCGCCTGACCGTGGCAGCCCAGCCCACCTACGAGCTGGGGCGCACCGCGGCGGAGCTGCTCATGCAGCGCATCGAAGAGCCCAACCGCCCCACCCAGGAGGTGATCCTGAAGCCAGAGATCAAGGTCCGCCAGTCCTGCGCCCACCACCCGGAATAGCCCGGGGAAGGGCCTTTGCAGGAGACGTTGGCCGCCCGGCCACGGCAACAAACCATCCCCCTTGTCGGTGTCCGTGAGACTCCCCCAGTCCGTGCGAACGCGCCCACACCAACGGCAATCATCTGTGCAAAGCGTTGCAAGCTCGCCAGAGCCGCCTTTTCGTTCCATACCCACCGTCGCTGTCTCAGTTCCACACTCTCAAGGAGGGATGTCTATGAACCGGAAACCACAGATCCTTGTCGCCTTCCTCGTCGTGCTGACGCTGCTCCTGTCAGCCTGCGCGGCCCCGGCGCCACCTTCTGCTGCCCCTGCGGAAGAGGGGGGCGCAGCAGAGGCCCC
>CAYQEB010000005.1:35399-64772 GCA_964416395.1 uncultured Caldilineaceae bacterium | reverse complement strand
CAGCAGAGGCCCCGGCCGCGGCGCCGGAAGGCAAGCCCTTCGACGGCGTGGAGGTGAACCTCATCACCTTCACCGGCCCCCAGATCGCGGAGCCCCTGCAGCGCCGAGCCCCGGACTTCCAGGAGCTGACCGGCGCCCAGATCAACGTGATCACCGTCCCCTTCAGTGACCTGTACCAGAAGATCCTCACCGACCTGGCCACAGGCACCAACAGCTACGACGCCTTCGTCTTTGCGCCCCAGTGGATGGTGGACTACATCATCCCCGGCTACCTGGAGGACCTGACCGACCGGGTGGCCAACGACGAGCAGATCCAGTGGGACGACATCGCCCCCTTCTTCCGCAACTTCAGCGCCACCTACAACGGCCGCATCTACACCATCCCTCTGGATGGCGACTTCCAGATGGCCTACTACCGCACGGACGTGCTGGAGGCGGCCGGCCTGGAGCCCCCCAAGACCTGGGAAGAGTACCTGGAAGTGGCCAAGGCCGTCCATGGCCAGGACATGAACGGGGACGGCGAGCCGGACTACGGCTCCTGCATCTCCAAGAAACGGGGCGCCCAGGCCTACTGGATGGTCTGGTCCTTCGCGGCAGCCTTCCTCCAGAGCCAGGGCACCGGTCAGGGCTCCTTCTTCACCCTGGATGACTTCAAGCCCCTGACCAACAACGACGCCTTCGCCAAGGCCCTGGAGCTCTACAAAGCCACCACCGACTACGGCCCGCCGGACGAGCTGAACCTGGACGTGGGCGACACCCGAGGCCTCTTCACCGCGGGCCGCTGCGCCCTCTCCGTGGATTGGGGCGACATCGGCACCCTGGCCATCGACCCCGAGACCTCCGTGGTCCAGGACAAGGTGGGCGCGGTGATCCTGCCCGGCACCAGCCAGGTCCTGAACCGAGAGACCATGGCCCTGGAGGATTGCACCGGCGATCTCTGCCCCTACGCGGATGACGGCATCAACCATGCGCCCTACGCGGCCTTCGGCGGCTGGTCTGGCGCCATCAACGCCGCGGCGGATTCCAAGGTCAAGGACGCGGCCTACGCCTTCCTCTCCTACATGAGCGCGCCGGAGCAGTCCAACGAGGACGTGACCATCGGCATCACCGGCTTCAACCCCTACCGCATCTCCCAGTTCGAGAACCTGGATCTCTGGATCAAGGCCGGCATGAGCGAAGAGGCGGCCAAGAACTACCTGGGCGCCATCAAGGCCAGCCTGAACAGCCCCAACATGGTCCTGGATCTGCGCATCCCCCAGAACCAGCGCTACCAGCAGGTGGTCCTGGACACAGCCGTGGCCCAGTACCTGGCCGGCGAGCTGACCCTGGAAGAGACCATGCAGCAGATCTACGACGGTTGGGAAGAGATCACCGAGGAGCTGGGCCGGGAAGAGCAGCGAGCCGCCTACCTGGCCACCCTGAACATCGAGAAATGAGCATCGAGAAAATAGGAAGCTGAAAAACACCCCTGAGAGCTAGCCCATGCAAGAGGTGGACTCCCAGGTCCGGGACCCGGCTGCAGTGCAGTCGGGTCCCGGGGACCTGCCCCGACTATCTGTAGGACAACGGTTGGCCGACCGGCTGGAGCGCGCCGCGGGCAGCGTCTTCATCTGGCCTGCGGTCTCTGTAGTGCTCCTGCTGGCCGTCTTCCCGTTGATCCTCTCCCTCTATCTCTCCCTGTCCCGGTTCAAGTTCGTTCGGGGCGGTTTCGAGATCAAGTTCGCTGGCCTGGCCAACTACCGCAAACTGTTGGTGGGCAGCGAACAGAAGCACTTCCTGGGCGTCTTCACGGATCCAGCCTGGCTGGGCTGGCTGGTGCTGATCCTGGTGGGAGGAGGGCTGCTCGTCCTCCTGTTCCGCTACATCCGTCGACCCGGCGCCTCCTTCCTGGGCCTCTTCTGGCGCGCCCTGGCCGCGGCCATCCTCATGCTGCTGCTCTGGCTGGTGGTCATCACCCTGAGCCCAGGCGGCCGTCCCGGGACCACCGTGGTCACCCTCTTCTACGTCTTCGCCGGCCTCTTCCTCCAGTACGTCCTGGGGCTGGGCCTGGCCTTGCTCACCACCCAGCCTCTGGCGGGACGGCGTTTCTTCCGGGTGATCTTCCTGCTGCCCATGATGATCACCCCGGTGGGCGTGGCCTACATGTTCCGCATGCTCACGGACACGGGCAAGGGGCCTTTCAAGCCCATCTGGATCGCCCTGGGCCTGACCGACTTCTCCTGGGTCAACGACCCCTGGGGAGCCCGGATGGCGGTCCTCATCGGGGATGTCTGGCAGTGGACGCCCTTCATGTTCATCGTGCTCCTGGCCGCGCTGGAGGGGCAGTCCATGGAGCAGGTGGAGGCGGCCCTGGTGGATGGAGCCAACCGCTGGCAGATCTTCCGCTACATCACCTTTCCCCAGATCCTGCCGGTGAGCACCACGGTGGTCCTGATCCGCATGATCGAGGCCTTCAAGATCATCGACCTGCCCAACGTGCTCACCAACGGCGGCCCGGGCACGGCCACCGAGTCCCTGACCCTCCACGCCTTCATCGCCTGGCGCACCCTGGACCTGGGCGGGTCCGCGGCCATCGCCTACATGCTCCTGCTCCTGGTGACCGTCATCTCCCTGAGCTATGTCTCCTTCGTCCGGGCCGGTGTGGCGGACTGAGGGGGATGGGGAGATTGAAGACTAGAGAGTGGAGACCAGAGAGTGGAGATCCAAGACGGACGTTTAGGAGACTGGTGACTGGAGCGTGAGGAGCGGGCTGCTCCCCTGCTTCTCGCCTCGAGCTTCCATTCCCCCATTCCCAGAGCAGTCGCTTCCGCCCTTTGCTTCGCTTTCGCTGACCTAGCTTGCCTTTCACGGACTTTTCCGAGGATCCACCGCCATGTTCCGACGATTCTTCACCAGCAGCTCACCTCTGCGGCCCTCCCCCTTCTCCGCGACCATCGCCTACCTGCTCCTGGGGTTCTGGGGCCTGGTGGTGCTCTTCCCCCTCTACTGGCTGGTGGTCACCTCCTTCAAGCTGCCCATCCAGGTGAACGAGGGCCCCTTCTACATCCCCTTCGTGGACTTTCAGCCCTCCCTTCACGCCTGGCGCTACATCTTCGTGGACGTGCGCAACGACACCATCCGCCCTTATGTCAACACGGTGGTGGTAGCCCTGGTCAGCTCTGTCCTCTCTCTGCTCCTGGGCACAGGCGCGGCCTACGGCCTGACCCGCTTCACCTACCGGCCTCGGCTGGGTTCCGTGGCCGCGGTCATCGGCTGGATCGGCCTGGCCATCTTCGCCATCGTCCTGGGGGCGCCCTGGCGGCTGGCCGTGATCCTGGGCGTTGTCCTGGCGGTGCTCACTGTGCGGGTGGCCAACCGGCGTTTCCGCCGCTCCCTGGGCAACCGAGACGTGGCCTTCTGGCTCATCTCCCAGCGCATCCTGCCGCCGGTGGCCGTGGTCATCCCCATCTACGTGCTCTTCCAGCAGCTCCACCTGCTGGACACCCGCACCGCGCTCATCATCACCTACACCGCCACCAACCTGCCCATCGTGGTCTGGCTCATGCGGGACTACTTCCAGAACATCCCCATCGAGCTGGAGGAGTGCGCGGCCATCGACGGGGCCGGGCGCTACCGCATCTTCTGGTCCATCATCCTGCCCCTGGCCGTCCCCGGGCTGGTGGCCACCTTCCTGTTCGTCCTGGTCTTCGCCTGGAACGAGTACCTGCTGGCCCTCTTCCTCTCCGGGGCCAAATCCCAGACCATGCCCCTGCTGGTGGCCGCCCAGAACGCCACCCGGGGGCCCCAGTGGTGGTACATGTCTGTGCTCATCCTCATCATGATCCTGCCCGTCATCATCATGGCCATCATCCTGGAGCAGTACATTGCCCGGGGCCTGCTGGTGGGCGCGGTGAAGGGGTAGCGAAAAACAGGAAACGGCGGGAACCGGAGAGGCGCGCCGCCTCCCGTCCACGACCGCCGACTCGAGGCGTTTCCGACCACCCGTCCAAGGGCGACCTTGGCCCGCCCAGGAACGTCTCGCCCCTGCCTCCCCCGGCAGGAAACCTCCAACCAACCCGGCCTCCCCCGCCCACAGACCCATCCACACCCTATGACCGGCTACGTTCTGGCCCACGACCTGGGCACCACAGGAAACAAAGCCACCCTGTACGACTCGGCCGGCCACCTGGTGGGCAGCGCCTTCCACGCCTACGCCACGGAGTACGCCCACCCCCGCTGGGCGGAGCAGGACCCGAACGCCTGGTGGCAGGCGGTCTGCCACTCCACCCACCAGCTCCTGCACCAGACCCACACCCCCGGGGACCAGATCGCCTGCATCGTCTTCAGCGGGCAGATGATGGGCTGCGTCCCCGTGGACGAACAGGCCCGCCCCTTGCGCCCGGCCATCATCTGGGCGGACCAGCGGGCAGTGGAGCAGGTGGGCTGGCTGGCCCAGCGCATCTCCCCGGACGAGGTCTACCGCATCACCGGCCACCGCCTCAGCCCCTCCTACTCCCTGGCCAAGATCCTCTGGCTGCGGGACCACCAGCCGGACATCTACCAGACAGCCCACAAGTTCCTCCACGCCAAGGACGCCATGGTGGCCCGGCTCACCGGCGCCTTCGTCACCGACCCCTCCGACGCCTCGGGCATGAACCTCTACGACCTGGCCCAGGGCCGCTGGTCCGAGCCCATCCTCCAGGCCGCGCAGCTGGATCCAGCGAAGCTGCCGGCCATCCGCCCCTCCACGGACGTGGCCGGAGGCGTGCGGCCCCAGGTGGCGGAGGAAGTGGGAGTGCCGGCCGGCACGCCCGTGGTCATCGGCGGGGGGGACGGGGCCTGCGCCGCCGCCGGCGCGGGGGTGGTGACGGAGGGATCCGCCTACAACTACGTGGGCTCCTCCTCCTGGATCGCCCTGGCCACCCCCCAACCCATCCACGATCCTCAACAGCGCACCTTCACCTTCGGCCACGTGGTCCCGGGCATGTTCATGCCCACGGGCACCATGCAGGCCGCCGGCGCCTCCTACCAGTGGACCCGGGACCAGCTCTGCGCCCTGGAATCCCAGAGCGCGGAGGCCCTGGGCCTCAGCCCCTACCAGCTCATGAACCTGGAGGCGGAGACCTCCCCGCCCGGCGCCAACGGCCTCCTCTTCCTGCCCTACCTCATGGGCGAGCGCAGCCCCCGCTGGAACCCCAACGCCCGGGGCGCCTTCGTGGGGCTGACCATCCGCCACACCCGGGCGGACATGGTCCGGGCCGTGCTGGAAGGGGTGACCCTGAACCTGCGCATCGTCCTGGACGCCTTCCGGGAGCAGGGCGCGGCCATCCAGGCCATGCGGCTCATCGGCGGCGGGGCCCGGGGCCGCTTCTGGAACCAGCTCATGGCCGACGTCTACGGCCTGCCCGTGGAGCGCCTGGCCATCCTGGAGGAGGCCACGTCCATGGGCGCGGCCTTGACCGGCGGCGTGGGCGTGGGCCTCTACCCCAGCTTCGCCATGGGCCAGGAGATGAACCCGGTGGCCCAGCGCTTCCAGCCGGATCCCCAGGCCCAGGCCGCCTACCAGCGGCTTCTGCCCATCTTCGACGCCGCCTACCGGGCCCTGGCTCCGGTCTACGAGGAGCTGGCCGCGTGGGAAGGCGGGGTCGCGTGAGGGGCGAAGGAGCGAGAGGGGTGGCAGGATGCGCTGTCGATTGGTTAATTGGTTGATTGGGTGATTGGGTGCGGGGAAGCAGCCTTGATTTAGGAGACACGTTTTTCGTCTTTCGTCTTCCATCCACCGTCCGTTCTTGCCGTCTTTCGCCCTTTTTCCGCCGGTTGGTTTCCACCCTTGATGATTTCCGCCGATTGAGAGGAGCGCCATGTCCGAAGCCCGCATCCATCTGCGACCGGAACAGTTCAGCGAACAGGAGCAGAGCCTGGCCGAATGGGGCCCCCTGACCGCCACGGCTTTCCGCTTCCCCAGCGGCGTCTGCGGCCTGCGCCTGGCCAACCAGGAGGGCCACCTGGTCCTGCTCCCCTTCCAGGGCCAGCAGATCTGGTCCGCCCACTTCCAGGAGCGGGAGCTGACCATGGTCTCCATGTTCGACGAGCCCCGACCCACCCGGGAGTACCTGGAAACCTACGGCGGCTTCCTGCTCCACTGCGGCGCGGCCACCATGGGCGTCCCCGGCCCGGAGGACACCCACCCGCTCCATGGGGAGATGCCCAACGCCCCCTACCAGGAGGCCTATCTCTTCCTGGGCGAGGACGAGAAGGGACCCTACATGGGCCTGGGCGGCCGCTACCAGCACACCGTGGCCTTCAGCCTGAACTACCTGGCCGAGCCTCGGGTCCGCCTGGAGGCTGGCGCCACCCTCTTCCACCTGGACCTGACCATCACCAACCTGAAGCGGACGCCCATGGAGCTCATGTATCTGGCCCACATCAACTTCCGCCCGGTGGACCATGGCCGCCTGGTCTACACCGCGCCGGCCACCCCGGAGCACGTGCGGGTGCGGCGCAGCATCCCGCCCCATGTGCACCCCGGCCCTGGCTACCGAGAGTTCCTGGAGGAGCTGGCCCGCCATCCGGAGCGGCACAACGTCCTGGACCCGAACCTGCCCTTCGACCCGGAGGTGGTCCTCTTCATCGACTACCTGACCGACGAGCAGGGCTGGGCCCACAGCATGCAGGTCCACCCGGACGGCGGCGCGGACTACGTGGCCCATCGCCCGGAGCAGCTGGAGCACGGCGTCCGCTGGATCTGCCGCACCCCGGACCAGGACGCGCTGGGGCTGGTGCTCCCGGCCACGGCCGAACCCGAGGGCTACACCGCAGAGAAGGCCAAGGGCAACATCAAAGTCCTCCCCGCCCAGGGCCAGTTCCGCTGCCAGATCACCATGGGCGCCCTGGGGCCGGAGGAAGCCGCCGAGATGGAGGGGCGAATCCGAGAGATAGTGGGGGAGTGAACCGCCACCGCCCTTCGCCTTCCATCGTCGTTTTCCTTCCCTGTCCATGACGGCACTTTTCGTTTCTCGTCAAGGAGCTGCCCATGAGCACCTACACTCTTGGATTGGACTTCGGCACCGAGTCGGCCCGGGCTGTCCTGGTGGACGTGACCACCGGCCAGACCGTGGCCACCGCGGTCCACCCCTACGCGGACGGGGTGATCGACGAACGCCTGCCCGGCATGGATCGCCCCCTGCCCCCGGACTGGGCCCTGCAGAACCCGGCCGACTGGATCGCGGCCCTGGAGCGGACTATCCCAGCCGTGCTGGCGGAGAGCGGCGTGGCCCCAGAGCAGGTGGTGGGGCTGGGGGTGGACTTCACCGCCTGCACCGTGCTGCCCACCACCCCCACCGGCACCCCCCTCTGCCAGTTGGAACTCTACCGGGCCCAGCCCCACGCCTGGGCCAAGCTCTGGAAACACCACGCGGCCCAGCCCCAGGCGGACCGCATCAACGAGCTGGCCGCGCTCCGGGGCGAGCCCTGGCTGCCCCGCTACGGCGGCAAGATCTCCTCCGAGTGGCTCATGCCCAAGGCCCTCCAGATCCTGGAGGAGGCGCCCGAGATCTACGCCGCGGCCGCCACCATCGTGGAAGGGTCGGACTGGATCGCCTGGCAGCTCACGGGCAACCTGACCCGCAACGCCTGCGCCGCCGGGTACAAGGCCTGCTGGCACAAGGTGGACGGCTACCCCTCGCCGGATTTCCTGGCCGGGCTCCACCCGGACTTCAGCGGCCTCTACACCGAGAAGGTGGCCGGGCCGGTGGTGCCCCCAGGCGCCCGGGTGGGCGGCTTGACCCCGGAGTGGGCGGCTCGCCTGGGCCTGAAGGAGGGCGCCCCAGTGGCCGCGCCCATCATCGACGCCCATTCCGCCACCCTGGGCGGCGGCGTCACCGGGCCAGGGACCATGTTCCTGATCATGGGCACCTCCACCTGCCACATGCTCATGGCCGAGGAGGAGAAGCTGGTGGAGGGCATCGCCGGGGTGGTGGAGGACGGCATCGCGCCGGGCTACTTCGGCTACGAGGCCGGCCAGTCCGCGGTGGGGGACATCTTCGCCTGGTTCGTGGAGCAGGGTGTCCCCCCGGCCTACCACCAGGAGGCGGCAGAGCAGGGCGTCTCCCTGCACCAGGTCCTCAGCCGGAAGGCCGCGGCCCTTCGCCCCGGGGAGAGCGGCCTGCTGGCCCTGGACTGGTGGAACGGCAACCGCTCCACCCTCATGGACGCGGACCTGAGTGGGCTGCTCCTGGGCTACTCCCTGACCACCAAGCCCGAGGAGATCTACCGGGCCCTCATCGAGGCCACGGCCTTCGGCACCCGCACCATCATCCAGGCCTTCACGGATCAGGGCCTGCCCGTGCGCTCCCTGGTCACCGGAGGCGGGCTGACCAAGAACCCCCTGCTCATGCAGATCTACGCGGACATCACCGGACGGGAGCTGGCCGTGGCCGGCAGCGAGCAGGTCTCCGCGCTGGGAGCCGCCATGCTGGCCTCTGTGGCTGCGGGGGCCCAGGCAGGGGGACACGACACCCTGGCCGAGGCTGCGGCCCACATGGCCCCGCCCCCCACCCAGGTCTACCGCCCTCAGCCCGACAACCAGCCCATCTATGACATCCTGTACGCGGAGTACCGCAAGCTCTACGACTATTTCGGGCGCGGGGGCAACAACGTGATGAAGGTCCTGAAACGGCTGCGGCAGGGGAGGAGAGAAGAGGAGTAAAAAAGATTGGAGATCCAGCCGCCACCATCTCCACCGCAGCGTTCCATCTGTCCGGCACTTTTCCCACCCTCGCACACACGGTAAAGCACACACGGTAAAGGAGGATCAGCGTGGCAAAAGTAGATGGCACCCAGACGGTTCCCCCCCACAATCGGCTCATCGGTGACATGCCCAAGATCGGCATCCGCCCCACCATCGACGGCCGCCGCCAGGGCGTGCGGGAGTCCTTGGAAGGGCAGACCATGGCCCTGGCCCAGGCTGTGGCGGATCTGCTGAGCAGCGAGCTGCGCCATGCCAACGGCCTGCCCGTGGAGTGCGTCATCGCGGACACCTGCATCGGCGGCGTGGCCGAAGCCGCCCAGTGCGCGGCCAAGTTCGAGAAGGAGGGGGTGGGCGTCTCCATCACCGTGACCCCGGCCTGGTGCTACGGTGCGGAGACCATGGACATGGACCCCCTCATCCCCAAGGCGGTCTGGGGCTTCAACGGCACGGAACGGCCCGGTGCGGTCTACCTGGCCGCGGTCATGGCCGCCCACGCCCAGAAGGGGCTCCCCGCCTTCAGCATCTACGGCCGAGACGTCCAGGACGCGGGGGACACCACCATCCCCGAGGACGTGCGGGAGAAGCTGCTCCAGTTTGCCCGGGCGGGCCTGGCCGTGGCCACCATGCGGGGCAAGTCCTACCTGGCCATGGGCGGGGTCTCCATGGGCATCGCCGGCTCCATCGTGGACCACTCTCTCTTCGAGGCCTACCTGGGCATGCGGGTGCAGACGGTGGACATGGTGGAGTTCGTGCGGCGCATGGAGCGGGGCATCTACGACCCGGAGGAATTCCAGCGGGCCATGGCGTGGGTCAAGGCCAACTGCCCGGAGGGCAAGGACTACAACCCGCCGGACAAGCAGCGCACCCGAGAGCAGAAGGACAAGGACTGGGAGATCTCCGTGAAGATGGCCCTCATCACCCGGGACATGATGGTGGGCAACCCCCGCCTGGCGGAGCTGGGCTGGGAGGAGGAGGCCCTGGGCTTCAACGCCATCGCCAGCGGCTTCCAGGGCCAGCGCCAGTGGACGGATCACCTGCCCAACGGCGACTTCATGGAGGCCATCCTCAACACCTCCTTCGACTGGAACGGCATCCGGGAGCCCTACATCGTGGCCACGGAGAACGACGCCCTCAACGGCATCTCCATGCTCTTCGGCCACCTGCTCACCGGCACAGCCCAGATCTTCGCGGACGTGCGCACCTACTGGAGCCCCGAGTCGGTGAAGCGGGTCACCGGCTACGAGCTGACGGGCCGGGCCGCCGGGGGCATCCTGCACCTGATCAACTCCGGCCCGGCCACCCTGGACGGCACCGGCCAGCAGGAGCTGGACGGCCAGCCAGCCATGAAGCCCTACTGGGAGATCACCCCGGAGGAGGTGGCCCGCTGCCTGGACGCCACCACCTGGCACCCGGCCATGACCGAGTACTTCCGGGGTGGGGGCTGGTCCACCAAGTTCCTCACCCGGGGCGGCATGCCCGTGACCATGGCCCGGCTCAACCTGGTCAAGGGGCTGGGGCCGGCCCTGCAGATCGCCGAGGGCTGGACCGTGGAGCTGCCGCCAGAGGTGCACCGGATCCTGGATGAGCGCACCAACCCCACCTGGCCCACCACCTGGTTCGCACCCAACGTCACCGGCAGCGGCCCCTTCCGGGACGTCTACTCGGTGATGTACAACTGGGGAGCCAACCATGGCGCCATCAGCTACGGCCACATCGGCCACCAGCTCATCACCCTGGCCGCCATGCTGCGCATCCCAGTCTACATGCACAACGTGCCCGAGGAGCGGCTCTTCCGTCCCCACGCCTGGACCGCCTTCGGAGCCCAGGATCCCCAGGGCGCGGATTTCCGGGCCTGCCGCAATTTCGGGCCGCTGTACGGCAAATACTGACGGTGAGCAGGGAGCGGGCGAGGGGGTGACAGAGTGACGGACAGGGCGACAGATAGGGCGACGGATAGGGTGACGAGAACAACCGCCAACTTCCTGGCCGTGGACCTGGGCGCATCCAGCGGACGGGTCATCCTGGGCCGCTGGGACGGCCGCCGCTTCCAGCTGGAGGAGATGCACCGCTTCCCCAACGGCGGCGTGAACGTGCTGGGCGCCCTCCACTGGGACGTGCTGGAGCTCTGGTCCCAGATCCAGGCCGGCCTGAGCCGCTACGCTGTCAGCTCCTCCCAGCCCCTGGCCGGGGTGGGGGTGGACACCTGGGGCGTGGACTTCGGCCTCCTGGACCGGGCCGGTCAGCTCCTGGGCAACCCGGTCCACTACCGGGACAGCCGCACCGACGGCATGATGGAGCGAGCCTTCCAGCGGGTCCCCCAGGAGGAGATCTTCCGGGTCACCGGGCTGCAGTTCATGCAGATCAACACCCTCTACCAGCTCCTCAGCCTGGTGGAACGGCAGGATCCCCAGCTGGCCGCGGCCCACACCCTGCTCTTCACCCCCGACCTCTTCCACTACTGGCTCTCCGGGGTGAAGAGCAGCGAGTACACCATCGCCAGCACCTCCCAGATGCTGGACGCCCGGCAGCGCTCCTGGGCCCAGGAGCTGGTGGAGCGGCTGGGCATCCCCGGCTCCATCCTGCCCGCCATCGCCCCGCCGGGGACGGTCCTGGGCCCCCTGCGGCCGGAGGTGCTGGCGGAGACGGGGCTGGGCCAGGCCGCGCCGGTCATCGCCTCGGCCAGCCACGACACGGCCAGCGCGGTGGCGGCCATCCCGGAGCTGGACCAGGCCAGCGCCTACATCAGCAGCGGCACCTGGAGCCTCATGGGCGTGGAGATCCCCGAGCCCATCATCAACGAGACGGCCCTGGCCCTGAACTTCACCAACGAGGGGGGCGTGGGCAACCGCATCCGGCTGCTCAAGAACATCGCCGGGCTCTGGCTGCTCCAGGAGAGCCGACGCCAGTGGCAGCGGGAGGGGCGGGCCTTCTCCTGGGAGGAGCTGCTGGCCCAGGCGAAGGATGCGGAGCCCTTCCGCTGCCTCATCGACCCGGACGCGCCAGAGTTCCTGGGGCCAGGGGACATGCCGGGTTTCATCCGGGCTTTCTGCCAGCGCACGGGCCAACCCCAGCCCCAGGAGGTGGGCCAGGTGGTGCGCTGCGCCCTGGAGAGCCTGGCCTTGAAGTACCGCTGGGTCCTGGACGCCCTGGAACGACTCACCGGGCGGCGTCTGGAGGTGATCCGGGTGGTGGGAGGCGGCATCCGCAACCAGCTCCTCTGCCAGTTCACCGCGGACGCCTGCCAGCGCCCGGTGGTGGCCGGCCCAGTGGAGGCCACAGCCCTGGGCAACATCATGGTCCAGGCCATGGCCACCGGTCACCTGGCCAGCCTGGAGGAAGGGCGTCAGGCCGTCGCCGCCTCGGTGGAGCGCCAGGAATATCTCCCAGGCCCGGCCGCCCCCTGGGAGGAGGCCTACGCGCGTTTCAGAGAGCTCCTGGCGAGGGAAGGGGCGTGAAGATCGGGGTAGGGCGGCCGGGGTAGGCTAACCGGGATAGGTTAACCGGGGTAGGTTAACCGGGGTAGGGCAACTGAGGGTAGGATGGGTTGGAGACCGGAGGCGTGCCGAACGCGGCCTCCGGTCTCCGCGCGTCTGTCGTCAAAGTGGTTGGCATCGTCAAAACGGTTGGATCTCGGCCGGCTTGGGCAGCAGAGCGCAAATTGGGGCTTCCGCTCACACCACCTCGATCCCCGGGAGCCCCTCCACCACCTCGCCGATGGCCCAACATTGCTGCTTGTGGGCCGCGCAGGCCGCCTGGAAGCGCTCCACCTGGGCCCGGGGCACGGCCAGGAGCAGCCCGCCGCTGGTCTCCGACTCCCAGAGGAGGATGCGCAGGGCTGGGGAGACCCCGGCCTGGAAGTGGACGCGCTGGCCGTAGTGCTCCGGGTTGCGCACGTGGCCCCGGGTCAGGTAGCCGGCCCGGATGTAGTCGAAGACGCCGGGCAGGGTGGGCACATCCGCCGCGCGGATGCGGAAGCCCACGTCCGCCTCCTTGCGGCTGGCCACCACCATCTCTGCGGCGTGGCCCAGCAGCCCGAAGCCGGTGACGTCCGTGGCGCTGCGCACCCGGGCCTGCTTGGCCGCGTGGGAGGCCGCCCGGTTCAGCCGGGACATGGAGACGATGGCCGCGTCCAGGTGACGCACGTCCAGGTCCGGCTGGCGACGGATCCGGCGCAGCAGACGACGGGCCGGGCCCTGGTTCGGGCTGGCCAGCTTGGCCGCGGTGGTGATCACCCCGGTGCCCAGGGGCTTGGTGAGGAAGAGCCGGTCACCGGGACGGGCGCCCCCCTTGCGCATGATCTCCTGGGGGCGGGCCAGCCCCAGGACGCTCATGCCGTAGAAGGGCTCCGGGTTGGTCACCGTGTGCCCCCCGGCCACCACGCCCCCGGCCTCTCGCACCTTGCGGGCCCCGCCGCTGAAGATCTGGGCCACCGTCTCCCCGGCCATGCTCTCCGGGAAACCGGCCACGTTCAGGGCGAAGAGGACCTCCCCGCCCATGGCGTAGACGTCGCTCATGGCGTTCACCGCGGCGATAGCCCCGTAGCTCCAGGGGTTGTCCACGATGGGGGTGAAGAAGTCCGTGGTGTTGATCAGGGCCCGCTCCTCGTCCAGAAGGAAGACCGCCGCGTCATCGGGTTCGGCCAGCCCCACCAGCACCTGGGGATATTCACTTTCTGGGAACAGCTCGGCTAGATGTCGCACGACCTGCGACAACGTCCCTGGCGGGAGCTTGGACGCTCAACCCGCGCAGGCGACCATGCCGGTCAGGGATGGCTCGCGTTGGCTCACGGATGGATCCTCGTGGAACAGGATAGAATAGCGAACAGGGTAGCGAACAGTAGAGTGAACGGGACAGTGAGTTGGAGCGCAGAGAGTGCGCTGAGCCCCAGGGCCTGGGCGAGCTTGCACCCGCTGCCGGTCCTCGGGGGCAGAACCATTCAATTATAAACATCCTCGAACAGATGTAAACTCTCACCCAATCCGTCTGAGCGGTCCAAGCAATCAGCCCGCGGACGCCTCCTTGCCTGCCCTCCCCTCCCCAAACGGGTAGGCGGGAGCTACCCGCGCGGGGCCTGTCACCTGTCTGGATGCGTATTGCCTGCCATCGCGCCCTCCGCTATGCTGAGGGCATCCCCGCGCCGCGACCCTTTCCCACACCGTTGTCCACACTGCCGCCTGCATCGCTGCCCACACAGCTGCTTACACAGCTGCCTACACGAAGATCCCCTTCGGCAGAGTGCCCCTGGCGTCCCCCTGGCGCCTGACTCGACCCCGCCATCCCCCGGCCAATCTGGAAAGGAGGTGCAACCGACAGAGACACGCTCCTCGTCCCCCTGTTGTGGAAAGACCCCTTTGCACCGAAAAAGCACCGGAAAAAGGAGGAACCCATGCAGGAAAACCGCAACGGCATGGCCCAGGCCTACTGGCGGGCCAACCTGAAGGCCATCACCATCCTTCTGATCATCTGGGCCCTGGTCTCCTACGGCGGGGCCATCATCCTGGCCGTTCCCCTCTACAACCTGCGGGTGGGGCAGATCCCCATGAGCTTCTGGTTCGCCCAGCAGGGCTCCATGTTCACCTTCGTGATTCTCATCTTCGTCTACAGCTGGTGGATGAACCGCATCGACCGTCAATTCGACGTACACGAGGAGTAGAGGAGAGCCACCATGTCGACCGAAACCTGGACCCTGATCATCGTAGGCATCACTTTCGCCTTTTACCTGTACGTGGGGTACATGAACCGGGTGCGCGAGACCGCGGGCTTCTACGTGGCCGGGCGGGGCGTGCCGGCCATCGCCAACGGCGCAGCCACCGCCGCGGACTGGATGTCCGGCGCCTCCTTCGTCTCCATGGCCGGCCTGATCTCCTTCCTGGGCTACGACGGGGCGGTCTACCTCATGGGCTGGACTGGCGGCTACGTGCTCCTGGCCCTGCTCCTGGCCCCCTACCTGCGCAAGTACGGCAAATACACCGTGCCCGACTTCATCGGTGACCGCTACTACTCCAACACGGCTCGCTCCGTGGCCGCCATCGCCACCATCTTCATCTCCCTCACCTACGTGGCCGGGCAGATGCGGGCCGTGGGCATCGTCTTCAGCCGCTTCCTCCAGGTGAACATCGTCATGGGGGTGATCATCGGCATGGCCATCGTGGCCTTCTTCGCGGTGCTGGGCGGCATGAAGGGCATCACCTGGACCCAGGTGGCCCAGTACTCGGTGCTCATCGCCGCCTACCTGATCACCACCGTGGCCATCGCCATGAAGCTCACCAACAACCCGGTTCCTCAGCTGGCCTTCACCTTCAGCGACATCGCAGTGCGGCTGAACCAGATCCAGATCGACCTGGGGTTGAAGGAGTACATCCGGCCCTTCCAGAACTTCTCCGGCCTGAACGTCTTCTTCATCACCCTGGCCCTGATGCTGGGGACCGCCGGCCTGCCCCACGTGATCATCCGCTTCTACACCGTGCCCAAGGTCTCGGACGCCCGCATCTCCGCGGGCTGGGCCCTGCTCTTCATCGCCATCCTCTACACCTCCGCCCCGGCCCTGGCCGTCTTCGCCAAGTACAACCTGATCAACACCCTGCACGGCAAGAGCATCCAGGAGGTGCAGGCCATCGACTGGGCGGTGAAGTGGGAACAGACGGGCCTGCTCAAGTTCGAGGACAAGAACGGGGACGGCAAGCTGGAGATGGCCGCGGACAAGGAGGCCAACGAGATCACCATCGACCGGGACATCATCGTGCTCTCCACGCCGGAGGTGGCCAAGCTGGCCCCCTGGGTGGTGGGCCTGGTGGCGGCAGGGGGCCTGGCCGCCGCCCTCTCCACCGCGGCGGGCCTGCTCCTGGCCATGTCCAGCGCGGTCTCCCACGACGTCTACTACCGCATCCTGAAGCCGGGCGCCACCGAGGCGGAGCGGATGCGGGTGGGCCGGACCATGATCTTCCTGGCCATCCTGGTGGCCGGCTACTTCGGCGTCCGTCCGCCGGGCTTCGTGGGGGAGGTGGTGGCCTTCGCCTTCGGTCTGGCTGCAGCCAGCCTCTTCCCCGCCATCCTCCTGGGCATCTTCGACAAGCGCATGAACCGGGAAGGGGCCATCACCGGGATCCTGGTGGGGCTGATCTTCACCATGCTCATGATCATCCTCATCCGCTCCCAGAAGCTGCTGGGGACGCCGGAGCCCCTGCTGGAGTCCTTCCTGGGGATCAATGCCCAGGGCGTGGGCGTGGTGGGGGCCATCCTCAACTTCATCGTCGCCTACGTGGTCTCCCGGGCCACGCCGCCGCCGCCAGAACGCATCCAGAACCTGGTGGAGGAGATCCGGGTGCCCCGGGGCGCCCTGAGCCCGGTGGCCGAACACTGAGCCGCCCCCGGGGCGGGAGCCCCCGCCGCCCCGGCTTTCTCGACCTTCCCCCGGCCGTCGACGCGGCCTGCTTCCCCGTGATATAATGCGCCCAGACCGGGCACACGAACGAGGTCGAGCCATGAAAGAGACCAGCCACATCCACGTTCCCCCCACCCTGGCCTTGAAAGCCCTGCGCACCGTCCTGGGCGTCTCTCTGTTCTTCTTCCTCTTCTACATCGTCATCGGCCACTACCTCTGGGAACTCCCTTTCCCCACCCCCGGGGACCTGCTGGAGATCTTCCTGGTGGCCGGGGCAGGGGTGGGCCTGGGGGTTCTGTTCAGCCGCTTCTGGCCCCTGCCGCCAGAGCTGGGGATGGAGCGGGTGGTGCGCACCCTGCTCCTGGTCATCCCGGCCCTGGGGATCGGCATCGCTCTACAGACCCTCCTCCAGGGCGCTCAGGCCCAGCGGGCCCTCTATCTGATCTTCGCCCTGGCCGCCTGGGTGGGCTCCGGCTACATTGTCCGTGGGACAGCTGCGCCCCATGCAACCGATTGACTTCATCCGCTCCACGCCTCCCTTCCAGCACTTGACGGAAGAGGAGCTCAGACTGATCGCAGCCGCCCTGCGCATCGTGCGCTACCCGGCCGGCGCGGTGATCCTGGTGCGGAACGGGCCGCCCAGCCGACAGCTCTACCTGATCCGGGAGGGCGCGGTGCGCATGGAGCGGGATGGCCAGGCCGTCATGGTCCTGGAAGAGGGGGAATGCTTCGGTTTTCCCTCCCTGCTCAGCCAGCAGCCCCCGGTCTTCGACGTGGTGGCGGAGGAAGCCAGCCTGATCTACCAGATCCCCGAGGCCGTCTTCCGCCAGCTCCTCCAGAACGCCGCCTTCGCCGAGCACTTTCTCCAGGGGCTGAGCCAACGGCTGCGTCGGGCCGCGGCCCCGGAAAAACCCGGCTTCTGGGGGGACTTCACCAGCCCCGCGGCCAGCCTGATCCAGCGCCCCCCGCTCTTCGTGCCCCCGGAGGCCACGGTGGCCGAGGCAGCCCGGGCCATGCACCAGGCCAACATCAGCTCCATCCTGGTCAGCAGCCAGCCCCCGGGCATCGTCACCGTCCGGGACCTGCGCAGCCGGGTCCTGGCCCAGGAGCGCCCGCCGGAGACGCCGGTCCAGGAGGTGATGAGCGCGCCGGTGAAGACCTTGCCCGGGGAGACGCCCATCTACGGCGCGCTGATCTTCGCCCTGGAGGAGCAGATCCACCACCTGGTCCTGGAACGAGAAGGGGCCATCGTGGGGGTGATCACCGACACGGACCTCCTGCGCCACCAGGTCAAGAACCCCCTCTTTCTCCTGGAGCGGGTGCGCCGGATGGGCCCTGAGGCGGGGCTGCCCGAGTACGCCCAGGAGGTGGGCGCCACGGTGGAGACCCTCTTCCGGAGCGGGCTGGAGGTGACCCAGATCGGGCGGGTGGTGGCCAGCCTGAACGACGCCCTCATCGCCCGGCTGCTCCACCTGGCCGAGGAGGAGCTGGGGCCGCCTCCCACCCCCTACGCCTGGATCGTCTTCGGCTCCGAGGGGCGCATGGAGCAGACCCTGCTCACGGACCAGGACAACGCCCTGGTCTACGCGGAGGAGCTCCCTGGCGCGGCGGACTATTTCGCCCGGCTCAGCCAGCGGGTCATCGACCAGCTGATCCAGGCGGGCTTCCCCCCGTGCCCTGGGGGCTACATGGCCACCAACTGGCGCCGTCCGCTGGACCAGTGGATGCGCCTCTTTCGGGGCTGGATAGAGACGCCCGAGCCCCAGGCCCTGCTGGAGGCCAGCATCTTCTTCGACTTCCGCCAGGTCCACGGCGAGCTGGATCTGGAGCCCCTGGAGGCCCTCTGCGCCCGGGCCGGGGAGCACCGCATCTTCCTGGCCCACATGGCCCGGATCACCACCCGTTTCCAGCCGCCGCTGGGCTTCTTCCGGCGCATCCGCCAGGACCAGGAGGGCAAGGTGGATCTGAAGAAAGGGGGCGTGGCCCCCATCGTGGCCCTGGCCCGGGTCTACGCGCTGGAGGGCGGTGTGCGGGCCCGGCCCACCCTGGATCGCCTGGAGGCCGCGGCGAACGCCGGCGCCCTGAGCCAGGAGGGGGCCGAGACCCTGGCCGAGGCCTTCCGCTTTCTGCTGCACCTGCGTCTGCGGGAACAGCTGAAGCGCTGGCGGGCCGGCCAGCCGGTGGAGAACAGCGTGAAGCTGGAGGCGCTCTCCAGCCTGGAGCGGCGGCACCTCAAGGAGGCCTTCCTGGCCATCCGGGAGATGTTGGCGGCCCTGGAGCAGCGCTTCCAGGTGGGCATGTTGGGGTGAGACGCGAGCCAGGGATCGCCCCCTTGGCCCTTTTCCTGAGGAGGTCTCGAATGAACCGGCGCCGCATGGTGGGACAGCGTCTGGTGGCCCTCTTTCTGGCCGGGGCGCTTCTCTTCAACTACCCCTTGCTGACCCTGTTCAACAGCCAGCGCACCGTCGGCGGCATCCCCTTGCTCTACGCCTATCTCTTCCTGGTCTGGGCTGGGTTCATCGGGCTCATGGCCTGGATCATCGAGCGGAAATGACGGGGAGTGGAAATGATGGGGGTCAGCGGGTGATCGGGCAATCGGGCGATTGGATGATCGGAGTGTCGGGCGGTTGACCATGCTCCAACCTTGGGTCATTGCGCTGGTGGCCATCGGCTACATCGGGGTCCTCTTCGCCTTCGCCTACTACGGCGACAAGCGAGCCGATGCCGGGCGCAGCCTCATCAACAACCCCTACGTCTACGCCCTCTCCCTGGCCGTCTACTGCACGGCCTGGACCCTCTACGGCAGCGTGGGCCGGGCGGCCAACACCGGGGTGGGCTTCCTGCCCATCTACCTGGGGCCCACCCTCATGGCGGCCCTCTGGTGGTTCGTCCTGCGCAAGATCCTGCGCATCAGCAAGGCCAACCGCATCACCTCCATCGCCGATTTCGTCGCCTCCCGCTACGGCAAGAGCACCCTGTTGGGCGGCCTGGTCACGGTGATCGCCGTGGTGGGGGTCATCCCCTACATCTCTCTGCAGCTGAAGGCCGTCTCCACCAGCTTCACCCTGCTCTGGCACTTCCCAGATCTCTCCCTGCCAGCCATGGACACCCTGCCCCTGCTCCGGGACACGGGCTTCTTCGTGGCCCTGATGATGGCCGCCTTCGCCATCCTCTTCGGCACCCGCCACCTGGACGCCACGGAGCACCACGAGGGGCTGGTGGCCGCCATCGCCTTCGAGTCCATCGTGAAGGTGGTGGCCTTCCTGGCCGCGGGGATCTTCGTCACCTTCGGCGTCTATCGGGGCTTCGGGGACCTCTTCACCCAGGCCGCGGAACGGCCAGAGCTCCGGGCCCTCTTCACCTTCGATCCCAACGCCCACTCCTTCGAGAGCTGGTTCTGGCTCATCTTCCTCTCCATGATGGCCATCATGTTCCTGCCCCGTCAGTTCCAGATGGCGGTGGTGGAGAACGTGAGCGAGCGCCACCTGAACACGGCCATCTGGCTCTTCCCTCTCTACCTCCTGCTCATCAACCTCTTCGTCCTGCCCATCGCCCTGGCCGGGCGCCTCCAGTTCACAGAGCCCGGCGTGGATCCGGACATGTTCGTCCTGCTCATGCCCGCGGCTCACGGCCAGGGAGCCCTGGCCCTGCTGGTCTTCGTGGGCGGGCTCTCCGCGGCCACCGGCATGATCATCGTGGAGACGGTGGCCCTGAGCACCATGGTCTCCAACGACCTGGTCATGCCCATCCTCCTCCACACCCGGATCCTCCAGCCCACCATCCAGCAGGACCTGCCGCGGCTGCTCCTGAACATCCGCCGGGGGGCCATCCTGACCATCGTGCTCCTGGGCTACCTCTACTTCCGGGTCACCGGAGAGGCCTTCACCCTGGTCTCCATCGGCCTCATGTCCTTCGCGGCGGTGGCCCAGTTCGCGCCGGCCATCCTGGGCGGCATCTACTGGAAGGGGGGCACCCGGTTGGGCGCGCTGGTGGGCCTGGTTGCCGGTTTCGTGACCTGGGCCTATACTCTACCTATCCCCTCCCTGGCCGAGGCGGGCTGGCTCGATTCGGGCCTCATCCAGCAGGGCCCCTGGGGGTTGACCTGGCTCCGGCCCTACGCCCTCTTCGGCCTGCAGGGGCTGGATCCCATCACCCACTCCCTCTTCTGGAGCATGCTGGCCAACCTGGGCGGCTACGTGGTCGTCTCTTCCCTGGGCCACCAGAGCGCCATCGAGCATCGCCAGGCCTCCCTCTTCGTGGACGTCTTCCGCCGGGCGGGATCCGAGACGCCGGTGCGGGTGTGGCGGGGCGGCGGCTCCTTCCTGGACCTGCAGACCCTGCTGGAGCGCTTTGTGGGGAAACGCCGGGCCCAGGCCGCCCTGGAGGGCTACGCCCAGGAGCAGGGCCTGACCTCCGTCCAGGAGCTGGAGGCGGCCCCCGAGCTGGTGGAGTTCGTGGAGCGGCTCCTGGCCGGGAGCATCGGCGCCGCCTCCGCCCGGGTGGTCATCGCCTCCACCGTCACCGAGGAGCCCCTGAGCAAGGAGGAGGTCATCCACATGCTGGACGAGACCTCCCAGGTCATCGCCTACAGCCGCCAGCTGGAGCAGAAGTCCCGGGAGCTGGAGGCGGCCACCGCGGAGCTGCGGGCGGCCAACCTGCGCCTGCAGGAGCTGGACCGGCTCAAGGACGAGTTCATCTCCACCGTGACCCACGAGCTGCGCACGCCCTTGACCTCCATCCGGGCCATGGCGGAGATCCTGCAGGATAACCCGGCCCTGGATCCGGAGCAGCGCCGGGCCTTCGTGGGCATCATCCAGAAGGAGAGCGAACGCCTCTCCCGGCTCATCAGCCAGGTGTTGGACCTGGCCAAGATCGAGTCCGGGGCCTTCGAGTGGCACGCCACGGACGTGGCTCTGACGCCGGTGATCCAGGAGGCCCTGGCCGCGACGAACCACCTCATCCAGGAGAAGCAGATCCGCCTGGAGCTCGATCTGCCCGACCGCCTCCCCCTGGTCCACGCGGACCCAGACCGGCTGGTCCAGGTGATGATCAACCTGCTCTCCAACGCGGCCAAGTTCACCCGGGATTGGATCCGGGTGCGGCTGCTGGTGACGCCGGACCACCTGCGGGTGGACGTGCAGGACAACGGCCCGGGCATCCGGCCCGAGGACCAGGAGCGGATCTTCGAGAAGTTCCATCAGCTGAGCCAGGGCGGCCAGGGTCGTCCCCAGGGCACAGGCCTGGGGTTGCCCATCAGCCGCCACATCGTGGAGCGGTGCGGCGGCCGGCTCTGGGTGGAGAGCCAACCTGGCCAGGGGGCCACCTTCTCCTTCCTGCTGCCCTTGCCCAGCCCCAGCCGGGGAGCCGCCCCGGCCTCGCCATCGCACACCGATCCATCCTACACAGACCCGTCCTACACAGACTCGTCCTACACAGATCCATCGCCACACACGGTGCCAGACGCATGACCAACGACCGCCAGCCCAAGTCAACCCAGCCCAGATCCGCTCGGCCCGAACCGGTCCAGCCCAGGTCCGCCCAGCCCGGGTCTGTCCAGCCGAAACAGATCCTCATCGTGGACGACGAGCCCAACATCATCGTCTCCCTGGAGTTCCTCATGCAGCAGGCCGGTTACCAGGTCCACGTGGCCCGCACCGGGGAGGAAGCGGTGGAGAAGATCGGCCAGCTGGAGCCGGACCTGGTCCTGCTGGACGTGATGCTGCCAGACCTGGACGGGTTCGAGATCTGCCAGTGGGTGCGGGAGCACCCCGAATGGCGCGGCATCCGGATCGTCATGCTCACAGCCAAAGGACGGGATGTGGACGTGGCCAAGGGGCTGGCCCTGGGCGCGGACGCCTACATCACCAAGCCCTTCTCCACCCGCAAGCTGGTGGCCGAGGTGGCTCGAATCTTGGCGGAGAAGGTCTGATCCCTTGACCAGCAGCCTGGATCGGCCCGGTCCAGGCCCCACCGTGTAGCGTGTTGCTCGTTCCGGGGCAAGGCATGGCGCGTCGCACTTTTCTCTTCTTCCTCATCCTCACCGGTCTCCTGGGCCTGGTGACCGGCTTCGCCCTGCTCTGGCTGCTCCTGGCCTGGCTTTCCGGCGGCGCAGCCGGGGAGGAGGTGCATCGGCTGCTCCTGGCCCCCAAAGCCCTGGGAGCCCTGCTGGCTGCCCTGCTTGCCCTCCTGGCCCTGCTCCTACGCCTGAGCCAACGCCTCCAGGCAAGCCTCTTCAGCACCCACCGCCTGGCGGAAGAGGTCCAGATCATCGCCACCGCCAACCCCGCCCATCGCCTGGGCCTGGACGGTCCGCCGGAGTTGCAGGCCCTGGCCCAAGCCGTGAACCACCTGGCCGACAGCTTCCAGCAGGCCCTGGCCCAGCAAACCCACGCCGTCCAGGAGGCCCAAGCCCATCTGGAGGAGGAGAAGGAACGGCTGGCCGCCCTTCTGGCCGAGCTGAGCGAAGGGGTGGTGGTCTGCAACCTGGAGGGGCAGGTCCTGCTCTACAACCGGCGGGCCAAGGGCATCCTGGAGCCGACGGGCCCGGAGGAGGGGCGAGGGGGCTACCTGGGCCTGGGCCGCTCCATCTTCGGCCTGGTGGATCACAGCGCCATCGCCCACGGCCTGGAGACCGTCCACGCCCAGGTGACCCGAGGCCGGAGCCACCCGGTGGTCACCTTCGTGGACCGGACGCCCCAGGGTCGTTTCCTCCGGGTGCGCCTGGCCCCTGTCCTGGTGGAGGGGGCGATGCAGGGCTTCGTCCTCACCCTGGAGGACATCACCCAGCAGATGGAGAGCAGCAGCCGACGGGATCGCCTGGTCCAGACCCTGAGCCAGGGCATCCGAGCCTCCCTGGCCAACATCCGGGCGGCCATTGAGGCCATCCAGAGCTACCCGGGGATGGAGCCGACCCAGCGGGCCCGCTTCCAGCAGGTGATCCAGGAGGAGGCCCAGGAGCTGAGTCGGCTGCTGGACGAGACCCTGGCCGAGTACACCCAGGTGATGAAGGCCCGCTGGCAGCGCAGCCAGATCCTGGCCGAGGATCTGCTCAGCGCGCTGGAGCGTCAGCTGAGCCGGGAGCAGAGGACGCCGGTGACGATGGGGGAGGTCCAGCCGGAGCTCTGGCTGGAGGTGGACAGCCTGGCGGTGATGCGGGCGTTGATGGCCTTCCTGCAACGGGTGATCCAGGAGAGGCGAGCGGCCAAGTTGATCCTGGGAGCGGAGTGTCGGGAGGGGCATGGGGCCCTGCTGGTGGCCTGGCCGGACGAAGAGCCCGATCTGGGGCCGCTTCGGGCCTGGCTCCAGGGGAACGACGCCCCAGAGGCGGGCTCCTTCCCCAGCCTGCAGGAGGTGGCGGAACGGCACGGGGGCGCGGTCTGGCTGGAGGGGCAGGCCGGGCTGGTCCAACTGGTCCTGCTGCTGCCCCGGACGCCGGCGCCGCCCTCCTGGAGCGGCCCGCCCCTCGGGGAAAGCCGTCCCGAGTACTACGATTTCGACCTGCTTTTCCGCCGACCCAGCCAGCAGCCAGCCCTGGATCTGCGCCCCCTGGACCGGCTCGTCTACACGGTCTTCGACACCGAGACCACAGGCCTGGACCCGGAGACGGACCGCATCATCTCGCTGAGCGGGGTGCGCATCGTGAACGGGCGGCTCCTGCGCCAGGAGATCTTCGATCAGCTGGTGAACCCGGGCCGTCCCCTGGGCTCCGGGTCGGTGGCCATCCACGGCATCACCCCGGAGATGCTCCGGGGACAGCCGTCCATCCAGGAGGTGCTGCCCCGCTTCCACCGTTTCGCGGAGGAGACGGTGCTGGTGGCCCACAACGCGGCCTTCGACATGCGCTTCCTGCAGGTCCTGGAGGCCCAGACCGGCGTGCGCTTCACCAACCCCGTGCTGGACACCCTCCTCCTCTCCGCGGTGGTCCATCCTCACCAGGAAGACCACAGCCTGGAGGCCATCGCCCAGCGCCTGGGCATTCCGGTCATCGGACGCCACACCTCCTTGGGGGACGCCATCCTGACCGCGGAGATCTTTCTCAAGCTCATTCCCATCCTGGCCCAGAAGGGGATCCACACCTTGGGCCAGGCCCGGGAAGCCGCGGAGAAGACCTACTTCGCCCGCATCCGGTATTGAGGGCGAGTCAGAGGCCCGCCCGCCACTGTCCCCGGTTCTGGAAGTACCAGGCCGCGGCCTCGGTGCGGTTGGAGACGTGCAGCTTCTCGAAGATGTTCTTCAGGTGGAAACGGACGGTGTTCTCGCTGACGCCCAGGCGACCGGCGATCTCCGCGTTGGTGAGCCCTTGGGCCACGTGGGCCAGGACCTCCCACTCCCGAGGAGACAGGTCGTGCCCAGGGGAGAGGGGACGGCCGCGCTGCAGGGCCAGCCAGCGCTGGGCCGCCCGGGGGTAGACCAGCCGCCCGCCAGCCACCAGGCGGATGGCCTCCACCGTCTGGCGAGGGGACTCGGTCTTGAGCGCGAAGCCCTCCGCGCCCAGCTCGATGGCCGTCTGGATGCTCTCCCCGTCCCCGAAGGCGGTGAGGACCAGCACCCGCACGGGCATCTGTCGGCGGCGGATCTCGGCCAGGGCCGTGAAGCCATGGTAGGGCATCTGCAGGTCCAGCACCACCACGTCCGCGGGGCGGCGCTCCAGCAGGGCCAGGAGCTCGTCTCCGTCCTGGACCACGTCCACCACCTGGATGTCCGGGGCCTGTTCCAGCAGGGCGCGCAGGCCCTCCAGCACCAGGGCGTGGTCATCGGCCAGGACGACACGGATGGGCTGATGAGGGGAGTCGGAGCGGGTTTGTTCAGGCTGTTCAGACATAGGCGGGCACCTTCACCAGGATGCGGGTCCCCTCGCCGGGGCGGCTGAACAGGTGAAATTCGCCCTCCAGCAGGGCCACCCGGTCCCGCATGCCTCGCAGGCCGATGTGGGTCTCCTGGACGGTGTCGGGCAGCTCGTCCAGGGATGGGGGCTCGAAGCCCTGGCCCCGGTCCACCACCTCCATGCAGACGCACCCATCCTCGAACCAGATGCGCACCCAGTGTCGGTCCACCTGGGCGTGGCGGTAGGCGTTGGAGAGGGCTTCCTGGAGGATGCGGTAGAGGGCGATCTTCACCGGCAGGGCGATGTCGTCCGGCAGATCGGCGGCGGAGAGCTCCACCGTGTTGCCGGTGCGCTCCTCGTGCTGGATCACCAGCCCCTGGAGGACGGAGAGGAGAGAACGGCGGTGGAATTCCGGAGGGCGAAAGGTGCCCAGGAAGAACTTGATCTCGTAGAGGGAGGACTCCAGGAGCACCCCCACCTGGGCCAGATCGGGCAGGAGATCCGCCCGGGCCGGGTCCTGGCCGATCTCGTTCTGGATGCGGGTGAGGAGGGAGAGGGCGGTGAAGAGATATTGGACCGGACCGTCGTGGATGTCCAGGATGATGCGGCTCAGCTCCTCCTCGGTGAGGGAGAGCAGTCGGTGGGAAGCCAGACCTTGTTTTCGCTTCATGGGAAGTCGCTCCAGGGAACCCTGTCCGCCTTCGCGTTCTGCGCCCACATAGTAGCCCAATGGCCCAGGCCGGGTCAAACACCTTGCGGCCCGGGAGCCCCCTCCTGGCGACTACCCGAAAGGAGGGGGATGGGCCTATCCTCCCTGGCAGGCCAGGGCTGTCGGAAGGGATGTTGCCAAGCCTGTGCGCGCGGTCTATCCTGGATGGAAAGGGCGGTTCGCCCGCCTTCCTGGTTGTCCCCCAACGTCGTCGCAATCCAGGCCGCTCCTCCCCCGGCCAGGGGCTGGGATCCGCACCGATATTGACATTCCCAGGCCGCCCAGATACAATCAAAGTAGCTCGGAAGACGACCTTTCCTCCTCATCTCACACCGCCTCCCTCCCCCAGAGGACCACACCAACTCGCAGGGCCAATCGACTCAACAACCCAAAATGTCCCAAAATGTCAAGGAGGCAGCTTCCATGGTTGAGAAAGAACGGACCGAAGTGACCGAAGCCGAAGTCGCTGTGCACTGGGGAGAAGAGGAGTACTACTACCCCTCCATGGAGTTCATCGCTCAAGCCAACTTCACGGACCCCACCATCTTCGACCGCTTCAGCGAGGAGCACTTCCCGGAATGCTTCAAGGAATACGCGGACATGCTGGACTGGTACCAGTACTGGCACACCACCCTGGACACCAGCAACCCGCCCTTCTGGAAGTGGTTCGTGGGGGGCAAGCTCAACGCCTGCTACAACTGTGTGGACCGCCACCTGGAGAAACATCGCAACAAAGCTGCCTTCATCTTCGTGCCCGAACCGGAGGACGAGGCCCACAGCGTGGTCACCTACCAGGAGCTCTACGTCCGGGTCAACGAGATGGCCGCGGTGCTCCAGAGCCTGGGGCTGAAGGCCGGGGACCGGGTGACCATCCACATGCCCATGGTGGTGGAACTGCCCATCACCATGCTGGCCTGCGCCCGCCTGGGCATCATCCACTCCGTGGTCTTCGCCGGCTTCAGCGGCCAGGCCTGCGCGGACCGCATCGAGGACTCGGGCAGCCACATCCTGGTCACCATCGACGCCTACTACCGCAGCGGCAAGCTCCTGGACCACAAGACCAAGGCCGATGAGGCGGTCGAGGCGGCCCAGAAGATGGGCCAGGAGGTGGAGAAAGTCCTGGTCTGGCGACGCTACCCCGGGGAATACCACTCCGAGGCCCCCATGGTGGAAGGGCGGGACGTCTTCGTGGACGACCTGCTCAAGGCCCACCGGGGCGCGCGGGTGGAGCCGGCCCAGATGCCGGCGGAGGCCCCTCTCTTCCTCATGTACACCAGCGGCACCACCGGCCGGCCCAAAGGACAGCAGCACAGCACTGGCGGCTATATGGCCTACGTGACCTGGACCTCCTGGGCCGTCCAGGACATCCACCCCGAGGACGTCTACTGGTGCATGGCGGACATCGGCTGGATCACCGGCCATTCCTACATCGTCTACGGTCCTCTCTCCCTGGCTGCCACCAGCGTCATCTACGAGGGCGTCCCCACCTACCCGGACGCCGGCCGGCCCTGGCGCATCTCCGAACAGCTGGGCGTGAACATCTTCCACACCTCCCCCACAGCCATCCGCATGATGCGCAAGGCGGACCCCGACGGCCCGAAGAACTACCCCAACGTCCAGTTCAAACACATGACCACCGTGGGCGAGCCCATTGAGCCGGAGGTCTGGCGCTGGTACTACCACACGGTGGGCAAGGACAAGGCGGTGATCGTGGACACCTGGTGGCAGACCGAGACCGGCGGCTTCCTCTGCACCACCATCCCGGCCATCCACGCCATGAAGCCGGGCAGCGCCGGCCCCGCCCTGCCGGGCATCTACGCCACCATCCTGGACGACGACGGCAACGAGATCCCCGCCGGCGCCGGCCGGGCCGGGAACATCGTCATCCGCAATCCCTGGCCAGGCATCACCCAGGGCATCTGGGGCGATCCCAACCGCTTCATCCAGACCTACTACGCCAAGTACAACCGGAACCCGGACAGCAAGGACTGGCGAGACTGGCCCTACTTCGCCGGGGACGCGGCGGTGCTGGCCGCGGACGGCTACTTCCGCATCCTGGGCCGGGTGGACGACGTGATCAACGTGGCCGGCCATCGCCTGGGCACCAAGGAGATCGAGTCCGCGGTGCTCACGGTGGAGGAAGTGGCCGAGGCCGCGGTGGTCCCCCGAGCCGACGAGCTGAAGGGCACCGTGCCCGAGGTCTACGCCTCCCTCAAGCCGGGCATCCAGCCCAGCCCGGAGATCGAGCAGAAGATCGTCAAGGCCGTGGAGACCATCATCAGCAAGATCGCCCGGCCCAAGAACGTCTACCTGGTGCCCGACCTGCCCAAGACCCGCTCGGGCAAGATCATGCGCCGGGTCCTGGCCGCCATCTCCAACGGCAAGGATCCCGGCGACGTGACCACCCTGGCCAACCCGGAGATCGTGGCCCAGATCCACGAGATGGTCAAGGCCCGACACCAGGTCGAAAAGTGATCCGCCCCTTCCACCTGTGAACCGATCCCCCCGCAGCAGAGCCCGAAACGACGAGACAGGGTCGGTGGCGTGGCCGCCGGCCCTGTTGCGCGCTCACCCGGCCCAGCTCCTCCTGACGATCCTGGCCCTGGGCCTCCTCCTGAGCGGCTGCCAGCCCCAGCAGGAGCCCGCCCTGGCCCGGGCCGACGTGCTGGAGATGCTCAGCGTCCAGCCGGACCCAAATTTCGCCCGGGCCTACGAGCCCCGCCCCTTCCGCTTCCCCCAGGACCACGGCCCCCACCCGGCTTTCCGCACCGAGTGGTGGTACTTCACCGGCAACCTGCTGGACGAACAGGGCCAGCCCTACGGCTTCCAGCTCACCTTCTTCCGCACCGGGCTCCAGGCCAAACCCGAGGAGCGGGCCTCCTCCTGGGCCAGCAGCCAGCTCTACATGGCCCACTTCGCCATCACCGATGGGCCAGGGGACCAGCACGTCAGCTTCGACCGCTTCAGCCGGGGCGGGAACGAGCTGGCCGGGGCCACCGGGGAGCCTCGCTTCGCCGTCTGGCTGGAGGACTGGTCCGCCCAGGAGACGGAGCCAGGGCTCTTCCGCCTCCGGGCCAGGGCCGCCACCCAGGAAGGCCCAGTGGCTCTGGACCTCACCCTACGGGAGCGCCGCCCGCCCCTCCTCCACGGCCGCCAGGGGCTGAGCCAGAAGGGACCGGAGCCGGGCAACGCCAGCTACTACTACAGCCTGGTGGGGCTGGAGACCCAGGGGACCCTGACCCTGCCCCGGGGCGTCGTCCCGGTGACCGGGGTGAGCTGGATGGACCACGAGTTCGGCACCAGCGCCCTGAGCTCGGACGCAGTGGGCTGGGACTGGTTCGGCCTGCAGCTGGAGGACGGCACGGCGCTCATGTTCGCCCAGATCCGCACGGCCAGCGGCCCGCCCCAGACCATCTTCCAGGGCACGCTGGCCTGGCCCGACGGCCGCCAGGAGCCCATCCGGGCCCAGGATTTTCAGCTGGAGCCCCTGGGCCGCTGGACCAGCCCGGTGACGGGCATCACCTATCCGTCGGGCTGGCGGGTGCGCTTCCCCAAGTTCGACCTGGAGCTGACCCTGGAGCCCATCGTCCGGGACCAGGAGATGCGGGTGGCCTTCGTCTACTACGAGGGAGCGGTGCAGGTCCAGGGGGAGCGAGCCGGGCAGCCGGTCCAGGGCTGGGGCTACGTGGAGCTCACAGGCTACGGCGGCCAGGGGAACGGGGTGGCCCGGT
>CAYQEB010000005.1:32604-35299 GCA_964416395.1 uncultured Caldilineaceae bacterium | reverse complement strand
TTCTCTCCAGTCACCCCTCTCCAGTCCCCCCTTTCCAATCACCAAAAACGGACACCCGATCCCCTCACGGCAGGATCACATCCGCGGGCATGCCGGGCTTGAGGCGGCCGTCGCCGTTGTCCAGGGCCAGCTTGATCAGGAAGACCATCTCCCCCCGGTCCTCGGGATTGAGGACATTGTTGGGCCGGAACTGGGCCTGGCTGGCGATGAAAAAGACCCGGCCTTGAAAGCGCTCCTCGGGGATGGCCAGGACCTCCACCGGCAGGCGGTCGCCCAGATGCACCCGCTGCAGATCCTGCGCGGCCACGTAGGCCCAGAGCTCGATCTGGGCGGTGTCGGCGATGGCCATGAGGGGCGCCCCTGTCTTCACCACCTCCCCCACCTCCACCGCCCGCTCCTGGACCCGCCCTGAGCTCGGCGCGGTGACGGTCAGCCGGGCCTCACGCCAGCGAGCCAGCGCCAACCCAGCCTGGGCCTTGTCCACATCGGCCTGGGCCACGGCCACCGCCTCCGGCTGGGGCGGGGCGATCTGCAGAGCCCGCTCGGCTTCGGCCACTTCCAGGGCGGCCTGGGCCAGCTTCACCTGGTTTTCCGCCTGGTGCACCTGGGCGATCAGCTCTAGAGGCTCCTCCCGCATCCGCTCCAGCAGGGCCAGGGTGCGGTAGAGGCCGGTGAGCCGGGCCCGGGCCGCGTTCAACTCCTCCTGGGCCGCGGCCTTCTGGGCCTCCAGGATGCGCACCCGGTACTTGCCCTCCCGGGAGAGGTCCGTCCGGGCATCCTCAATGAGGACCTGGGCCTGCTTGACCCCGGCCTGGGCCGCGTCCACGTTGGCCTGGGCCACCGGGATCAAGGCAGCGGTCTGGTCGATCCGAGCCTGGAGGGCCAGCGGGTTCTCCCGGACGACCAGGGCCTGGACCAGGCTGCGCTGGGCGTTGAGGAGGTCCGTGCGGGCGGCCTCCACGGAGCGGTCGGCCAGGGCCCGGGCCGTCTCGTCCGGCGGGGCGGCCACCGCGTCCCGGGCCGCCTGGGCCGCGGCCACTGCCTCCTGCGCGGCCGCCACCTGGGCCTGCACGTCCGTGGGGTCCAGGCGCAGGAGCGGCTGTCCCTTCTCCACCCGATCCCCTTCCGCCACCAGCACCGCCACCACCCGCCCCTCCAGCTCGCTCATCACATGGGTGACCCGGGCCTCCAGGGCGCCGTAGAGGCGGACCTCCTCGGTTCGGGCCACCAGGCCGGGCTGTTCCGCCAGCCGGGCCACAGGTGGGGCGGGCAGGCCCAGCTGACGCCAAGCCCGGGCCACGTCGTCGGGGATCAGCAGCAGGGCCGCGGCGTAGAGGATGGCCCCGGTGAGGAGCAGGGTGAGGATCGTGGCAAGGGTTCTTTTCATGGTCCGTTCGATTGCGCCGTCCGTTCGGTTATGCCGTCCGTTCGGTGGCGCGGTCCGTTCAGTCGGATGCAGTTCGCTCTGGGCAAGATTTTTTCGGAAAATTCAGGGCGCCATGAGCACGTCCCCAGGCGTGCCGGGGCGCAGGAACTCGTCCGGGTCCTCCACCTCCAGGGTGACGGCGTAGACCACCGCGGCCCGCTCGGCCACGTTCTGGGACTGGCGCATGGTGAACTCCGGCTCGTCGGCGATGGCCCGGATCCGGGCCTGGTAGCGCTTGCCTGGCGCCGTGTCCGCCACCAAGGGGTAGACCTGGTCCACCTGCAGGGCGTCGATCAGGGCGGCAGGGACGTAGACGACGATGGTGATGCGCTCCGGGCGCTGGATGGTCAGCAGGCGCTGTCCTGGGCCGATGACCTCGCCGGCGGAGAAGGCCCGGGCGGCCACCACCCCCTCCACAGGCGCGGTCACCTCGGCCTTCTCCAGCAGCAGGGCCTGGGCATCCCGAGCCGCCTTGGCCTGGGCCAGGGCCGCCTCCGCCGCCCGGATCTGCTCCTCCCGGGGCCCGGCGCTGACCGCGTCCAGGGCCGCCTGGGCTCGCTGGACCTCCACCTGGGCCTTGTCCCGGGCGTTGGTGGCGGCCACCACCTGGGCGTTCGCCTCCTGGTGGTCCTCTCGCTGCTTCTGCAGATCCTCCAGGGTGGCCTGGGCCTGGCCAACGGCCGCGTCGGCCTGGGCCGCCTGCTGCCAGGCCTGCCAGGCCTTCTGACTGGCCAGGTTCCACTGCACGTTGGCCTGGTGTTTCTTGTCCGGCGGGGCCTGGACGGTGATGACCGTGCCGTTGGGCAGGGTGACCGTCTGTCCTCGGGCCAGGTCCTGGGCGATCTCTCCCCACATCTGGGCCTCCAGATCTGCGGCCTGGGCCTGATGTCTGGCCGCCCGGGCATGGGCCCGGGCCTCCGCCAGCGCGGCCTGGGCCTGGACGATCTGCACGTCCAGCTCCTGGGGGTTGTCCCGCAGGCGGATGGCGTCCTCCAGGGCCACCTGGGCGGCCTCCAGAGCCACCTGGGCCTGGGCGAGACGAGCCTGAGCCAGGGCGATCTCCTGGGGGCGCACCGCGGCCTTCAGCTGGGCCAGCCGAGCCTCTGCCTGGGCCACGTTCGCTTCCGCCTGGGCCAGCTGCAGACGGACCAGGCTATCGTCCAGGCGGGCCACCACCTGCCCGCGCGCCACCACGTCCCCCTCCTCCACCAACAGCTCCAGGATGCGGCCGCCCATCTCCGGCGCGACGGCCACCTCTTCGCTCTCCAG
>CAYQEB010000005.1:29413-32504 GCA_964416395.1 uncultured Caldilineaceae bacterium | reverse complement strand
GCGTGGATGCGCTTGCCGTAGAGGGCCACCTCGGGGAGGCCGGCCTCCCGCAGGGCCTGGATGCCCACCTGGGGCTGCTGGCAGAGGATCTCCACCACCTGGCCGGGCATGCGCTCCCGTTTGATCTGGCCAGGTGGGCCGATGGCGATGATCCGGCCCCGGTGGATGAAGGCCAGGCGATGGCACTGCTCCGCCTCGTCCATGTAGTGGGTGGTGACGAAGATGGTGGTCCCCTGGTCGGCCAGGTCGTAGAGGAGCCGCCAGAAGTTGCGCCGACTCACCGGATCCACGCCCGCGGTGGGCTCGTCCAGGAAGAGGAGCTCGGGCTGGTGCAGGATGGCCGCGGCCAGGGCCAGGCGCTGCTGCCAGCCCCCGGCCAGGTTGGCGGTGAGTCGGTGACGCTGGCGCTCCAGCCCGGTGAGGGCCAGCACCTGGTCCTTGCGCCGGGCCAGCTCCCGCCCCCGCAGCCCGTAGGCCCGGCCGTAGAAGGTCAGGTTCTCGTCCCCGGTCAGGTCCGGGTAGAGGCTGAACTTCTGGCTCATGTAGCCCACCCGCCGGGCGATGGCCGCCGGTTCCCGGAGGACGTCCATGCCCAGGACCCAGGCCTGGCCCTCCGTGGGGCGGATGAGGCCCAGGAGCATGCGGATGGTGGTGGTCTTGCCCGAGCCGTTGGGCCCCAGGAAGCCGAAGATCTCCCCGGCCGCCACCTGGAAACTGATGTGGTCCACGGCCACGAAATCGCCGAACTTCTTGGTGAGCTCCTGGACCACCACCGCGACAGGGCGAGGGCCAGGGCGGGGGGCGACTTTTTGCGGCTGGGCGGAGGTGGGTGCGGTCATGGCAGTTGGCGCTCGGTGCTGCGAACTGGTCCTAGGCCTGGACGGCGGCCTCCCGGGCCCGGGCCTGGCGGATCAGGTGGATGAAGGCCTCCTCCAGCCGGGGCTCATCCTGGTAGAGGGCGGTGAAGGCCACGCCCTTCTGGCGCAGGAAGGCCGCCAGCCGAGGCTTGGAGGCCTGGGCGTCGGCCACGAAGAGGTGCAGCCGGTCCCCGTAGACCTGCAGGGAGAGCACGTCGGGAAATTGGGCCAGGAGCTGCTCCACCCGCAGCAGGTCCGGCGCGTAGAGCACCAGCATCTGACCCGGGGCCAGGCGGCGCAGGGCGTCCGGCTCCCCCTGCTGGATGAGCTCCCCCCGGAACATGAGCCCCACCTGGTTGCAGCGCTCCGCCTCGTCCATGTACGGGGTGGTGACGAGGATGGTCACCCCCTGCAGGTAGAGCTCCCCCAGGATGTCCCAGAACTCCCGGCGGCTGACTGGATCCACGCCGTTGGTGGGCTCGTCCAGGAGCAGGAGCTGGGGGCTGTGGACCAGGGCGCAGGCCAGGCCCAGCTTCTTCTTCATGCCGCCGGAGAGCTTGGCCGCGGGCCGGTGGGCGAAGGCCTCCAGTTGGGCGAAACGCAGCAGCCGCTGGATGCGGGCCGTCCGTTCCCCCCGGGGGACGCCGTAGATCTCGGCGAAGAAGGTCAGGTTCTCCAGCACGGACAGATCCCCGTAGAGGCTGAAGTGCTGGGGCATGTAGCCGATGTGACGACGCAGGGCCTCGGGATCCCGCACCACGTCCTTCCCCAGCACCCTGGCCTGGCCCGAGGTGGGCCGGAGCACCCCAGCCAGCATGCGCAGGGTGGTGGTCTTGCCGGCCCCGTCCGGCCCGATGAGGCCGTAGATGGTCCCTGGAGGGATGGCCAGGTCCAGCTCCTTGACCGCGACGGTGCGGCGGAAACGGCGGTGGAGGCGGTGGGTCTCGATGGCGTTCATGGGATGACAGGTGAAAGGCAATGAACCGAATGCGATGAACGAAGGGACGCAGGCGCTGGCCCGGATCCCACACCTCACCCTTCATGCCACGTGGCGGCTGAAGGCCCGCCAGGCCACGGCCCCGGTGGCGACGATGATGCCCAGGAGAGCCAGGAAGTGGGGAAGGAGCATGGCCAGGGTGGATCCCTGCAGGATGATGGCCCGGTAGGCGGTCATGAAGTGCTGCAGGGGCGAGACCTGGGCCAGCCCCCGCATGACCACAGGCATGCTCTCCACCGGCAGCAGGTAGCCGCTGATGGTCACCTCCAGGATGGCCAGGAGGAAGACCAGGAGCACTGCCTGCTGCTGGCTCTGGCTGATGACGGAGATGACCGTGCCCACGCCCACCACGGCCACGATGGCGGCCAGGGCCAGGGCCATCAACAGGGGCAGGCTGCCCCGGATGGGGATGCGATAGCCCCAGGTCTGGACGCCGGTGAGCAGCAGGAAGTTGAGGGCCCCGAGCACCACCGAGGGCGCGGCCTTGCCGGTGATCAGCTCCACCCGTCGGATGGGGGTGATGAGCAGCTGCTCCAGGGTGCCGATCTCCTTCTCCCGCACGAAACCGGTGGCGGCCAACACCAGGGCCACCTGATAGGTGATGAAGGCCAGGGTGGACGGGATGACGAACCACTGGATGTCGAAGGTGGGGTTGAAGAGGGCGCTGGAATAGACCTGGACGCCCCCCAGCTCCACCCCAGGCGGCAGCTGCACGTGACGCTGGACCAGGCGGCCCAACACCCCGCTGATGACCGGGTCGGCGTTGGCCCCGATGAGGATGTTGGCGCCGTCCACCAGGGCCTGGAGCTGGGCCGGGGCCTGGGTGGGGCTGCGGAAACGGCGCTGGAACCCTTGTGGGATCACGATCCCCACCTGGGCCAGGCCATCGTCCAGGAGCTGGTGCAGGGCCTGATGGGTGTCCGGGTGGTAGCGCACCACCATCTCCTGGGTCACATCCAGCTCCTGGACGAACTCCCGGCTGAGGGCGGACTGGTCCAGGTCCAGCACAGCCACGGAAACGTCTCGCAGGCCCCGGGCCGTGTTGCGGGAGATGAGGACCAGCTGCATGGTGGGCGCCAGGATCAGGAAGATGATCAGGAACCTGTCCCGGCGGATCTGCAGAAACTCTTTCCAGGCGATGTTGAGGATCTGGCGAAGCATCGGGCTTGGGAAACAGGGTTCAGAGAGACAGGCTTCAGGGAACAGGGTGAAAATTCAAGGGTGAAGATTCCAGAGC
>CAYQEB010000005.1:17662-29313 GCA_964416395.1 uncultured Caldilineaceae bacterium | reverse complement strand
AGAGAGACAGGCTTCAGGGAACAGGGTGAAAATTCAAGGGTGAAGATTCCAGAGCCGAGATCAGGCGGTGCAAGGGCAAGGATCCAAACCGCCTATCCTCTCCGCCGTTTGAGCCCCCCACCGTCCATTGAACCCCAGCATACGCTGAACCCCGTCGCCAATGGTCGGATCGCCCACGGGCTCCATCAACGGCGCGCTCGCCCCCCCTCACCCCACCCGCTTGCGGAAACTGAGCACGGTGATCACGGTGGAAAGGAGCCCCATGGCCAGGAGCAGGAAGGCGTGGAAACCCAGAGGGCCCCAGCTCAGCCCCTTCAGGAAAACGGCCCGGTTGATGGCCACGTAGTGGGTGGCCGGCAGGGAGTAGGCCACCAGCCGGGCCCGTTCGTCGATGGGGATGATGAGGCCGGTCAGGAAGAAGCTGGGCACCAGGAAAAGCAGCAGCACAGCCCGCAACGCCGTGCTCTGGTTGGCGATGAAGCTGGAGACGAAGGTGCTGATGCCCAGGGTGGCCCAGAGGTAGAGGAGGGTGAAGCCCATCAGGTCGGAATAGCGGCCCCGCATGGGCACCTGGAACCAGAGCACGGCCACAGCGATGGCCAGGCCGGCGCTGATCATCCCGAAGGCGATGTACGGGGCGAGTTTGCCCAGGATGTACTCCGGGGCCCGCACCGGCGTGGCGGCCAGGCTCTCGAAGCTCCCCAGCTCCTTCTCCCGGGCCAGGGCCAGGGCCACGGACATGCTGGGCAGGATCATGGCGATGGCCAGGAGGGCGGGCGCCATGCTCCACCGCCCCTTGACGTCCGGGTTGTAGAGGATCAGGGAGCGAAGCTCCACCGGCTGGGCCAGGGCCTTGGAGCGGTAGGGCTGGCTCCACTCGTCGATCCGCCGGGACAGGAGGGCCATCTGGGAGCTGGTGTTGATGGGATCCGAGCCGTCCCCCAGCACCTGCACCTGGGCGCCGCGCCCCGCCATCAGGTCCGCGCCGAAGTCGGGCGGGATCACCAGGCCCAGCTTGATCCGGCCGGCCTGCATCCCCCAGCGCAGATCCTGGTAGCGGGCCACCTCCCCCGCAGGGATCAGGTTGCGATCCTGGCTCAAAGCCAGGACCAGCTGGCGCGAGTGGGGGCTGTGGTCCTGGTCGAAAACAGCCATCCGGGTGGGGTTGAGGTCGAAAGAGAAGACGTAGGCGAAGGCCATCAGCATGATGGCCGGGGAGACAGTCACCATGAAGAGCATGCGCCGGTCCCGCAGGATGTGACGGAACTCTTTTCGCATGATGGCCCAGAGGCGACGGACAGACATGGCGGTCCCTGTGCAGGGGTGCTTCAAGGCTGGCCCGAGGCGGCGTCCGAGGAACGGAGCTGCTCCTCCAGGGGGCGCAGCAGGCTGACCGTGCGGGCGGCCATCTCCGCCGGGCTGACCTCGGGATGGGCCAGCAGGTAGCGGATGCCCCCAGCGATGAGCCCGCTGAGCAGGGGCGCCATCCACTCGATGACCTGGTCGGGCAGAGGGGTGGTGCGGGCCATGCCTTCCCGCACCCGGCGTTCCAGCAGAGCCATGCCCCGCTCCAGCTGCTCCGGCGGGCCCCCGGGCCCAAAGACGGCCTGCATCAGGCCCCGGTGGGCCTCTACAAAGGCGAAGGTCTGATGCAGCTGGGCCTGGCGGCGCTGGTCCAAAGGCAGATCCTGGATGGCAGGGTTGTCTGGGTCCCCCAGGCGCTGGAGATCCTCCCAGATGGCGGCTTCCAGGAGGGCCTCCTTGCTGGGGAAGTAGGTGTAGAAGCTGCCCACGGCCATGTCCGCGGCCTCGGTCACCTCCTGGACGGTGAGGCCGGGGATGCCTTTGCGGGCGATGATCTCTCGCGCCAGGCGGACGAGCTCCTGGCGGCGGCGGTCGCGGCGGCGTTGGACACGTGACATGGAGTGGGTTATCGCTGGATGGACGGCTGCCGTGCGAACTACCATTCGGATATTGAATGACAGTTCATGTTTTGGCCAGATCGTACACCCGTTCCCCCAGGCGTGTCAAGTGGTGCGGAGGAATCCGGAGGAATTTCAGCGGATTTCCCATAGCTTGTCCTGAGGATCGGGCGCGTTTTTTCCTTCTTGACACCGCCCGGTTTAGTCGCTATACTAGAAACACCCCCTTTGTTAAGTGCGTTTACATACCCTGTCCTTTCACCGATAGCCCAGTCCACGGCTGGCAGATCACCCCCACTTTCTCAGACGGACAGCCCGGGCTCTGTCTCCCCCATCCGGAGCCCGCTTCAGTGGACTCTCCCGTCGGTGCTGCTCTCCTGAACACGGACCTGTACGCCTCTTCACCAGGCAGGGAGACAAACTCAGCATGGCCACAGTAGAAGCGATCCGATCCCCGGCGGCGGGCCCCAGCCCCTGGCGGAAGTGGGCGGCAACCATCGCCCGTTCCTACCTCTTCCGCAAGCTGCTCAAGACCGCCTTCACCGTCTTTGCGGTGACCACCATCATCTTCTTCCTGATCCGCCTTCTGCCGGGCAACCCGGTGGAACAGTACGTGAACTTCCTGCTGGTGAACTACGGCCTCACCTACCACGAGGCCCTGGACCAGGCCGCGGCCCTCTTCTCCATCGACCTGAACCAGCCCCTGGCCCTCCAATATGTCCAGTACCTGGGCAACCTGCTGCGAGGGGACCTGGGCACCTCCATCCTCTCCCCGGGGACGGAGGTCTCGGCCATCATCAAGCGCTTCCTGCCCTGGACCCTCTTCAGCGTGGGCACCGGGCTGATCATCAGCTTCATCATCGGCATGGCCCTGGGGCTGCTCATGGCCTACCGCCGAGAGAGCCTGCTGGACCACGTGCTCACCATCCTGGCCTCCATCTTGAGCTCCGTGCCCGACTACCTGGTGGGCATCATGCTCATCGTCTGGCTGGGCGTCCAGTGGAAGCTGGCGCCCATCGCCCAGATGCGGGGCTCCATGTCCCCGGGCATGCAGCCGAACCTCTCCTTCGCCTTCATCAAGGACATCTTCTTCCACGCGGCCCTGCCCATCACCACCTACATCCTGACCCGAGTGGGCACCTGGATGCTGAGCATGAAGAGCAGCACCATCGCCGCGCTGGAGGAGGACTACGTGACTGTGGCCCGGGCCCGGGGGCTGAAGGACAGTCGCATCACCACGGCCTATGTGGGGCGCAACGCCTCCCTGCCCCTCTTCACCCAGTTCGCCATCACCGTGGGCTTCATCATGGGCGGATCGGTGCTCATCGAGAGCATCTTCCAGTACCAGGGCATCGGCCGGGTCCTCATCGACAGCGTGCAGCAGCGGGACTACCCGGTGATGCAGGGAGTCTTCCTCATCATCACCCTGGCCGTGGTCTTCGCCAACTTCTTCGCCGACATCCTGTACAGCTGGCTCGATCCTCGGATCAAGCTGGGTGGCCAGGAAGAGTGAGACAGCCTGAGGGAACCGTCATGTCCAACAGCACAGCGGCCAGCGCCGCCAACCAGACCGGCCTCCTCTCCCAGATCTGGGGCTCCATCCGCACCACCCTGCGGCTGATGAGCTACAACCGGGTGGGGTTCATCGGCTTCATCATGGTGCTGCTCATCGTGGGCCTCTCCTTCATCGGGCCGGAGTTCATCCCCCTGGACACCAAGACCAAGGTGGACCAGATCTACCTGCCCCCCTCCTGGGAGCATCCCTTCGGCACGGACCACCAGGGCCGGGACATCTTCTCCCAGATCGTCCACGGGGGCAAGGATGTGATCTACGTGGGCGTGGTGGCCGCGGTGCTCTCCACCCTCATCGCGGTGACCTTCGGCACCCTGAGCGGCTTTTCCGGCGGCTGGGTGGACACGGTCATCATGACCATCACCGACATCGTGCTGACCATCCCCCGTTTCCCCTTGCTGGCGGTGCTGGCCGCCTTCGTCACCCTGAACAATCTGGCCTTCCTGGGCCTGCTCCTGGGCGCGCTGAGCTGGCCCACCCTGCTGCGGGCCGTCCGCTCCCAGGCCCTCTCCCTGAAGGAGCGGGACTTCGTGGAGGCGGCCCGGGCCCTGGATCTGGGCACCAGCCACATCATCTTCCGGGAGATCGTGCCCAACATGATGACCTACATCGTCATCAGCTTCACCCTTTCCATGACCGCCGCGGTCTACGCCCAGGTGGGGCTGGTCTTCCTGGGCCTGGTGCCCATCTCCGCCAGCAACTGGGGGGTGATGATCAACCTGGCCTGGGTGCGGGGCGCCATCTTCTACAAGGACAGCCTCTGGTACATCATGGCGCCGGTGCTGGCCATCGCCCTCTTCCAGCTTTCCGTCATCACCTTGACCCGCTCCCTGGAGCTGGTCTTCAACCCCCGGCTGCGCTCCGGCGAGTGAGCCGACTTCCCCAGAGGTCAACAGGCCACAGGCCGGTCGGCATCGGTCCAGGGCAAGCGTTTCAGGAATCGAGCATCTCAGGAGTCGAGCATCCATGGCGAACGATTCGATGGAGTGGAGTTTCCAGACCGCCCAGGGGAAGAACCACACCCCCCTGAGCCTCGAGAACGTCCACGTGGTCTACAACATCCGCCGGGGCGAGGTCCAGGCGGTGCGGGGCGTGGACCTGGAGCTGCACGCGGGGGAGAGCGTGGCCCTCATCGGGGAGAGCGGCTCGGGCAAGACCACCCTGGGCCTGGCCATCGTTCGCCTGCTGGTGAAGTCCGCCCAGATCACCCAGGGCAAGATCACCTACCGGCGAGACGGGCGGGAGGTGGACGTCCTCTCCCTGAAGCCCAAGGAGATGCGGGAGTTCCGCTGGAAAGAGTGCGCCATGGTCTTCCAGTCGGCTCTGAACGCCTTCAACCCGGTGCTGCGCATCTGGGACCAGATGCTGGACACGGCCCGCTCCCACGGCTGGAACGACCGCCAGGCCGTGCGCCAGAAGTCCCTGGAGCTCCTGCGCTTCGTCCAGCTGGATCCGGAGCGAGTGCTGAACAGCTACCCCCACGAACTGAGCGGCGGCATGCGCCAGCGGGTGCTCCTGGCCCTCTCCCTCCTCCTGGAGCCCCAGGTGCTCATCCTGGACGAGCCCACCACGGCCCTGGACATCCTGACCCAGCGCACCATCCTGGACCTGCTGCGCCAGCTGAAGGAAGAGCAGCACTTCACCATGATCTTCATCTCCCACGACCTGGCCGTGGCCGCGGAGCTGGCGGACCGCATCGCCACCATGTACGCGGGTGCGGTGGTGGAGATGGGCCCCACGGAGGAGCTCTTCTACAACCCCCGCCACCCCTACACCCTGGGGCTGATCCGGGCGGTGCCCACGGTGGCCGGCGGCTTCGAGGAGCTCTTCTCCATCCCCGGCTCCCCGCCGGACCTCATCGACCTGCCCTCGGGCTGCCCCTTCCATCCCCGCTGCAGCTTCGCCACCAGCAGATGCCGGGAGGAGGAGCCCAGCCTGACCCAGGTGGGGCCCGATCACTACGCGGCCTGCTGGCACTGGCACGATGTGGAGAAAGAGCTGGAGCGGACCCCCCTGCACCGGGGCGTCCACGCCATCCAACAGGGAGGAGCGAGCTAGATGGCGCCTATCTTCGAGCTGCGCAACGTGACCAAGGCCTTCGGCGCGGGCAAGGAGCGGGTCATCGCCGTGGACTCGGTGGATCTGACCATCGAGCAGGGCGAAATCATGTGCCTGGTGGGGGAAAGCGGCTGCGGCAAGAGCACCACCGGCCGCATGGTGGCCGGCCTCCTGCCCCCCACCTCCGGCCAGATCCTCTTCAAGGGGCAGGACATCAGCAAGCTGGACCGGGAGAGCTACCGGGCCTACCGCCGGGCGGTGCAGATCGTCCACCAGGACCCGTACGCCTCCCTGAACCCCACCCACACCGTGCGGGAGATCATCACCGCCCCCCTCCTCCGCCACAAGAAGGCCCACAGCCGGGCCGACGCGGAGAAACGGGCCATCGAGCTGCTGGAGATCGTGGACCTGACCCCGGCCGAGGACTTCATGGGCAAGTACCCCCATCAGCTCAGCGGAGGCCAGCGCCAGCGGGTCTCTGTGGCCCGGGCCTTGACCGTGGAGCCGGAGTTCATCGTGGCGGACGAGGCGGTCTCCATGGTGGACGTCTCCATCCGGGTCAGCCTGCTGAACATGCTCTCCCGGCTGAAGAACGAGTTCAACGTCACCTTCCTGTTCATCACCCACGACCTGGCCCTGGCCAAGTACTTCGCGTGGGAGGGGCGCATCAGCGTCATGTACCTGGGGCGCATCGTGGAGGAGGGCCCCACGCCCCGGGTGATCACCGACTCCCGACACCCCTACACCCAGGCCCTGCTCTCCGCCGTCCCCGAGGCGGACCCGGAGCTGGCCCGGCGCAAACGGCGCATGGAGCTGCGCAGCGCGGACATCCCCAGCCTGCTCGACCTGCCGCCGGGCTGCACCTTTCACCCCCGTTGCCCGTTCTTCGTGGAGGGTCAGTGCGACACCCTCACGCCTCAGCTCGAGCCCATCCCGGAGGGAGGGCGAGTGGCCTGCCCCATCCGCAAGTCGGAGCGGATCGAGCTGATCGCCCTGTAGCCGATTCCTGCCATGATCAGCCCACAGATGGGCCAGGCGGCCTTCCGCCTGGGCATGTTCATCACCCTGGTGGCCGGGGTCCTGGCCCTGGTCACCGATGCCGGGACCCCGGAGAAGGCCGTCTCCATCCTCATGTTCGGGGTGGGGATCGCTTTCCTGGCCCTGGTGGCCTACCTGGCCCGCCGCCGACCTTGATGGAGCCCGGATTCGCCGGCCAGCCATGGCCCCGACTCTCCGTCCATCTTTCCAGGAAAGGGGGTGATCGCCGTCTCGCACCACCGTCATTGCACCACCGTCATTGCCTTCAACCACCCGTGTCTCTCAGCGGTATGCACTTTCGACCATCCATCCCACAAGTCAGTTCACAAGGAGAGAGAAGCATGAGAAAACTCTGGTTCGTAGCAGTTCTGATCTTCGCCCTGCTGCTGAGCGCCTGCGCGGCCCCGGCCGCCCCCAGCGCCCCAGCCGGCGGGGAAGAGGCCGCCCCGGCAGAAGAGGCGGCCCCGGCCGCGGAGGAAGCCGCGCCCGCGGAAGAGGCCATGGCCCCCACGGAGATGCACATCGCCTGGCCCTACCAGGTGCCCCCCACTGGCCACTTCAACACCTTCGTCACCAACGGCCTGAGCCTGAGCATCTACCAGCACCTGATGGAGCCGCCCCTGTTCATGTACATGTGGGCGGACGAGAGCTGGCTGCCCATGGCCGGCGAATCCTGGGAGTGGGTGGATGAGACCACCCTGCGGGTGCACCTGCGCCAGGGGGCGGTCTGGAGCGACGGCTCCCCCTTCACCTCCCAGGACGTGCTGGACACCTTCGCCATCGAGCGCCTGATGAACCGGGCGGTCTGGCGCTTCATCACCGACGTCCAGGCGGTGGACGAGAACACCGTGGACTTCATCCTGAAGGAGCCCTCCACCACCGTGCCTCGCCGGGTGCTGCGAGAGACCTTCATCCGGGCCTCCTCCACCTACGGCGAGTGGGCGGACAAGGTGCGGGCCCTGGTGGACCAGGGGATGACCCCGGACGACGACGAGTGGAAGGCCCTGCGCCAGGAGTTCAGCGAGTTCCGACCGGACGACATGGTGGTCCTGGGCGCCTTCAAGATCGACAAGGACAGCATCACCGAGTCCCAGATGATCCTGAACAAGGTGGAGACCTCCTTCCAGGCCGAGAACGTGAAGTTCGACCGACTGGTCAACTTCAACGGCGAGACTCCCACCATCACCCCGCTGGTCCTGGCCAAAGAGGTGGACTACGCCACCCACGGCTTCCCGCCGGCCACCGAGCGCCAGTTCATCGAAGAGGGCATTCGCATCATCCGGGCGCCCCTCTACTCCGGCCCGGCCCTCTACTTCAACCACAAGATCCACCCCTTCGAGGTGAAGGAGTTCCGCCAGGCCCTGGCCTACGTCATCGACCGGGCGGAGAACGGCACCATCTCCCTGGGCGACTCGGGCCGCCGCCACGTCTACATGACCGGCTTCTCCGACAACCTGGCTCCCCTCTGGCTCACCGAGGAGACCCTGGGCAAGCTGAACACCTACGACCCGAACCTGGAGAAGGCGGAGCAGATGCTCACCGACCTGGGCTTCACCCGGGACGATGACGGCGTCTGGATCGACGACACGGGCAAGCGCATGGAGTTCGAGCTCATCGCGCCGGCCGAGTACGCGGACTGGAGCGCAGCCGCGGAGAACGTGGCCGAGCAGCTCACCAACTTCGGCATCAAGGTCTCCTTCCGGGGCGTGAACTTCCAGCAGCACCCGGTGGAGGTGAACAACGGCAACTTCGAGCTGGCCATCCGCCAGTGGGGCGCCGGCAACCCCCACCCCCACTTCGCCTACAACACGGCCCTGCGCACCTTCAACCAGCAGCTGGGCGGGGAAGGCAACCCGGATCAGCCGGGCATGTACTTCGACCTGAAGCAGAAGACCGACGTGGTGGGCGAGGTGGACCTGGGCGAGCTGACGGACGCGGCCGGCCTGGGCAACGACATCGAGAAGCAGAAAGAGATCATCAACACCCTGGCCCTGGCCTACAACGAGCTCCTGCCCCAGATCCCGCTCTGGGAGCGCTACGGCAACAACCCGGCCCCGGACGTGCGGGTGACGGGCTGGCCCGCGGACGACGATCCCGTCTACAAGAACGGCCCCTACGCCGATCCCTTCGTGGTGGTCCTGCTGGTCACAGGCCGCCTGGAGCCGGTGAAGTAAGCCGTTCCGAGCCGCATGTGACGACTGTACACCGCAGGGGGCCGGGAAATCCCGGTCCCCTAGCTTTTTGGGCGGACCAGGAAATTTGGGGAAAACCCACCCAAAGCACTGGACGTCACGCCCCATCGGCGCGATAATTAGGGTGTGGTGGCTAGGCCCTGGGGAAACAGCGAAACCGCTCGCTCCTCAGGACCACAACCGGCCCAATTCGTTCAAAACTGCACCAGACCAAGCGAGGGAAACCCATGGTCCGATTGGAACTCGACGACAAAGAAGCTCGCATCCTGGCAGAGATCCTCACCTATCATCTCTCCGAGCTGCGCATGGAGATCGCAGACACGGACAGCATGAACTTTCGGGAGGCCCTGAAGGAAAAGGAGGCGCTCATCCAACGGATCCTGAAAGAGCTGTCCAACGCCGAGGAGGCATCCGGCAGCTGAGCAGGCCATGCCTCCCATGGAGATCCATCCCGGATGCGGACTCTGCCAGTCGTCCGAAGCTCTTCGTCACCCCCAATGAGGAGAAAACTCCCCTTTCCCTGCAGCCTGCGGCGGGAAGGGGAGTTGTTTATACGGGAAAGGCTCGTTCCAACAACCATCCTCAACATCATCGGGAGGTGCTCCAGTGAGGCTCATTTGGACTGTACCCGCATCGGGCATTCTGGCCCTGCTCTTCATCGCCTACCTGGCCTGGGATGTCCTGCGTCGGGAGACAGGCGCCCCAGAGATGAAGGCCGTGGCCGACGCCATCTACGAGGGCGCGGTGGCCTTCATCCGACGGCAATACATGACCATCGGCGTGCTGGCCGTGATCACCGCCCTGTTCATCACCGTGCTGGTGGCCCTCTTCGAACACTACTCCGAGACGGGCATCGTGGGCTGGGGGCTGGGCGTCCGCACCGGTGTGGCCTTCCTGGTGGGCGCGGCCACCAGCGCGCTGAGCGGCATCATCGGCATGTACGTGGCCGTGAAGTCCAACGTGCGCACGGCCAACGCCGCCCGGGAAGGGGTGGGCGCGGCCCTGAACGTGGCCCTGCGCGGCGGCGCGGTGAGCGGCTTCCTGGTCATCGCCCTCTCCCTCATCGGCGTCTACACCATGTTCCTCCTCTACGGCGGCATGGACGCCCCCCAGAACGCCCCCTTCCTCATCGTGGGCATGGGCTTCGGCGCCAGCTTCGTGGCCCTCTTCGCCCAGCTGGGCGGCGGCATCTACACCAAGGCTGCAGACGTGGGCGCGGACCTGGTGGGCAAGGTGGAGGCCGGCATCCCCGAGGATGACCCCCGGAACGCCGGGGTGGTGGCGGACCTGGTGGGGGACAACGTGGGGGACTGCGCCGGCCGCGGCGCGGACCTCTTCGAGTCCACCGTGGCCGAGAACATCGGCGCCATGATCCTGGGCGTGGCCCTCTACGCCGCCACCCAGGAGATCGCCTGGATCTTCTTCCCCCTGGTGGTCCGGGCCTTCGGGCTGGTGGCCTCCATGGCCGGCGTGATCGGGACCACCAGCATCCCCGGCCTGCGCTACCGCCCCGGGGAGGAGCCCACCAACGCCCTCTACCGGGGCTACGCCGTGGCCGCCATCCTGGGCGCGATCTTCCTCTACTACGTGGTGGACACCATGCTGGGGGACATCTGGTTCTTCTGGGCCGGGCTCATCGGCCTGGTCACCAGCATCGCCTTCGTGCTCATCACCATGTACTACACCGAGGCCCGCTTCCGCCCGGTGCGCACCATCGTCCAGGCCAGCCTGCGCGGCACGGGCCCCAACATCATCACCGGCCTGGCCGTGGCCTTCGAGAACACCGCGGCGCCGGTGGTCATCGTGGGCATCGCCCTCCTGGCCTCCTTCTACTGTGGCGCCCGCACCGCGGAGGCCCTGCACGTCTCCACCTACCAGGGGGGGATCTACGGCACCGCGGTGGCCACCATGGGCATGCTCATGACCGCGGCCTTCGTCCTGGCCATGGACACCTTCGGCCCCATCGTGGACAACGCCGGGGGCATCGTGGAGATGTCCGGCGCGCCGCCGGAGATCCGGGCCGGGACCGACGCCCTGGACTCGGCCGGCAACACCACCAAGGCCCTGACCAAAGGCTACGCCATCGGCTCCGCGGCCCTGGCCGCCTTCCTGCTCTTCAGCGCCTATCTGGACAAGGTGGCCCTGATCAAGCAGGTGCTGGGACGCCCCGCGGAGGAGATCGCCCGGGCCCACACCGTGGACCTGGGCAAGGTGGAGGTCTTCGTGGGGGCCATGGTGGGGGTGGCCCTGATCTTCCTCTTCAGCTCCCTGGCCATCCGGGCTGTGGGGAAGACCGCGGAGCGCATCATCGAGGAGGTGCGCCGCCAGTTCCGGGAGATCCCGGGCATCATGGAAGGGACGGCCAAACCGGACTACGCCCGGGCCGTGGACATCACCGCCCGGGGCGCCCTCCGGGCCATGATCGCCCCCGGACTCCTGGCGGTGGGCGCGCCCATCGTCACCGGCATCCTCCTCCGGGCCGAGGCGGAGGCCGCGCTGCTCATGGTGGGCACCATCGCCGGCATCGTCCTGGCCACGGCCATGAACAACGGCGGGGGCGCCTGGGACAACGCCAAGAAGTTCATCGAGAGCCACGGGGTGCCGGACAGCAGCGGGCGGCTCCAGGGCAAGGGCAGCGAGGCCCACAAGGCCTCTGTGGTGGGGGACACGGTGGGGGATCCCCTGAAGGACACCGCGGGGCCCTCCCTCCACGTGCTCATCAAGCTCCTCTCCACCATCACCCTGGTCCTGGCCCCCCTCTTCATCTGAGAAAGCCCGGGGAAACGGGCTCGGGGGAAAGAGCCCTGGAGGAGCCATTCCTGCCAGCCCGGACAGGCCCAGCGGATCCCCCACTTGCTGGGCCCCAGG
>CAYQEB010000005.1:14202-17562 GCA_964416395.1 uncultured Caldilineaceae bacterium | reverse complement strand
CCATTCCTGCCAGCCCGGACAGGCCCAGCGGATCCCCCACTTGCTGGGCCCCAGGGCAGGCCACAACCATCCACCCATTTCCATTCCAGAGAGGTCCCACATGTCGAAACCCATCGAACTCGTCCTCATCGGCGCCGGCGCTCGGGGCGCCCACGCCTACGCCAGCTACGCCTTCGCCCACCCCGGGGAGGTCCGCTTTGTGGCGGTGGCCGAGCCGGATCCCATCCGCCGCCAGCGCTTCGCGGAGGCCCACGACCTGGACGACAGCCAATGCTACGAAAGCTGGGAGGAGCTCATCGCCCAGGGCAAACTGGCCGACGGCGCGGTCATCACCACCCAGGACCAGATGCACGTGGAGCCCGCGGTGGCGGCCATGGAGGCCGGCTACGACGTGCTCCTGGAGAAGCCCATGGCCAACACTTTGGAAGGCTGCATGCGCCTGGTCCACGCGGCGGAGGAGACGGGCCGCCAGCTGCAGATCTGCCACGTGCTCCGCTACACGCCCTTCTGGCAGACCCTCCACGACATCGTCACCTCTGGCCGCCTGGGGCAGATCGTCACCGTGGAGCACCGGGAGAACGTGGCCTGGTGGCACATGGCCCACAGCTTCGTCCGGGGCAACTGGCGGCGCAAGGACGAGTCCTCCCCCATGATCCTGGCCAAATGCTGCCACGACCTGGACCTCCTGGTCTGGAATCTGCAGGAGCCGGTGGTGCGCCTCTCCTCCACCGGCTCCCTGATCCACTTCCGGCCCGAGAACGCAGGGCCGGAGATCCCGGACCGCTGCACCGACGGCTGCCCCATCGAGGCCGAGTGCCCCTTCTCCGCCATCGGCATCTACCTGGACGCCCGGCTCCTGCCCGGCCCCCGGGCCCTGGAGCCCGGGGAGGCGGCCCCTCCGGTCTGGCCCTTCATCACCATGACCAACGACCTGAGCTGGGAAGGACGCAAGCAGGCCATCGAGACCGGGCCCTACGGCCGCTGTGTCTACCGCTGCGACAACGATGTGGTGGATCACCAGGTGGTGAGCATGGAGATGGCCAGCGGCGCTTCGGTGACCCTGATCATGCACGGCCACTCCAACGAGGAGCATCGCTCCATGCGCTACGACGGCACCAAGGCCACCCTCCGGGCCCGTTTCGGCAACCCCTCGGAGATCGTCATCTACCACCACGGCGGCGGCGTGGAGGAGGTGCCCATCCCCACCCGGGATTCCAGCTACACCAGCGGCCACGGCGGCGGGGACTGGGGCACCTTCCGCTCCTTCCTGGAGCTGCTTCGGGGGGAGGGGACCGGCCTCACGGACGTGCGCACCTCCCTGGAAAGCCACCTCCTGGCCTTCGCCGCGGAGGAGGCCAGGCTCAGCCGCCAGGTCCTGGACATGGCCGAGTTCCGGGCCCGGGCGGAGCGCCTGGGGACCGCTTGACGCGCAGAGGGGCGCACGGCTGTGCGCCCCTGTCGAAGATCTGCCGAAAAATTCGCCAAACGTGCAAGACCTGCCAGGTTCCAGGAGCCTGGCAGCTCTGTTTCCACCATCGCCCTCCTACTCCGAAGGCCGGTAGTCCGGGTTCTCCCAGAAGATGAGGGTGGCCCAGTTGTCCGAGGCGCTGTCCTGGATGTAGCCCTCCAACAGCCCCTTCACCACGAAGCCGTGGCGTAGCTGGAAGCTCAGGGTGGGGTCGTGGAGCTCCCCAGCCACCACCCTCTCCACGTACTCGGCCACGCTCATCCGGTCCCGGTAGCGGGGATAGCCGGGCAACACGCCCCCGGCCACGATGCCCCGGCGGTTGGTCCGGCGCACCAGCTCCTTCCGGGCCTGGTAGAGCCGCCCGCCGATGCCCCGGCCCCGGTAGTCCGGGTGCACGCTGATGTCCGCGCCGTAGTAGTAGGCCCCCTGGGGGTCGTGGTTGGTGTAGAAGCCCCCGGCGATGATCTCCTGGAAGGTGTGGTCCGGGTGGTCGAAGTCGAAGTCGATGAAGAAGCCCGAGCCCAGCCCCACCACCTCCCCGTCGGCCAGGGCCACGAAGTTCCCCTCTGGGAAGATGCGGCAGTGGCTCAGGAAGTGTTCCTCGTTCATCAGCTCGCTCTCGTCCAGGGTGGGGAAGCAGATGCGCTGGAGCCGAGCCAGAGCCGGCGCGTGCTCCGGGCGGATGGTGACGATCTGGATCTCCTGGATCTCCATGGCCTGGTTCCTCCTACTCGCGCCTCCTCCTGATCCCTTTCTCCACGACGTCCCACGGTCATCGGTCATCGGGCGCCCGGCTCTGGGATCACCCGGTCACCTCGAAGCGTTCGTATTCGTTCTCGCAGGGCAGGCCCAGCAGGGCCCAGAAGGCTCCGCTGGCTGGCTGCATGATGGCCGCGCCGCAGGTGGCCACGTGGAAGGGCGGCTTGGCGTGGACACAGATGGTCTCGTCCCGGGTCAGGGCCATGAGCTGCTCCAGGGTCACCGGGCCGTTGGCGGCCAGCAGGCGCCGGCCCTGGGCCAGGCGAGCCTCGGTGCTGGCCTGGGATTCGGGCAGGCGGGGCCGGGTGCGGGCCTGGGTCTCGGGCAGGAGACAGTGGTTGGTGTGGACCAGGGGCTCCTGGCCCAGGGGGGTGACGTGGGTGGCCGTGGACATGGCCTCCACGTTGTAGCCGCGCCCCTGGCGGTCCAGGATCAGGTAGTTGTGGGCCCCGGCCAGCTTGGCCTGGGTGATGCAGGCCAGGGCCCCGTCCGCATCGGTCTGCTGCAGGGCCTTGCGCACCACGAAGGGCCAGGTGACGCCGATCTGGCCGTCGTTGCCCATCAGGTTGTTGATGCCGATGGCCACCCCGGCCTCGTTCATGCCGATCATGCCCAGGCAGCCGGTGATGGTGAAGGTGAGGCAGGTGGGCCCCTCCGTCGGCTGGCTGCGCAGGAGGATCACGTACTCGGTGGAGTCGTCGTGCATGTCCCAGGTCTGCCCCAGGAAGCCGCCCCCCTCCTGGCTGCGGCTGTCCGGCACGATGAAGGCGGTGCAATCGTCCGCGGCCTGGGACGTGACCCCGCGCTGTTGGGCCTGGGCGTAGACCACGTCGATGAAGTCGGTGAAGCCGTTGGTGATCACCAGCTCGGCCAGGCTCAGGCCGGTGGCGTCCCCAATGCCCTCCAGCTCCTCCATCAGATCCGGCGCGTAGGCCCAATGCTCCGCCACACAGGCCTGGGCCAGGGCCAGCACCTCCTCCCGGGAGAGGCTGCGGCCGGTCCAGGTGTCGCTCTGGGCCAGGCGGATGCGCCCCTCCGTGTAGCGGCGAATGGCGTCCCGGTAGGCCAGTCCGTGGGCGTGCCCCATCTCGTAGAACGAGCCGGACACCTGGAGAAGTGGGATGGAAGTCATG
>CAYQEB010000005.1:6568-14102 GCA_964416395.1 uncultured Caldilineaceae bacterium | reverse complement strand
GGTTGATTGGTGAATTGGTTGATTCGTTGATTGGCTGATTGGGGCCAGGCGGATGCTGGCGGCCCTGGCGAGTCAGCCCCTCGCCATGTCAGCTCGCCTCGCTCGTCCTCCGCCCCGCCGGCTCCTGCTGGGTGATGCAGTGGATGTTCCCGCCGCCCAGGAGGATCTCCCGGCTGGGCACGCCCACCACCTCCCGCCCGGGGTAGAGCTGAGCCAGCAGGGCCAGGGCCTCCTCGTCCCGGGGATCCTGGAAGAGGGGCGCGACGACCCCGCCGTTGACCAGGTAGTGGTTGATGTAGGAGGCGGCCAGCCGGTCCCCCGCCCGGCGAGGACGGGAGCCGGGCATGGGCTGGATGGTGGCCGCTTCCTCCGGGGTGACGTGCAGGGGCCCGGGCTGGTGGATCCGCACCACCTCCAGCCGCCGCCCCCGGGCGTCCCGGGCCTGTTTCAGGACCGCCTCCGCGGCCGCGGAGCGGGCGTGCTGGGGATCGGAGGGATCGTCCGTCCAGGTGAGGGCCACCCGCCCCGGCTCCACAAAGCAGCAGAGGTTGTCCACGTGGCCGTTGGTCTCGTCTCCCTCCACACCCCAGGGCAGCCAGATGACCCGCTCCACCCCCAGGAAGGCCCGCAGCCGGGCCTCGATCTCCGCCTGGCTCAGGTGGGGGTTGCGGCTGGGGTGGAGCAGGCACTCCGCCACCACCAGGAGGGCGCCCTCCCCGTCCACGTGCAGGGCGCCCCCTTCCATGACCAGGTCGGCCCGGTAGCGGGGAGCGCCGGCCAGCTCCAGCACCCGCCGACCCACCTGCGCGTCCGCGGACCAGTCCGCGTAGTGGCCGCCCCAGGCGTTGAACTGCCAGTGGACGCCCCGCACCTCCCCCTGGCCGTTGACCAGGAAGGTGGGCCCCGTGTCCCGGATCCAGGCGTCGTTGTACTCCAGGGGAAGCACCTCCACGCCCTCGGGCAGAAGGGCGCGGGCCTGCTCCAGGTGGCTGGGCAGCGCGCCCAGGGTCACCGGCTCGAAGCGGGCGATGGCGGCGGCCACCTGGGCGTAGGCGGCCTGGGCCGGGCCAGCCCCCTCCCGCCAGACGTCCGGCCGGGTGGGCCAGAGCATCCAGGTGCGGGCATGGGGCGCCCACTCCCCAGGCATGTGGAAGCCGTCCTCCGCCGGCGTGCTGGGCAGGGGATCCGCCATCAGCCTCCTCCCACCGCCTGCACCGCCGCGTCCACGGAGGCGGCCAGCACAGCCATGGCCTCGTCCAGCTCCTGGTCGCTCACGTTCAGGGGCGGCAGGAAGCGCACGCAGTTGCTGTAGAGGCCGGCCCGGATGGTGATCAGCCCCCGCTTCAGGGTCTCCCCGGTGATGGCCTGGGTCAGCTCCGGGTGGGGCGTCTTGGTGACCGGATCCGTGACCAGCTCCATGACCAGCATGGGGCCCAGCCCCCGCACATCCCCGATCACCTGAGGGTGGGCCTGCTGGATCCCCTCCAGGTGGGCCCGGAGCCGCCGCCCCACCGCCTGGGCCCGGTCCAGGAAGGCCGGCTCCCGGATGGTGCGGATGGCCTGGATGGCCGCGGCGCAGGCCAGGGGGTTGCCGCTGTAGGTGCCGCCCAGGCCGCCCGGGTGGGGCGCGTCCACGATCTCCGCCCGGCCGGTGACCGCGGCCAGGGGCATGCCCGCGGCCAGGGACTTGCCCGTGGTGATCAGGTCCGGCGTCACCCCGTAGTGCTCCACCGCGAAGAGCCGCCCGGTGCGGCCGAAGCCACACTGGATCTCGTCCGCCACCATGACCATGCCGTGCTGGTCGCACAGCTCCCGGATGCGCTGGAGGAAGCGGGGCGGCGTGGGGATGAAGCCCCCTTCCCCCTGGACCGGCTCGATGACCACCGCGGCCACCGCGCTGGGGTCCACCTGGGCGATGAAGGCGTTCTCCAGCTGGGCCACGGCCCAGGCCACGAAGCCCTCCTCGCTCATCTCCTCCGGCCGGCGGTAGAGATTGGGGAAGGGCAGCCGGTAGATCTCCGGTGCAAAGGGGCCAAAGCCCTTCTTGAAGAGGGCCCACTTGCTGGTCATGGCCATGGTCAGGTTGGTGCGGCCGTGGTAGGCCCCCTCGAAGACCACCACGGCCTGGCGGCCGGTGAAGGCCCGGGCCATCTTCACCGCGGCCTCCACCGCCTCCGCGCCGCTGTTCAGGAGCACGCTCTTCTTGGGGAAGGCCCCGGGCGTCACCTGGTTGAGGAGCTCGCAGACCTCCACGAAGGGCTCGTAGCTGCTGACGATGGCGCACATGTGGACGAGCCGGGACGCCTGCTCCTGCAGAGCGGCCACCACGTCCGGCGGACAGTGGCCCACGGCCAGCGCGCCGATGCCCCCGGCAAAGTCCAGGAGCACGTTGCCGTCCACGTCGGTGACCGTGGCGCCCTGGGCCGAGGCCACGGCGATGGGGGTGAGCTTGGCCGCCCCCCGGGAGGAAGCCGCCTCCCGGCGGGCCACGATGGCCCGGCTCCTGGGGCCGGGGATCTCCGTCACGAGTCGAATCGCACCCATGGCCTCCTCCTCAGTTGGCGCCCGGCCCGCGCACCACCCGGCCGGGCTTGAGCCCCGTGTGGACCCCGTTCTCCAGGACCCGCACGCCGTTGACCCAGACGTCCCGCACCCCCACGGAGAGCTGGTGGGGCTTCTCGAAGGTGGCCCGGTCGGCCACGGTCTCGGGATCGAAGATGACCACGTCGGCCAGGAAGCCCTGGCGCAGCTGGCCTCGGTCCCGCAGGCCCAGGCGGTTGGCCGGGGCGGCGCTCATCTTGCGGATGGCGTCCTCCAGGGGGATGACCTTCTCCTCCCGCACGTACTTGCCCAGGATGCGGGTGAAGGTGCCGTAGGCTCGGGGGTGGTAGGGGCCCAGGGGCTCGGCCCAGACCGGGTCGAAGCCGCCGGCGTCCGTGCCCACGGAGATCCAGGGCTGCTGGAGCTCCAGGCGCAGGTTGTCCTCGTCGATCAGGTAGTAGATGGTGCTGATCACCTGCTCCTCCGAGGCCAGCAGGTCCATGGCCGCGTCCACCCAGTCCTGGCCCCGCATTTCAGCGATCTCCGAGAGGCGCTTGCCCACGTACTGCTGGTTCTCCGGTTTGTGGAAGCCGATGGGCATGACCCCCTCGGGCCCGGCCAGGTCCACCATGGGCTCCCAGTCGCCGGAGGGGTTCAGGGCCTCGGCCTTGATCTTGGCCCGCATCGCCGGGTCCCGCAAGTTCTCGTAGAGCTTGTCGTCCGCCGCGGCCCATGGGGGCAGGACCGAGGCCAGGCCGGTGCCGGCCGCGGTGTAGGGGTAGAGGTCCGCGGTGACGTCCACCCCCTCCTCCCGGGCCTGGTGGATCATCTCGATGACCCGAGGGAGCTTGGGCCAGTTGCGCTTGCCCGCGGCCTTCAGGTGGTAGATCTCCACTGGCACCCTGGCCCGGCGGCCGATCTCGATGGCCTCGCCGATGCCGTCGAAGATGGCGTCGGCCTCGGAGCGAACGTGGGTGATGTAGACGCCGTGGTGCTCCGCCACCACCCGGGCGATCTCCACCAGCTCGTCGGTGGTGGTGTAGGCGCTGGGCGGGTAGATGAGGGCCATGGAGACCCCCATGGCTCCGTCCTCCATGGCCTGGGCCATGACCCGGCGCATGGTGGCCATCTCCTCGTCCGTGGGCGGGCCCATCTCCATGCCCTTGGCGTAGCGGCGCAGGGTCCCGCCCCCCAGGAAGGAGCCGATGTTGGGGGAGACGCCGTGCTCCATCATGGCGTCGAACCAGTCCCGGAAGCGGGTCCAGGTGCGGATCTTCTCCTCCCAGCCGGCCACCTTCTGGTAGAAGATGGTGTGCTTCAGGGGCTCGGTGATCCTGCCGCCGAAGGGGGCTGGGGTCCAGCCTTCCCCCATGATCTCCGTGGTCACCCCCTGGGTGATCTTGGAGAGGCTGCGGCCGTCGGCCATGAGGGGCAGGATGGAGTGGCTGAGGATGTCGATGAAGCCAGGACAGACCACCATGCCCGTGGCGTCCACCACGGTGTAGGCCTGGCTGGGGTGGATGACGCCCGGTGGGGTCACGGCCTGGATGCGGTCATCCGCGATGGCCACGTCCCCGTAGAACCAGGGATTGCCGCTGCCGTCCACGACCTTGCCGCCGCGGATCAGGGTGTCGAAGTGCATGATCTGCCTTTCTTGCTGGATGAATTGGGAACTGGGTTCACGCTGATTTTAACCAACATCGTCGGTGGGGAAAAACCTCCGTGCGCTCGGACGCGGGCAGAACCAGGTGTCAAGGGACCAGAGGCCAGAGGGTGGGATCCGCCTGCCGGTAGGGAAGCTGGTCGAAGCGGGGATAGAGCGCGCCGGGCGCGGCCACGTAGAGGACGGCCCGGGCGATGGGAGCGTAGCCGGCGTAGAAGTGCTGCATAGACTTGACCACGACAAGGCTTTTCCGCAGAGGATCGATGCCCACCTGGGTCAGCGCGTCCGGGTTGAAGGACTGGGTGCGGTGGCTGTTCACCTGGATCTCCAGGCCGTTGTCCAGGCGCAGGCCCACCGCGTCCCCCATGCGGGATCTGGCCGTCCTGGGGGGCTGGCCGACCGTCTGCACCGCGTCCGGGGCGACGCCGATGACCGTGGCGGTGATGTCCACCGGGGCGCCGGACATGGGCCCCATCTTGCCGCCCAGGCGCAGGGCGAAGCGAGCGCCCACTCCCGCGTTCATGGCCAGCTGGACCACCACCGGGTCCCAGAAGTTGGCGAAGGCCACGTCGTGGATGCCCCGCTCCAGGACCCGGCGCAGGATGAAGGTGGCGTCGTTGGGCGCGCCGCCCCCCGCGTTGTCCGAGACGTCGGCCAGGACCACAGGGCCTTCCCCGGGGGCCGCCGCCAGCTCCAGAGCCTGGTCCAGGGCCTGGTCGATGGGCAGGTAGGCGGGCTGGGCCTCCACCGTGATGGCGTAGAGGCGGCGGCAGAGTTCCTGGGCCAGCCGGGCCCCTTCCTGGGGCCGGTTGTCGGTGATCACCAGGGCCCGGGCGCCCATGTCGGGCACATCGCCCCAGGGGAAGCCGTGGGCCAGGGAGACGGAGAGGACACCCTCCTCCTGCTCCAGCTGCTGCATGGCGTCCACGAAGGAGCGCATGGGTTCTCGGCTGGTGTGGAAGACGCCGACGATGCGGCACTCGTGGAGGCTCATCACTGGCTTCACCCGGCCGGCCAGCTGGTCCGCGAGGATGGTGAAGAGCTCCTCGGCCCGCTCGGCGAAGTCGGTGTGGGGGTACTCCTTGAAGGTGACCAAGGCGTCCGCGTTCGCCACCATCTTCTGGGTCAGGTGGCAGTGGAGGTCCAGCTCCGCGCCGATGGGCACATCTGGCCCCACCAGGGCCCGGATCCGGGCCAGGAGATCCCCTTCCGCGTCCTGGCAGTCCACGTCGCCCTGCTCCTCCGGCGGCAGGTTGTAGCCCTCGATGACCATGGCCCCGTGGAGGCTGAGGAGCACCCCGTCCACGGGCATGGCGGCCCGCAGATCGTCCAGGATCTCGTCCCGGAGCTGCTCGTAGACCCGGCGCAGGGTGACGCCGCTGGGCATGGCGAAGGTGCAGAGGCTCTCCACCACATCCCAGCCCCGGGCTTCGGCCATCCGCCGCCAGGTGATCAAGGGCACGGCGAAGATGAACGGGTCCGGACCATGGGCCCCGCCCCGGGTCATGTAAGTCTCCTGGAAGTCCTGGTAGCTGGTGACGAAGGGGGAAAAGGTGTTGGTCTCGGTGCCCAGGCTGGCAATGAAGAGTTTGGTCATGGCGAGCCTCCAGTGGCGGAGAGGGGGTAGGGGGTGGAGGTTGGAAGATTGAAGATTGAAGATTGGAGATTGGAGGATTGACGGCTGGGGCGCAGGCTCCCTTTTTCTCGCCCCTTACTCCTTACTTCTCACTCCTCACTTCTCACTCCTTGCTCCTCGTTCTCATCCTTCACTTCGCGCCCAGTCGTACACCGCTCGCCCGATCTTCCCGAAGGCGCTGTCGATGGCCACGACCCGGGCCCAGGCGGCCTGGGGATCCTCGGCCACGGCCTCGTCGTCCCAGCGGCAGAAGACGGTGATCGCGACGTGGTTGTCGTCGTCCGCGTAGATGATGCCGCTGTCATTGCGCAGGCCGGGGAGGGTGCCGGTCTTGTGGGCGCAGGGCGTGCCCGGCGGCAGGTAGCGGGGCAGGCGGTCGTTGAGCTGCTGCTTGAGGAGGATGGCCAGCATGGCGTCGCAGGCGTCCCGGTCCACCACCTCCCCGGCCCAGATCCGGGCCAGGAGCCTGGTCAGGGCCCGAGGCGTGCCCACGTTGTTGTCCGGCCCCAGGCTGTAGGCCCGGCCCTGGCGGTTCCGGGGCCCTTTGGCCGCCTCCAGCAGATCCTGGGCAGGGTCGCTGGAGGGCAGCAGGTCGTCGAAGATCTCCCGCACGGTGAGGGGCGCGTGGATCTCGTCCAGGCCCAGCGCGTGCATGGTGCGGGTGACGCTCCCCGGGCCCAGCCGGTGCATGACCATGTCCGTGGCCGTGTTGTCGCTGACGATGATCATCAGGGTGAGGAGATCCCGGAAGGTGGGCTGCAGGCCGTCGTCGAAGAAGAGGAGCACGCCGCTGGGGAGGTTCTTCTCGGCCAGGGTGAGGGTGTGGCGCTGGTCCAGGGCCAGGTGGCCAGCCCGGATCTGGCGAAAGGCCTCCACCAGGACCGGGATCTTGAAGACGCTGGCCAGGGGAAAGACCCGGTCTCCGTGGATGTGGATCTCCTGGCCGGTCTCCAGGTGGCGGAGGGAGAGGCCCATCTCCCCGCCGCTCTCCTGGATGATGGCGCTCAGGCTGGCTTCGAGCTCCATGGTCATTCCCGCTGCCGTGGATCCAGCGCGTCCCGCAGGCCGTCGCCGATGAAGTTGAAGGCCAGCACGGTGATGACGATCATCAGGCCGGGGAAGAAGGCGATGTGAGGGAAGCGCAGGATGAAGGCTCGGCCATCCGCCAGGGTGGTGCCCCAGGAGGGGTTGGGCGGGCGGATGCCCAGGCCCAGGAAGGAGAGGGCCGACTCCAGGATGATGATGCCGCCGATGCCCAGGCTGGCCAGGACGATCACCGGCCCCATGACGTTGGGCAGCAGATGACGCCAGATGATGCGCCAGCTGCTCACCCCCGAAGCCCGAGCCGCGATGACGAAATCCTGCTGCTTCAGGCTCATGACGTCCGCCCGGACCACCCGGGCGAAGCGGGCCCAGCCGGTGAAGCCGATGACCAGGATGGTGGTCACCAGGCTGGGGCCCAGCACCGCGGCCAGGACGATGAGCAGGGCGATGATGGGGAAGGCCATGAGGGTGTCGATGACCCGGGAGATGAAGGTGTCCACCCAGCCGCCGAAAAAGCCGGCCACCGCGCCGACGATCACCCCTATGGTGACCGCGATGCCCGTGGCCACCAGCCCCACCAACAGGGCCACCCGGGAGCCGAAGATCACCCGGCTGAGCAGGTCCCGGCCCAGGTGATCGAAGCCGAAGGG
>CAYQEB010000005.1:0-6468 GCA_964416395.1 uncultured Caldilineaceae bacterium | reverse complement strand
AGCCGAAGATCACCCGGCTGAGCAGGTCCCGGCCCAGGTGATCGAAGCCGAAGGGGTGCGCCGGCGAGGGTCCCACCCCTCGCATGCCTCGGAAGATGTCCTCCACCGGATCGTACGGGGCCAGGGCCGGGGCGAAGATGGCCATGAGCACCAGCAGGGAGACCATGGCCAGCCCCAGGAGGGCGACTTTGTTGGCGCTGAACCGTCGCCAGGACTGCTCCCACTCGGAGCGGTGGCCGGGGTCCTGGATGATCTGGGCGGGTGCAGATGGGGTTGCCGTGGTGGTCGACATCGAACGTCCTCGAGATGGGTCCTGAAGGCAGTGTGGCAGAGAAGCGTGTTTGAGAAGTGTGTTGCTGAGAAACGTGCTGAACGAGTCGCCCCGGCAGGGCCGTTCCGGCCGCTGGATCTACCGGATGCGGATGCGCGGGTCGATGAAGGCGTAGGTCAGGTCCGTGAGCAGGTTGACCACCACCACCAACACCGCCAGAACCACCACCAGGGATTGGACCACCTGGTAGTCCAGCCGGAAGACGGAGTCGGTGAAAAGGCGGCCAATGCCCGGGATGGCGAAGATGGTCTCCACGATGATGGTGCCGCTGAGGATGAAGGCGATGCGGAAGCCGATGACCGTCACCACCGGGAGGAGGGCGTTGCGCACCGCGTGGCGCAGGAGCACCACATGGTTGGCCAGCCCCTTGGCCCGGGCCGTGCGCACGTAGTCCTGGTTCAGCACCTCGATGGTGGAGGCCCGCATGACTCGGGTGATGACCGCGGTCTGCTCGGTGGAGAGCACGATGATGGGCAGGATGTAGCCCTGCCAGGAGCGCAGGCCGAAGGGCGGGATGCGCCCGATGAGGGGCAGCTCCCCGAACCAGCGGGGCACGTAGAGGGCGAAGAGCACGATGAGCATCAGGGCCAGCCAGAAATTGGGCAGGGCGACGCCCAGGGTGGAGCCCACCGCGGTGGAGTAGTCGAAGGCGGAGTTGCGCTTCACCCCGGCCCAGATGCCGGCGGGGATGGCAAAGAGGAGGGCCAGCCCCAAGGAGATGAGGTTCAGGGTGGCGGTGACCGGAATGGCCTCGAAGATCATCTGGCGCACGGGCACCCCGGTCCGGATCAAGGAGTCGCCGAAGTCGCCCCGCAGCAGATTCCAGGCCCAGATGAGGTACTGCTCGTGGTAGGGCCGGTCCAGCCCCCAGCGGTGACGGATGGCGTCGATCTGCTCCTGGGAGATGCGGATCTCCCCCTCGCCCAGGAGCAGGTAGACGGGATCGCCGGGCATCATGCGCATGATCACGAAGGTGGCCACGCTGATGAGCCAGATGACCAGTGCGCCTTGCAGGAGACGTCGTGTGATGTAGGGAACCATGGGAAGGTAGAAGACCGAAAAAAGTGAGAAAGGTGAAAAAGCCGAGAGCTAGAAGCGTGGGATGATGAAATTTGGAGATTTGGGGCCGGAGATGGGCCAGAAAGCAGCCCGCAGCGTCCGTCCATCATCCCCCGTCCATCATCCCCGTCCACCGTCTCCGATTGAGAAGGGAAGTTGGGGAAGAAGTGTTGGGAGGAGGGGAGTTGGGGAGAGGCCACTGGGTCCTTTCCCTCAACTCCCCACGCCTCACTTCCTACTCCTCAATCCACCACTTGTAGGCCTGCTGGTAGAGAGCGCTGCCGTTCTTGGGGTTCTCGGGCAGCCCCTTGATGCGCCTGTTGAAGACGTTCATCCACTCGTCGAACTGGAGGTAGAGCACCGGCACATCCTCCACGAAGATCTCCTGGATCTCGTCGTAGATGGGCTTGCGATCCTCGAACTTCACCCGCTTCAGCCCCTCCTCGATGAGCTCGTCCATGCGGGGGTTGCTGTACTGGGCGAAGTTGTTGCCCCCGTCCGAGTGCAGGGTGCTGAAGGGATCCGGCTCCACCGCGCTGCCGTAGGTCCAGTTGAAGAGGGAGCAGTCCATGGTGCCTTCCCGCATGCCCTGGAGGATGGAGGCCACCGGCGCCTCCTCCAGCTGCATGTCCACGCCGATCTCGGCCAGGAGCTGCTGAGCCAGCTCCGCGATGGGCCGGCGGGCCTGGTCCCCGGTGATGGTGGTGCAGGTGAAGGCCAGCTTGGTCCCGTCCTTCTCCCGCACGCCGTCATCCCCCACCGTCCAGCCAGCGCTGTCCAACAGGGCCTTGGCCTGCTCCGGATCGAACTCGTAGCGCTTCAGGTCCGCCTTGTGGTAGGGGCTGGCCGGGGTCAGGTTGGAGTGAGCCACCTGGGCCGCGCCGTTCCAGAGGTCATCGATGATGCGCTGCCGGTCCAGGGCCATGAGCAGGGCCTGGCGCACCTCCTTCTCCGAGAGCTGGGGCAGGGTGTTGTTCAGAGGGAAGTGCTTGATGGAGTTGGCCAGGGTGCGGTAGACGATGAAGTTGGGGTCCTGCTCCAGGGCGATGCTGTCCTCCACCAGGAGGGGCCAGACTGCAGAGTCCGCCTCGCCGGTCTGGAGGGCGATCATGCGCACGGAGGGCTCGGGCACCACGTCCTGGCGCAGGATGTCGATGTTGGGCCGGCCCCGGAAGTGATCCTCGAAGGCCTCCAGCTCGGTGAACTCGGCCGGACGCCACTCCTTGAGCTTGTAGGGCCCGGTGCCGATGGGTGCGGTGCGGTAGGTCTCCTCCCCCACCTCCGCGTGGTACTTGGACTGGACGATGACCGTGCCTGCCCAGCTGGTCAGGGAGGCCGCGTTCACCTCGTCCATGTTGACCACCACGGTGTACTTGTCCGGGGCCTCCACCGAGCCCACCCCGGTGAAGTCACCAGCGATGGAGGCGCCGTTCTCCGGGTTGCGGTAGTAGTCGAAGGTGTACTTCACATCCTCCGCGGTGAGCTCGGTGCCGTCGTGGAACTTCACCCCTTCGTGGAGCTTGAAGGTGTAGGTGAGGCCGTCCTCCGAGACGTCCACCTCCTTGGCCAGGACGTTCTCCAGCTCGTTGAACTCGTTCACCGCCACCAGGGGGTTGTGGATGTTGATGATCATCACCCACTGGACCGTGGGGCCGGTGTCGTCCGGGCCCAGACCCGCCACCTCCTGGTGCCCCATCCAGACCATGGTGCCCCCCTGCTTGGGGCCGCCCTCGGCCGGGGCGGGGGCCTCCGCGGGAGCTTCCGCCGGGGCCTCACCCGCGCTGGGCGGGGCCGGCGCGGCGCAGGCCGCCAGCAGGCCACCGAAGGCCGTGGCCGAGACGCCCACGCCCAGGTTCTGCAGGAACCGCCTCCGGGACATGGCAAGCCGGGACGTTCTGCCCTTTTCCGGTTCAGGGTGCTGTTTCATCTGTGCCTCCTTCGCTGACAGATTGATAGAGTGGATCCGCTGGAAAGAATGGTGGGGAAAAGGTCAGACGCCGTGGGGGAAGGGCAGGCCCGGGGTGACACCAGGCCCTGGTGGCATCTTGGGGAGAAGAATAGCGTAGGACGGGGAGGAAGTCAAGGAGGGAAAAAAGGCCGGAACGAGGGAAGGACGAGGGTGAAGGAGGGTGAGGGGGGTGAAGGGGGGAACGTGCAGGCTCCAATCGGAGGGGCGGTCGATTCCCCAGCCTTTCCCCGGCCCCTCACCGCCTCGGCAGCACGAAGAAGAAGCGAGATCCCACGCCCGGGCTGCTCTCCACGCCGATCCGGCCGCCGTGAGCCTCTACGATGCCCTTGGCGATGGCCAACCCCAGACCCGAGCCGCCCGTGGCCCGGCTGCGGGACTTCTCCCCCCGGTAGAACTGCTGGAAGATGTGGGGCAGGTGGGCCGGGTCGATGCCCTCGCCTGTGTCCACCACCTCCACCAGGACGCCGCCGGTTGTGTTGGTGGCGCTCACATGGATCTTGCCGCCCGGGGGCGTGTGACGAATGGCGTTGCGCACCAGGTTGGTCAGCACCCGGCCGATCTGCTGGGCGTCGATGAGCACCGGATCCACCCCGGGCTCCGCCGCGCCCACCAGGGTGATCCCCGCCTGGGCCGCCACCGGCGAGAAGGACTCCAGGGTGTCGGAGACGAGGTCGGAGATGGAGTTGAGCTGCCGATCCAGGCGCAGGCCTCCCGCGTCCATCTGGGCCAGCTGGAAGAGGTCGTCGATGAGGCCGGAGAGGGAGCGGATGTCCCGCTGGGCCGTGCGCAGGTAGCGCTCCACCGTGCCCTGGTCATGGACCATGCCGTCGGCCAGGGCCTCCACGATGGCCCGGATGGAGGCCAGGGGGGTGCGCAGGTCGTGGCCCACCCAGGCCAGGAGCTCCCGGCGCAGAAGGTCCAGCTCTTCCTGCTTCTGGGCCGCCTCCTCCAGCTGGTCCGCCATCTCGTTGAAAGCCAGGGCCAGCTGGGCGATCTCGTTCCGCCCCACCACCGGCACCCGGGTCCCCAGCTCCCCCTGGGCGATGGCCTGGGCCGCTCGGGTCAAGGGCGTGATGGCGTCGGTCAAGGCCATGGAGAGGAAGTAGCCCAAGGCGACGGCGATGCCCCCGGCGAAGAGGAGGAGGATGGTGGCCAGGAGCAGGTCGTGGGGGCTGGCGAACATGAGGCGGGCCGTCACCCAGACGTTGAGGAAGGTGAGCAGGCTGGAGAGCACATAGCCCCCCAGGAGGAACCAGCTCACCCGGGGGGAACGCTGGAGCCAACCCAGGCGATAGAGGCTGTAGGCCACCACCACCGAGACCACCGCAGTGGCGGTGAGGAAGGAGGCCATGGCCCGCAGCTCCGCCAGGGGAGGCTGCATGAGCAGGAAGAAGATGAGAAGCGCCCCGGCCACCACCAGGGCCACCCCGGTGACGAAGCGCAGAGGCAGGTTCACGGTCCGCAGGCTCAAGGAGCCCATCTGCGGGGAAGAGAAATGTCGGGAGTTCATGTTCATGTGGGTCTTTCCTGGCCGGGAAGTCGATGCACGGGTTGCGATGTCGTCGCGGATGGCCGCCTAGGGCTCGAAGCGATAGCCCACGCCCCAGACCGTCTGGATGTGCTTGGGCGCGGAGGGGTCCGCCTCGATCTTCTCCCGCAGGCGGCGCACGTGGACCGTCACCGTGCTGGGGTCCACGTACTCGGTGACACCCCAAACCCGGTCCAGGAGCTGGTCCCGGTTGAAGACCTGGCGAGGATGGGAGGCCAGGGTCCAGAGCAGGTCGAACTCCTTCACCGTCAGGGTGACCTCCTGGCCGGCCACCTCCACGATGCGGGTGCGGGGATCGATGCAGAGCTCCCCGAAGCGGAGAGGCTGCTGACCGCTCTCCGTCCGCACGGCCTGGGTGCGGCGCAGCACCGCCTTCACCCGGCTCACCAGCTCCCGGGGGCTGAAGGGCTTGACCACGTAGTCGTCTGCGCCCATCTCCAGGCCCACGATGCGGTCCGTCTCCTCGCCCCGGGCGGTGAGCATGATGATGGGCACGTTCCCCTGGGCCCGGAGGCGGCGGGCGATCTCCAGGCCGTCCACCTTGGGCAGCATCAGGTCCAGGACCACCAGGTCGGGCGTGGCTCGGGCCAGGGCGTCCAGCGCGGCCTGGCCGTCCTGGACCACGGTCACCTGGTAGCCGGCCTGCTGGAGGTAGATGCTCACCACCTCGCCGATGCTGGGCTCATCGTCCACCACCAGGATGGAGGCGTTCTGGACCGGAGGGTTGGGCATGGGATGATTGGATGATTGGGTCATTGCTGATTGGGTCATTGCTGATTGGGTCACTGCCGCTTGGGTCACTGCAAGGTTGTGTAGATAGCTCATTGGATGTCACTGGGCGCTTGATGGATGGATTGAATTTGGGAAGCCGGGAGAGTGGAAAGCGGTCCCGTCACCTGGCCTCTGCACCCATTCTACCCCCAAATTATTACAGGACAATTACATCGCCCCGCATCTCGCACCCTGTAAGAGTCTGTTAACAATTTCGTCCTGCCATTGTAATCCCTCCTGGATAGACTGGGCAAGCCGGACGAAACGACCGCCCACCGCTTCTCGGCTTCCTTGGCCAAGGACGGGCCCACCCAGGAACGGTGCGCGGCCCACTTCACAGAAACCTCACAGAACCAGCCCCCGGGACCATCCGGGACCAGACACCACTGCACGCCTTTCAGGAGGAAACCACCATGAAATCCAACCCAATCCTCGTTGCCCTGCTCCTCGCCCTGGCCCTGCTGCTGGCGGCCTGCGGACCGGCGGCCCCTTCCGGGAGCATGCCGGAAGAGGCGGGAAGCGCCCCCGCCCAGGAAGAGTCCATGGGCAGTGAAAAGATGGACGATGAGAAGATGGACGACCAGGCCATGAAAGAAGGCGATTCCATGGAAAAGGACGACTCCATGGCCGGAGACGAGTCCATGAAGGATGACGAGAAGATGGACAGTGAGAAGATGGACAGTGAGAAGATGGACAGTGAGAAGATGGACGACCAGGCCATGAAAGAGGGCGAATCCATGGAAAAGGACGACTCCATGGCCGGAGACGAGTCCATGAAGGATGATGATA
>CAYQEB010000004.1:58446-83278 GCA_964416395.1 uncultured Caldilineaceae bacterium | reverse complement strand
CCAGCACAGGGATCTCCTGACCATCGGGGCTGGGGGCCTCCTGGGGCGCGGCCTCCCGGCGGGCCAGCACCTGGCGGCGTCGGGCCCGGGCCGTCTCCTCGATTTCCGGCAGCTCGGCCAGGTAGAGGAGCTCCTGGAACTCGGTGTAGAAGTGATCCACGATGGTCTCCGGATCCGGCACCAGCTTCTCGTCCGTGAGGACGCCCAGGGTGATCTCCCCCACGTAGCTGAAGATGCTGACGCCCATGCCGATGCTGCCGGACTGGGGCACCCAGAAGATGAGCTTCTTCAGCCGGCTGCCGGCAATGTAGAGGGAATCCTGGGGGCCGGGCACGTTGGTCAGGACCAGGCTGGCCTTGCTGGCGAAGAAGTTGATGAGCTGGCTGGCCAGATCGCCGGGCATGAGGCCCAGGGTGTTGAGGAGCTGGTAGGTGATGAGGGGCTCCGGTGAGCGTTTGATGTGATCCATGTTGTGCTTCACCTCGAAGAGCCGGTCCAGGGGATCCTCCACGCCGATGGGCAGGGTCAGGTTGACCAGGGCGAAGCGGTTGCCCAGCTCGATGGGGCCGGTGAGAGGGCGCAGGTTCACCGGGATCATGGCCCGGATCTCCTTGCCCGTGGGGTCGTCGCCCCGGTCCACCAGGTAGCGGCGCAGGGCTCCGGTCACCGCGGCCATGAGCACGTCGTTGACCGTGGCGTCCATCACGTTCTTCACTTTCTTCACGTCCTCCAGGGGGATGCGAGTGGCCCAAGCCACCCGTTTGGCCACCCCCAGCTCTCCCTTGAAGAGGGTCTTGTTGTCCGGCGGCGCGATGAGCAGCTTGCGCATGATGTCCAGGCTGTCCAGGGAGAGACGGCTGCCCTTGTCCGCCAGCTCCAGCAGGTGGGCCGGGTTGGTGACGATCTCCCAGCCTTCGGAGAGCAGGGTTCCGCTCAGGTCCATGGCCGTGCCCACCAGGCGGCCGGCCCGGCGCAGGATGGGCCGCAGGGGGTTCCAGCCCCCCTTTCTGCGGCGCCGGGGGTGTTCTGTTCCCGAGCCCTCTGGGCTGGTGTCGGCCAAGGAGAGGAGGATCCGCACCAGGGCGATGCCGTCGGCGATGCAGTGGTGGAAGCGTCCGATGACCGCGCTGCCGCCGTCGTAGTTCTCCACCACGTAGAACTCCCACAGGGCCTGGGAGCGGTCCAGGGGCTGGCTGATCAGGTTGCCCACCAGCTCCTCCAGGGCCCGCTGGTCCCCGGGATCGGGCAGGGCGATGCGGTGGAGGTGGGAGCGGATGTCGAAGAAGGGGTCTTCCTCCCAGTAGGCCCGACCCAGGGCGGTGCGAGGCTCCACCACCCGCATGCGGAAGCGGTCGAACTGGAGCAGGCGCTCCTCGATCACGGACCGGAAGCGGTCGAAGTCGATCTTCTCCTCGAAGATCAGCACCCCGTTGATGATCATGCGGTTGTTGGGCCGATCCATCATCAGCCAGGCATGGTCCACGTGGGACATGGGTTCGCGCTTCCGTCGCGCCATGGTGCACCTCCTTCAGGTCTACCGGGAGAGCGGGGCGGCGGGAGAGGTGAAGGGGTGAGAGGGTGAGGAGGCGATCCGATCAACGAATCAACCGACCCGGCTTCGATCACCCCGTCACCCAATCCTTTCACTCCGCGCTCCCCACTCCACGTTCCACACTCAGAACAGGCCCACCACCTGACCCGTCTCTGGGTCGATGTCCACCCGCTCCGCAGCCGGGGACTTGGGCAGGCCGGGCATGGTGCGCATCTGACCGGCCAGGGGGTAGATGAAGCCGGCGCCCACGCTGGCCCGCACCTCCCGGATAGGGAAGGTGAAGCCCGAGGGCGCGCCCTTCAGGTTGGGGTCGTGGCTCAGGCTCAGGTGGGTCTTGGCCATGCAGATGGGCAGCTTGCCGAAGCCCTGCTCCTCGTACTGTTTGATCTGCCGCTCGGCCAGGCTCTCGTAGGTGACCCGACCCGCGCCGTAGATCTCCGTGGCGATGATCTCGATCTTCTTCTTGATGGGCAGATCCAGGTCGTAGAGGAAGTGGAACTGGTTGGGCTCCTCCGCGGCCTCGATGACCGCCTTGGCCAGCTCCACCGCGCCCTTGCCCCCCTCGGCCCAGTGGGTGGAGACCGCGCAGCGCACGCCCATCTCCTCGGCCACCTGGAAGATGGCCTCCACCTCGCTGTCGTGGTCCGTGGGGAAGCGGTTGACGCAGATCACCGGGCTCACCCCGTGCTTCTGGATGTTCTCCGTCTGCTTGCGCAGGTTGGCGGCCCCCAGGATCACATCCTCCGGGCTCTCCTTGAGCATCTCCTCGGGCAGGGGACGGCCGGGCCGCACCCGGTACTTGCCCGTGTGCAGCTTCATGGCCCGCACCGTGGTGACCAGCACCGCCGCGTCCGGTTTGAGCCCGCTGTAGCGGCACTTGATATTGAAGAACTTCTCCGCGCCGATGTCCGCGCCGAAACCGGCTTCGGTGATCAGGTAGTCCGCGGTCTTGATGCCGATGTAGTCGGCCAGGATGGAGCTGTTGCCGTGGGCGATGTTGGCGAAGGGACCGGCGTGGACCAGCGCCGGGGTGTTCTCCAGGGTCTGGAAGAGATTGGGCTTGATGGCCTCCTTCATGAGCACGGTCATGGCCCCGGCGGCCTTGAGCATCTCCGCGGTGATGGGCTGCTTGTCCCGGGTGGCGCCGATGGTGATGCGCCCATGCCGCTCCCGCATGTCCCGCAGGCTGGTGGTCAGGGCCAGGATGGCCATCACCTCGCTGGCCACGCTGATGTCGAAGCCCGTCTGGTGGGGCCGTCCGTCCGTGCGGCTGCCCAGGCCGGCCACGATGTTGCGCAGCTCCCGGTCGTTCACGTCCACCACCCGTCGCCAGGTGACGCTGTACGGGTCAATGCCCAGGGGGTTGCCCTGGTAGATGTGGTTGTCGATCATGGCGGCCAGCAGGTTGTTGGCCGCGGTCACCGCGTGGATGTCCCCGGTCATGTGCAGGTTGAACTGCTCCATGGGGACCACCTGGCTGTAGCCGCCCCCGGCCGCGCCGCCTTTGATGCCGAAGGTGGGCCCTTGGGAGGGCTGGCGGATGGCGATGGTAGCCGTCTTGCCCACGTGGTACATGCCCTGGCCCAGCCCCACGGTGGTGGTGGACTTGCCCTCGCCCAGGGGCGTGGGGGTGATGGCCGTGACCAGGATGTACTTGGCGTTGGGCCGGTCCTGGAGCTTCTCCAGCGCGTCCAGCTTGATCTTGGCCATGTAGTTGCCGTAGAGCTCGATGTCCTCCTCGCTCAGGCCCATCTGCTCCGCGATGGCCTGGATGGGAAGCAGCTTGGCCGCCTGGGCAATCTCCAGATCGCTGGGGACCCTCGTTGGATTCGTCATCGAATCAACTCCTTCGTTTGTGGTGTGGCGGTTTGTGGTGTGGCGGTTTGTGTGGCGTGATGGTTGAACCGGGGGCGCCATGGGCGGAGTCCACGGACGGCTTTCCCGGTGGTGTCGTCCTTGACGAGTCTGGCCAGGGGCGCGGAGGAGACGCCAGGCGACAGCGGGCCAGTCACCTCAAGTATACTTGCTGGGCCAGGAATTGTACAGACGCAACGGTGGATCTTCGGGCAATCCCCGAACAATCCTTCGCGGATCGGTCGCTTCTTCGTAATCGTTTTCAGCTTTGCAGCGAAAGTTGCCTCGCATCCTCAAAGCTGGTAGAATGAAAACGCCTCCCTGACATCCCCCGAAACACCTCAACTGCCACACCGCTGTGGCGGACGACCGTTCGAAGACACCGTTCGAAGACGAACCGAAAACGTCCATTCCCGCCGGGCCCATCTCCTGGGCCCCTCGGTTCGAGTCGTCAACCTTCCCCCGGCCATCCCATCTCCCCTACCAACCCTGGAACGGCCATGTCCGAATCCGACGCGGTGCTCCTGGCTGTGGAAAACCTGGGCAAGCAGTTCCGAGGCGTGGAGGCCCTCCAGGCCTATCACCTGACCCTGGCGCCCGGCGAGCTGCTGGGGGTCATCGGCCCCAACGGCGCAGGGAAGACCACCCTCTTCAACCTGCTCACTGGGGTGGTCCCCCCCTCCACGGGCCGGGTGCGCTTCCAGGGCCGGGAGATCACCCGGGAGCGGCCGGAGACCATCGCTCGCCTGGGCATGGCCCGCACGTTCCAGAAGATCCGCCTCTTCAAACCCCTGACCGCGCTGGACAACGTGAAGATCGCCCTGCAGAACACCCGCTCCGTGCCCCTGCACGCGGTGCTCCTGGGCCGGGGCGCCTTCGTGGAGACGGAGCGCTGGCTGGACGAGCGGGCCCGACATCTCCTGGACCTGCTGGGACTGGACTCGGTGCGCCATGAGCCCGCGGAGCGCCTCTCCTTCAACCAGCAGCGCCGCCTGGAGATCGCCTCCGCCCTGGCCCTCTCCCCCAAGCTCCTCCTCCTGGACGAACCAGCCGGGGGCATGAACCCCACGGAGACCGAGGCCCTCATGGAGACCATCCGGGCCATCCACCGCCAGTTCGGGCTCACCATCATGCTCATCGAGCACAACATGCGGGTGGTCATGGGCATCTGCCAGCGCATCCAGGTGCTCAACTACGGTCGCCTCATCGCGGAGGGGACGCCCGAGGCTGTGCGCAAAGATCCCAAGGTCATCCAGGCCTACCTGGGGCAGGCGAACGACCATGCTTGAAGTCCAGGATCTCCACGTCTACTACGGCAACATCCAGGCCCTGCGGGGGGTGAGCTTCCGGGTGGAGGCCGGGGAGCTGGTCACCATCATCGGCAGCAACGGCGCGGGGAAGAGCACCACCCTGCTCACCATCTCCGGCGTGCTCCGGCCCCGGCAGGGACGGATCCTGCTGGAGGGCCAGGATCTCACCCGCATCCCGCCTCACCAGATCGTGCAGCGGGGCATCTCCCACTGCCCGGAAGGGCGGCTGATCTTCGGCCGTCTGAGCGTGGCGGAGAACCTGCTCCTGGGGGCCTACAATCGCAAGGACCGGGCGGGCATCCGCCGGGACATGGAGCGGGTCTACCAGCTCTTCCCCCGGCTGCAGGAGCGGCGGAGCCAGGCCGCGGGCACTCTGAGCGGGGGCGAGCAGCAGATGCTGGCCATCGCCCGGGCCCTCATGAGCCATCCCCGGGTCCTCCTGCTGGACGAGCCCTCCCTGGGGCTGGCCCCCCTGCTGGTGGAGCAGATCTTCCAGATCATCCAGGAGCTGCACCGGGAAGGAGTGACCATCCTGCTGGTGGAGCAGAATGCCTACCAGGCCCTGCGCATCGCGGACCGGGCCTACGTCCTGGAGACTGGGCGCATCCGCCTCTCTGGCGATGCGGCCACCCTGGCCGACGATCCGGAGATCCAGGCCGCGTACCTGGGCGGCTGAGGAGCAGGCCAGGGCCGAGAAGGAACAGGCAACGACCGTCCGAGCTGTGCAACGAGCTATCCAACGAGTTGTCCAACGAGCTGTCCAATCGCCCAATCACCCGAGCCGAGTCCCATGCCCTCTTCTTCCTACATCGCCCAGCAGTTCATCAACGGCCTGAACCTGGGCAGCGTCTACGCCCTGGTGGCCATCGGCCTGACCATCGTCTACGGCATCCTGCGGCTGATCAACTTCGCCCACGGGGACCTGATGATGTGGGGGGCCTACCTCTCCCTCTTCCTGCTGGCCAACAGCTTCCTGCCCCTGGGGGTGGCGGTGCTCCTGCCCATGCTGGTCATCGGTGGGGTGGGGGTGCTCATGGAGCGGGTGGCCTACCGTCCCCTGCGGGGCGCGCCGGAGGTGGCCATGCTCATCACCTCCCTGGCCGTGAGCACGGTGATCCAGAACAGCACCATCATGACCTTGACCGCCCAGCCTCGCTCCTTCCATCTGCCCGAAGGGGTGAACCAGCTGCACCAGGTGGCCGGGATCTCCTTCGCCACCCTGGACGTGCTCAGCGTCTCCCTGGCGGTGATCCTCATGGTGGGCTTGACCCTCTTCGTGCGCTACACCCGGCTGGGCATCGCCATGCGGGCCTCCGCGGAGAACCTGCGGGCGGCCCACCTCATGGGCATCAACATCGACCAGGTCATCGCCACGGCCTTCGCCATCGGTTCGGCCCTGGCCGCGGTGGCCGGCTTCCTCTGGGCGGCCAAGTTCGGGACGGTGGAGCCCTTCATGGGCTTCCTGCCCGGCCTGAAGGCCTTCGTGGCCGCGGTCATCGGCGGCATCGGGGTCATCCCTGGCGCGGTGCTGGGGGGCTATCTCCTGGGCTTCGCGGAGATCTTCTTCGTGGGCTTCCTGCCCCCGGAGTTCGCCGGCTACCGGGACGCCTTCGTCTTCGGCCTGCTCCTGGTCATCCTGCTCATCCGACCCAACGGCATCCTCGGCGCCCCCACCGACGAACGCGCCTGAACGACGAACGAGCCTGAACCATGACGCCACGCCAAGCTCGGCTGCTCAACGGACTGATCTACCTGGGCTTGATGGCCCTGCTGCTCTTCGCCGCCCGGCAGGGGCTGAACAACTACTACCAACGCATCCTGGCGGTCATCGCCATCAACATCATCCTGACCGCCAGCCTGAACCTGACCAACGGCTACACTGGGGACTTCTCCCTGGGCCATGCGGCCTTCATGGCGGTGGGGGCCTACAGCGCCGCTCTGCTCACCCTGCCTGTGACGGTGAAGAGCACCCTGCTTCGGGAGCTGCCGGCCTGGCTGCAGGGGTTGACCCTGCCCTTTCCAGTGGCCATCGTCATCGGTGGGGCGCTGGCCGCGGTCCTGGCCTTCCTGGTGGGGATCCCCGTGCTGCGCCTGCGGGGGCACTACCTGGCGGTGGCCACCCTGGGGCTCATGGTCATCGTGCGGGTGGTGGCCAACAACTGGCGGGCCGTCACCCGGGGGGCCAAGGGGCTCAACGGCATCCCGCCTCTGACCAATCTCTGGTGGGCCTACGGCTGGATGCTCCTGGCCCTGTTCCTGATCTGGCGTCTGGTCCATTCCCCCTACGGGCGCAACATGCTGGCCGTGCGGGAGGACGAGCTGGTGGCCTCGGCTCGGGGTGTGCGGGTCTTCCACACCCGGCTCTTCGCCTTCGTGGTCGGGGCCTTCTGGGCCGGCGCGGCCGGCGCCCTCTGGGCCCATCTCATCACCGCCATCACGCCCAACTCCTTCTCCTTCCTCATCACCTTCAACATCATCGTCATGTTGGTGGTGGGCGGGGCCGGCAGCGTGAGCGGCGCGGTCCTGGGCGCGGTGCTCATGACCATCATCCCAGAGCTGCTGCGCCGGGTGGAGACGGCCCTGGCCATGGGAGGCACGCCTCTCTACGGCCTGAGCCAGATCGTCATCGCCGTGGCCGTGACCCTGGCCATCATCTACCGGCGCCAGGGGCTCCTGGGCGGGCGGGAGATCCACCTGCCGCCCCTGGTCCGGGCCACTCGCCCGGAGTGATCGCCCGGAGGGAGGCGGGGCGTGGGCGAAGGTTGCTTCCGTGCATCCCCCTGGTTCTGTGATGTCCGTGTTTCTGGTCGAGTTCAACACCCACCCACAGAAGTCAAAGGAGGATCCAAGATGCGCAGAGTGAAACTGACGATGTTGCTGGCCCTGGTCCTGGCTCTGGTGCTGAGCGCCTGCGCCGCGCCGCCACCCCCGGCCGCCGGCCCCGCCGGTGAGGAGGCCGCCCCGGCCGCAGCGGAGCCCATCCGCATCGGCGCCATGTACAACGTGACCGGGGGCATGTCCTCCATCGACGCGCCAGGGCTGAACGGCTTCAAGCTGGCGGCCAAGGAGATCAACGAGGCCGGGGGCGTCCTGGGACGGCAGATCGAGATCGTGGCCATCGACGGCAAGACGGACCAGACCGCGGTGACCAACGCCGTCTCCGAGATGATCGACGTGCACAAGGTGGTGGCCATCGGCGGCCTGAACGACTCCACCTTCGCCCTGGCCGCGGGCCCCATCGCTCAGCAGGCCGGCATCCCCTTCGTCACCGCGGGGGCCACCCTGCCCACCCTGCCCGAGCAGATCGGCGACTACTTCTTCATGGTCCCCTTCGGTGACGACACCCAGGCCTACGCCGTCGCCGACTACGCCATGCAGGAGCTGGGGGGCAAGACCGCCTGGATGCTGGTGGACCAGGCCTACGACTTCACCACGGCCCTGGCCTCCTTCTTCAAGGAGCGTTGGACCGGCAACGGCGGGGAGATCCTGCTGGAGGACATCTACCAGTCCGGGGACACGGACTTCTCGGCCCAGATCGCCCGGCTCAAGGAGCTGGATCCCCAGCCCGACGTCCTCTTCGTCTCGGCCATCCCCAACGAGGCCGGCATCACCACCCGGCAGATCCGGGAGGCGGGCCTGAACCAGCCCATCCTCTCCGGCGACGGTTTCGACACGCCCCTCATCGCGGAGGTGGCTGGGGAGCTGGCCACGGACGTCTACTACTCCACCCACGCCGCGCTGGACAACCCGGATCCCAAGATCCAGAACTTCGTCAAGGCCTACGAGGCGGAGTACGGCCGGCCGCCGGAGAACGCCTTCGCCGCCCTGGGCTACGACGCCATGAAGCTCATCGCCGACGCCATCCAGCGGGCCGGCTCCGCGGAGCCCAAGGCCATCCGAGACGCCCTGGCCGCCACCAAGGACTTCCCGGCCGTCACCGGCACCATCACCTACCCGGAGGGGCAGCGCAAGCCCATCAAGGCCGTGACCATCATCCAGGTGCAGAAGGGCGTCTACTCCTTCGCCGCGGAGATCACCCCGTAGCCGTCTAGCCCGAAGGGGGCGGAGAGGGTGGGTGGATGACCCGGTGGCCCGATGACAGGGACAGGATGCGATGATCGGCCTGGACCCAATCGGCAGATCCACCAGTTATCCATTCACCCGTCCGCCCCACTTTCCGACCCCCACTTCTCTTGACCGTCCCGAAAAGGAGCAGACCATGAACGCAGAACAGGTCATCAACGCATGCCACGCCGCCGGGGTGCGCCTGGTTCGCTTCCTCTACTGTGACAACGGCTGCACCATCCGGGGGAAGCTGGCCCCCATCGATCACCTGGCCAGCAAGATGGCCAGCGGCATCGGCCTGACCGTGGCCATGCAGGCCATGAACATGCTGGACCAGCTCCAGCCGGTGGAGGGCATGGGGCCGGTGGGGGAGATCCGCCTGGTGCCGGATCCGGAGAGCTTCGTGATCCTGCCCTACGCGCCCCACAGCGCCGCCATGATGGCCGACATGATGACCCTGGATGGCCAGCCCTGGGCCGCCTGCCCCCGCAGCTTCCTGAAGCGCATGATCGCCCGGGCCGAGGAGCAGGGCATCACCGTCCAGGCCACCTTCGAGAACGAGTTCAGCCTCTTCCGCCCCACGGAGGATGGCGGCTACGAGCCCATCGACACCGGCCTCTGCTTCAGCTCCATCTCCATGGCCGCGGGCCAGGAGGTGATCGACGACATCGTGGCCGCCTTCGCCGCCCAGAACATCTCCGTGGACGCCTACTACCCGGAGCTGGGCCACGGCCAGCACGAGATGCCCATCCGCCACGGGCCGGCCCTGCGGGCTGCGGACAACCAGATCTGGTTCCGGGAGACGGTGCGCAACGTGGCCCGCAACCATGGACTCATCGCCTCCCTGGCCCCCAAGCCCATGCCGGACCAGGCGGGGAACGGCTGTCACATCCACTGGAGCCTGTGGGACTTGGAGGGCAAGCGCAATCTGCTCTACGACCCCAGCGACCCCTACAAGCTCAGCGCCATGGGCTACCAGTTCATCGCCGGGGTGCTGGCCCACCTGCCCGGCCTCCTGGCCCTGACCACGCCCAGCTACAACTCCTTCCGCCGGCTCCAGCCCCACTTCTGGAGCAGCGCCTACACCGCCTGGGGGCCGGACAACCGGGAGGCTTCCGTGCGCATCGCCTCCACCCAGTGGAGCGACGAGGAGGGCAGCGTCAACATGGAGCTGAAGGCCAGCGACCCCAGCAACAACCCCTATCTGGCCCTGGGTGGGCTCATCGCCGCGGGGCTGGACGGCATCGCCCGCCAGCTGGATCCGGGGGAGCCAGCCCTCATCGACCCAGGCAACTTCAGCGAGGAGGAACGCATCGCCCGGGGCATCCACCGCTACCCCACCAGCCAGGCCGAGGCCCTGGACGCCCTGGAGAAGGACGAGGTGCTCATGGCCGCGCTGGGGCCGGAGCTGGCCCGCTCCTACCTGACGGTGAAGCGCTCGGAGTACGAGGCCTTCGCCGCCCAGGACGTGGACTTCGAGATCCAGCACCACATCTACAAATTCTAGGCGAATTCTGAGCAAATTCTGAGCGAACTCCCGGCGCCTGCCGCCCCTGGACCCCTTTCCTGCCATGGATCTCAGCCACATCCCCATCGTGGACCACCACGCCCATCCCCTGCTGGCCCCCGAGGCCACCCAGACGCCCCAGGCCTTCCGCCAGTGGTTCACCGAGTCCACCGACCCGGTGGTCCACGCCCAGCACGCGCCCCACAGCCTCTTCTTCCGCACGGGCATCGCCTGGCTGGCCCAGGAGCTGGGCTGCGAGCCCTCCCTGGAGGCGGTCTTGGCCGCCCGGGCCGCCCGCCCCTACCAGGAGTGGACCCAGCATCTCTTCCGCCAGGCCAACATCCAGACGCTCCTCTGCGACTACGGCTACGGCTCGGATCAGGCCTACAGCCATGCGGAGATGCAGGCCCTGCTCCCCTGCCGGGTGGAGCCCATCCTGCGCCTGGAGCGCCTGGCCGAGGAGCTGATCCAGCGCCACGCCACCTTCAGCGAGATGGTGGACGCCTTCGTGGCCCGGGTGAGCCAGGCCCGGGCGGAGGGGGTGGTGGCCCTGAAGAGCATCGTGGCCTACCGCACCGGCCTCCAGGTGACCCAGCCCAGCCTGGAGGCGGTGCTGGCCGACTTCCAGCAGGCCCGGGCCCAGGTGACGGAGACGGGGCGGGTGCGCCTGGCCCACAAGGCCCTCTGCGATTTCCTGGTCATCCGGGCCCTGGAGCAGGCCGCCGCCCAGGAGCTGCCTGTCCAGTTCCACACCGGCTTCGGGGACCGGGACGCGGATCTGCGCTGGGCCAATCCCCTGCACCTGCGCTGGGTCATCGAGCGTTTCCCCCAGGCCCCCCTGGTTCTCCTCCATGCCGGCTGGCCCTTCTATCGGGAGCTGGCCCATCTGGCCGCCATCTACCCCAACGTCTGGCTGGACCTCTCCCTGGCCATCCCCTTCGCCACTGCCGGCATCCCGGCCATGGTCCGGGATGTGCTGGGCATGGCCCCCTGGAGCAAAGTGCTCTTCGCCACCGACGCCTTCACCATGCCGGAGATCTTCTGGCTGGCCGCCCGCTGGGGCCGCTGGGGCCTGGGCCAGGCCCTGGATCAGCTGGTGGACCAGGGCTTCCTGGACACATCCCAGGCCCTGACCGCCGCCCGGGACATCCTGGGGGAGACGGCTCGGCGGCTCTATGGGCTGTGAAGTCACGACGGTGGACAGCAGACGACGGGCGGAAGCTGCGAGCCCGCGGCCTCCGCTCACTTTCCCACTCTCTCACCCTCCCCGCCCCGCTTGCACCCACCCCGCAGACTGGCTACAATGGACCCGCCGGCCCGGGCAGCGGGTTCGGCCACCCATCAACCAGGCCTGACTTCCACCCTGGGGCAAAACGCCATGTCTCTTCCCTTCAACTCCATCTACCGGCACGGATTCCTGCGCGCGGCCGTGGGCGTGCCCGCCCTCCGGGTCGCGGACCCGGCCTTCAACCTGGAGCGGACCCTCCACCTGGCCCGACGGGCCTCGGAGCAGAAGGCGGCCGTGCTCCTCTTCCCGGAGATGGGTCTCTCCGCCTACAGCAACGACGATCTCTTCCACCAGGACGCGCTCCTGGAGGCCACCCTGGACGCCCTGGCCCAGCTGGTGGCGGCCAGCCGGGAGCTGACGCCGGTGATCCTGGTGGGCGCGCCTCTGCGCCTGGAGGGCAAGCTCTTCAACTGCGGGGTGGTGGTCTACCGGGGCCAGATCCTGGGGGTGATCCCCAAGACCTACATCCCCAACTACCGGGAGTTCTACGAGAAGCGCCAGTTCGCGTCCGGCCGGGTGGCGGTGAGCCGAGAGGTGACGCTCCTGGGGCAGCGGACGCCCTTCGGCAACGACCTGCTCTTCCAGGCCAGCAACCTGGAGGGGTTCACCCTGCACGGGGAGATCTGCGAGGACGTCTGGACGCCCATCCCGCCCAGCACCTACGCGGCCCTGGCCGGGGCCACGGTCCTGGCCAACCTTTCGGCCAGCAACATCACCGTGGGCAAGGCGGACTACCGGCGGCTGCTCTGCGCCTCCCAGTCGGCCAAGTGCATGGCCGCCTACCTCTACTCCGCGGCCGGCCCTGGGGAGTCCACCACGGACCTGGCCTGGGACGGCCACGCCATGATCTACGAGAACGGCAGCCTGCTGGCCGAGTCCCAGCGCTTCGCCAAGGAGGAGCAGCTCGTCCTGGCCGACCTGGACCTGGAGCGGCTCCTCCAGGATCGGATGCGCATGACCAGCTTCAACGACACGGTGGGGGAACACCGGGAGCGCCTGCGGAGCCTGCGCCGCATCCCCTTCCGCTTCACCATCCCGGAGGGAGAGGCGCCCCTCCTGCGGCCGGTGGAGCGTTTCCCCTACGTGCCCAGCGATCCTCGGGTGCGGGACGAGCGCTGCTACGAGGTCTACAACATCCAGGTCCACGGGCTGATGAAACGGCTCACGGCCACGGGCATCCAGAAAGTGGTCATCGGCGTCTCCGGCGGGCTGGACTCCACCCAGGCCCTCATCGTGGCCGTGCGCACCATGGATCGCCTGGGCCTGCCCCGGGAGAACGTCCTGGCCTACACCATGCCCGGCTTTGCCACCAGCCAGCGCACGCTGACCAACGCCCATCGGCTCATGGAGGCGCTGGGCGTCTCGGCCCACGAGATCGACATCCGCCCGGCCTGCATGCAGGTGCTCCGGGACATTGGCCATCCCTTCGCGCAGGGCAAGCCGGTCTACGACGTCACCTTCGAGAACGTCCAGGCCGGGGAGCGGACCTCCCACCTTTTCCGCCTGGCCAACTTTCACGGCGGGCTGGTCCTGGGCACGGGGGATCTGAGCGAGCTGGCTCTGGGTTGGACCACCTACGGCGTGGGGGATCAGATGTCCCACTACAACGTGAACGCCTCGGTGCCCAAGACCCTGATCCAGTACCTGATCCGCTGGGTGGTCCAGTCCGGCCAGTTCGACGCAGAGACGAACCGGGTCCTGCTCTCCATCGTGGAGACCGCCATTTCACCGGAGCTGGTCCCGGCGACGGGCGAGGGGAAGGTGGGCCAAGGGGAGGAGAGTGGGGAAGGGGAGCAGCCGGCCCAGAAGACCGAGGAGATCATCGGCCCCTACGAGCTCCAGGACTTCCACCTCTACTACATCAGCCGCTTCGGTTTCCGGCCCAGCAAGGTGGCTTTTCTGGCCCACCACGCCTGGGGGGACAGGGAGCGGGGACGCTGGCCGGATCTCCTGCCCCCGGAGGGGCGCCACGAGTACGATCTGGCCACCATCAAGAAGTGGCTGGACGTCTTCCTCTACCGTTTCTTCAAGTTCAGCCAGTTCAAGCGCTCGGCCATGCCCAACGGACCCAAGGTGGGATCCGGCGGCTCCCTCTCGCCCCGGGGCGACTGGCGCGCGCCCAGTGACTCGGAGGCGGTGGTCTGGTTGGAGGAGTTGCGGCGCAACGTGCCGGGATGAGGGATTGGGGTGGAGGATCAGGGCGAGGACTTGGCCACCACCAGGGCTCCTGGCCCATCGTAGACGATCCGGTAGCCTGGGGCCTGGGCCAGGGAGAAGCGCAGAGCCGCGCAGCAGTCCCGCTCCTTGTCGAGGCCGAACTTCCAGAGGGCCTTGGAGACGTAGATGTGGGTGTAGTCCATCCCGTTCTCCTGGGCCCAGGCCTCCACGCAGCGGACGTCGTCCGTGCCGCAGCGTTGCAGGGTCAGGTAGGCCTCCGCGGCCTTTGCGAAGCGATTGTTCGGCAGCCACTCTGTCCCCTGCACCGTGCCCAAGCTGACCCGTTTCGCCAGCACCGGGAACCACTCCCCGGTTATGTCCCGAGGCCAGGAGATGGCGGAGGTGATCAGCAGGAACCGGCTGTCCGGCGGCGTGTTCTCGGCTATCCAGGCCATGGCCTGCCGCTCCTCCTTGGGTAGAACTCGCATCAGGCTGTTCTGTTCGAAGGAGATGCTCAAACTGGACATGAGGGAGTGGATCAGGAAGATGGAGAGGAGCAGGCCGGGCAGCCAGCGGGAGCGGCGCAGTCGGGGCAGGATCATCTGGTCTAGGGCGATGGCGATGGCCATGGCCAGAGGCGCGGTGGAGTAGGTGGCCGCCTTGCGCGGGTTCAGGAAGAAGAGGAACACGAACCAGACGGGCAGGAAACGCTTGCCGTCGGCCCAGGCCACGAAGAGGCCCAGGATGCCCAACACCACCAGCAGGCCAGAGAAGGGCTCCCGGGTGAAGTTCAGCAGGAGGAGGGGAGCGAAGGCCAGCCAGGAGTGTCCGCCCGTCCGCGCTGCCGCCAGGAAGGGGCTCAGACCGTGATAGCTCAGCACCGTTCCCCACCAAGGCGCTGTGAGCAGAAGGACCAGGAGCGCCACGGCCCCGGCATGGAAGATGCTGCGTCGGTTGCGTCCGTAGCTGAGCAGGAGGAGCAGGGATGTGCCCGCCGCGTAGAGGGTCATCTCCAGGTGGCTGAGGACGGTCAACCCGGCCAGGAAGGCCACCAGGAAGACATACCGGGTGCGTTGGGTCCGGAAGAGCTGAAACGCGGCGTAGATGGTCCCCAGGGCGAAGAAGAAGCCGGGGGAGCGAGTCAGCCCGCCCCCCATGATCTGCCAGGTGAAGCCGATGGGGATGAAGGCGAAGGCCATGACCGCCAAGCCCACCTGCCAGCGAGAGGCCAGCAGCTTGCGGCTGAGCATCAGAAAGGGCAAAATGGTGGCTCCGCTGAAAATTCCTGGTAGAAAATGGAGGATGGAAAGGGGATCCCATCCGGTGACCCGGACCAGGAAGGCAGCCAGGTAGAAGGCCAGGGGCGGGTAGGCGAAGGGGATCTGCCCGCCGTTGTAGGAGAGGGTCCGGGGCAGGGCGAAACCGTTGGCCAGGACGTCCTGGACGGCGGCGTAGAACATGCCCCCATCGTGGACGGGGAAGTCCGCGGTGAGCACAAAGTAGAAGCGCACGAAGAGCCCTAGCTCCACTCCCACCAGGATCAGCGCCAGGGCAAGGAGCCGCCGCCAGCGCTGGCGGCCTGCGGTCTGTTCTGGCTGGTCGGTGGGCTGGGGGAGTCGGATGGGAGAGGTGTCGATGGCTTGCATGGTCGTTCCCTGGTCTGTGGTTCGTCTGTCTGGGGCCCACTTGGATGGGTGGGCCTCTCGGCTGGACATGCCCCGCCCCGGGGAGCCGAGGCGCCCTGGGGCGTTCTACTCAGTGAACCCTGAAAACGACCGCCCGGCAATCGGTAGAGGGTCTCATTTTCACCCGAGCCACCCCGCTCTCAGGCAGGAGCTGGGCCAGGATCGCCCCCTGGCGGCCAGGCCATGAGCTTCCAGGCGGCCTTCACCCTGGCCCTCCTGGCCGTCACCCTGGTCGTGCTCGTCGGGCGCTGGCTGCGACCGGACCTGACGGCTCTCCTGGTCATGCTGGCCCTGATCCTGGCCCGGGTGCTCACCCCTCAGGAGGCCTTCAGCGCCTTTGGGCAGCCCCTGCTCATCATCCTGGCCTCGGTCTTTATCCTGGGCGCGGCCCTCTACGAGACCGGGGTGGCGGCCATCATCGGCAACCGCCTCCTCGCCTTCGCGGACCGGGGGGAGAAGACCCTGCTGGCCATCCTCATGGGATTGGCTGGGCTGCTCAGCGCCGTCCTGGGAGGCATGCTGGTGGTGGCTGTGCTCATGCCCTCGGCCATGCGCATCTCCCGCCGGGCCCGCATCCCACCGGCCCAGCTCCTTCTCCCCCTGGCCACCGCAGCCACCGTGGGCAACCAACTCACCCTCATCGGCGCCTCCTCCAACATCGTCATCGCCGATCTCCTGGCCCAGAACGGCCTACCCTCCCTGGGCCTCTTCACCTTGACCCCCTACGCGCTGGTATCCCTGGCCGGGGTCATGCTCTGGCACCTGCTGATCGGGCGTCGCCTTCTCAGCCGAGAGATGCCCCAGGAAGCCGCCTTGCCCTCTGTGGGAGAGGTGGAGCGCAGCTACGGCCTGGGCAACCTCTTCTACCGCCTGCGGGTGCGCTCCGGCTCCGACCTCATCGGGGAACACCTGAAGGACACAGGCCTGCGCTCCCAGAGCAACCTGACCGTGGTGGCGGTCCAGTCCCCGGACGGGCGGCTGCGGTCCGCCACCCCCGAACTGGTCCTGGAAGCGGACGATGTGCTCATGGTGGAGGGACGGCGGGGGGACGTCTTCCAGGCCGCCAGCCTCCACAACCTGGAGCTGAAGGGCACGGTGACCCTGGAGGAGCTGAGCCAGCTCTTCCCCGAGAGCCTGCGCCTGGCCGAGCTCATCGTGCCCTTCCGCTCGCCCCTGGCCGGCAAGAGCCTGGCCGAGCTGGACCTGCGGGCTCGCTACGGCATCACGGTGTTGGCCGTCCATCGCCAGGGGCGCACCCTGCGGGAGAACCTGCCGGCCCTGGTCCTCCAGGCCGGGGACACCCTGCTGGTCCAGGGGGCCACGGCCCAGCTGCGCAAAGTCACCCAGGGGCTGCAGCTGGTCCCGGTGACGGAGCTGGGCCCCCCGGCCGGGGAGGTGGTCACCGGAAAGGCCCGGGTGGCCCTGACGATCCTCGGGACCATGCTCCTGGCGGTGATGACCGGCCTCCTGCCTCTGGCCGTGGCCATGTTGGCCGCCTCCCTGGCCCTGGTCCTCAGCGGCTGCATCAGCGTGGAGCGGGCCTACGCCAGCATCGACGCCCGCATTCTGGTCCTGGTCATGGGCATGCTGCCCTTGGCCAACGCCCTGGAGAAGACCGGGGCTGCGGATCTGTTGGCCACCCTCATCGCCAGGGTGGGGAGCAGCCTGGGGCCCTTCAGCGCCCTCCTGGCCCTCTACCTGGTCACCAGCCTGGTGACCCAGGCCATCTCCAACTCGGTGGTCGCGGCCCTGGTCACGCCCATCGCGGTGAGCCTGGCCCTTTCCCAGGGGCTCTCGCCCCTGCCCTTCGCCATCGCCACCGCCTTCGGGGTGAACGCGGCCTACATCACCCCCCTGACCGACGGAAACAACCTCCTCATCCAGTCTCCGGGCCGCTACACCATGCGGGACTACCTGGTCAACGGCCTGGCCATCTTCCTCCTCCAGACCCTGGGCATCTTCGGCCTGCTCCTCTGGCAGCTCGCCCGGTGACGGGACGGCCAGGTTTCTTGGCAAAGGGATTTGGCGGCTTCTCCCGCATCTGCTATACTCCGGGGACAATTGCACAGCCTCTGTGAAGGTGCGCCAGCCGCTCGGACGCGTGGCGCACAATGGGGGAAGACCGGTGACGTTCCAGGAGCCTCTCACAGGAACCAGTCCGGCGCTGACCCGCAACGGTAACGTCCACCAGGACGAAGCCCGAACACCCGCCTTCACAGCTGCTCAACACCACCTTCGTGGGTTAAGGGGGCTGAGCGCAGACAGGCCCGCTTGTCATCGACCTGGTTCACTGGCCACTGTCTCCGCCGCCCGCCGTCTGGCGGGTTTTTTCGTATCCCCTGCTCTGTGATCCCCCTCGAGCCCGCTGCCAGGAAAGCCGTTTCAACCGCGCCATGGCCTCCAAACGCAAGAACCGCAACTACGTCGTCCGTCCAGACGGGAAGCCCATCCATGTGCCCCGGCAACGGGGGCAGCTCTTCGTCTGCGAGAACGGCTGCTGCTGCGGCCACACGGAGCGGGGCTTCGCACCTGTGCCCCACGATCTCTACTACGAGGAATGGACCCGGCGTCGCCTGCGCAACAAGGTGCACCTGAATCACGCAGGCTGCCTGGGGCCCTGTGCATTGGCCAACGTGGCCATGCTCCTCTTCGACGGCCGGCCCATCTGGTTCCACTCGGTGAACGACGAAGGCCTCATCCGGGCCATCTTCGACTACATCGAGGCCATGTTGGCCGCGGATCGCTACCTGCCGCCCCCGGCCGGCCTGGTCCCCCACGTCTTCAACGGCTTCGCCTGGGATGGGGAGCCGGGTCAGGCTCAGCCTTTCGTCCCGCCCCAGGACGCCCAGGCTCTTCTGGGCCAGCTGCGCTCTGCCATCCTCCTCCTCACCCATGCGGACACGGACCTCCTCACCCTGGAGCGGGCCCGGGCCGAGCTGCCCCCGGACTTTCCGCCAGTCCGGGGGGTGAACCTCCTCTCCCTGCCCACGGAGGAGCACGTGGACGAGTTCATCCGCACGGAGCTGGAGGACGTCCAGGTGCTGGTTCTGCGCAGCCTGGGCGGGCGACAGGGCTTCCTCCATGGCTTCGACCGGCTGGTGGAGGCGGCCCGGCAGCGGCGCATCGATCTCATCGCGGTGCCCGGCACCGAAGGGCTGGATCCGGAGCTCACCGCCCACAGCAGTGTGCCCGTGCCTGTGATCCACGACGTCTACCGCTACCTCCACTTCGGCGGGGTGACGAACATGGCCCAGATGCTCCGCTTCCTGGCGGATCACCTGCTGGCTGGGGGCTGGGGCTACGAGCTGCCCCAGGAGCTGCCCCGCCATGGCCTCTACCAGCCGGGGAGCCGCGGAGAGAGGTCCCAGGAGGAGGCCGAGCCCACCGGGCCCACCGTGGGCATCCTCTTCTATCGCAGCCATTGGCTCAGCGGCAACACCGACTTCATCGACGCCCTGGTGGCGGCCATCCAGGAGCGGGGCGGCCGAGCTCTGCCGGTCTTCACCACTTCCTTGAAGGAGACCGGGGAGCAGGAGACCAGGGAGCAGGAGATTGGAGAGAAAGGGACCGGCGGAGAGCCGCCGCCCCCTAGACCCGCGGCCTTCGACTTCTTCTACGATGACCAGGGCAACCGGCAGGTGGATGTGGTCATCTCCACCATCTCCTTCGCCATGGGCAAGGTCTCCCCAGGGGAGATCACCCAGGGAGACTGGAATGTGGACGCGCTTCGGGCCCTGGACGTGCCGGTGATCCAGGCGGTGGCCAGCGGAATGGGCGAGGACGAGTGGCGGCTGAGCCAGCGGGGGCTGCGTCCCCTGGACGTGGCCATGAACGTGGCCCTGCCCGAGTTCGACGGCCGCATCATCAGTGTGCCCATCAGCTTCAAGGGGGTGGCGGATCCTGGCTGCAACGGCGACTGCTGCTCCCCTGCATTTGACCCCCACGCGCCTCAGAAATACATCCCGGTGGCGGACCGGGTGGCCGCGGTGGCGGGGCTGGCCATGCGCTTCGCGGCCCTGAGGCGCAAGCCCAATCGGGAGAAGCGCATCGCTTTCATCCTCACCAACTCCCCGGGCAAAGCGGACCGCATCGGCAACGCGGTGGGGCTGGACACCCCAGCCTCCTTGCTGCGCCTGTTCGCCCGCATGCAGGAGCGGGGCTACCAGATCCAGGGCGTCCCCGAAGACGGCGACGCCCTCCTCCACGAACTCATCGACCGCTGCTCCTACGACGAGACCCTGCTCACCGAGTCTCAGCTGGCCCGGGCCGCGGGTCGGGTGCCCGTGGATCGCTACGCGGCCTGGTTCCAGGAGCTGACCCCGGGCCAGCAGCGTCGCATGCAGGAGCGCTGGGGGGATCCGCCGGGCGAGGCCTACGTCCACACGGACCACCGGGGGCAAGGAGAGCACCTGGCCCTGGCTGGCCTGGAGCTGGGGAACGTTTTCCTGGCCCTCCAGCCGCCCCGGGGATACGGCATGGATCCAGACGCCATCTACCACACCCCAGACCTGCCCCCCACCCACAACTACCATGCCCTCTATCGTTGGTTGGCCACACCCCAGGAGGAGGGTGGCTGGGGCGCGGACGCGCTGGTCCACATGGGCAAGCATGGCACCCTGGAGTGGCTGCCCGGCAAGGGAGTGGGGCTGAGCCAGGAGTGCTTCCCCGACGCCTTCCTGGCCGACCTGCCCCTGATCTACCCCTTCATCATCAACAACCCCGGGGAGGGGGCCCAGGCCAAGCGTCGGGCCCACGCAGTCATCGTGGACCACATGATCCCGCCCATGACCAGTGCGGAGGTCTACGGCGAGCTGGCCCTCCTCACCCAGCTGGTGGACGAGTACTACCAGGTGGAGCAGATGGACCCCTCCAAGCTGCCCCTGATCCAGCAGCAGATCTGGGAGCTGATGCAGGCGGCCAACCTGGACCGAGACATCGCGGAGATGATGCGCTTCGTGGATCACGGGGACCACACCCACGAGTGGGACGGCAGCTTCACCGAGGACGGCACCCCCCTGACCCTGGCCGAGATGCAGGCCACGGACTTCCAGCACCTGCTGGAGGACATCGACGGCTACCTCTGCGAGTTGGGCAGCCTCCAGATCCGGGATGGGCTGCACATCCTGGGCCACGTGCCCCAAGGGGAGCAGCTCTGTCACCTGCTCCGGGCGCTGACCCGCATTCCCAATGGCGCGGCGCCCAGCCTGCGGGCCGGGGTGGCCCAGGCGCTGGGCTGGGATCTGGAGCGGCTGCTGGAGGCCGGGGGCAAGCGCCTGCCCCAGGGGGAGTGGCGTTGCTCCCTGGGCGGAGAAGATCGAGCCTGCATCACCCACAGCGACGTGCTGGAGCGAGTGGACGCCCTGAGCCTGGACCTGCTCCAGGGGCTGGCGGCGCAGGCTTTCGACCCCCAGGCCGTGGAGCCGGTGCTGCAGGCGATCCTGGGAGAAGCGCCCCACTTCCCCCCGGCCCGACCGGCCCTCACCCAAGTGCTCAGCTTCGTCTGCCAGGAGCTGGTCCCCTTGATCCGCCAGAACGACGCAGAGCTGGAGGGGATCCTCCACGCCCTGGAGGGGGGCTACGTGCCCGCGGGACCGGCCGGCGCGCCCACCCGGGGCATGGCCCACATCCTGCCCACGGGCCGCAACTTCTACGCGGTGGACCCTCGGGCCATCCCCAGCCAGGCAGCCTGGCGGGTGGGCCAGCAGCTGGCCGAAGAGGTGCTCCGGCGCTACCAGCAGGAGGAGGGGCGCTTCCCCGAGAGGGTGGGCATCAGCATCTGGGGGACCAGCGCCATGCGCACCCACGGGGACGACATCGCCCAATGCTTCGCGCTGCTGGGGGTGCGTCCCATCTGGCAGGCGGAGAGCCGGCGCCTGGTGGACGTGGCGGTGATCCCTCTGGAGGAGCTGGGCCGGCCTCGGGTGGACGTGCTCATGCGCATCAGCGGCTTCTTCCGGGACGCCTTCCCTCACCTGCTGGCCCTGATGGACCGAGCCGTGCAGCTGGTGGCTCAGCTGGACGAGCCGGTGGAGCAGAACTTCGTGCGCAAGCACTTCCTGGCCGACCTGGCCCAGCAGTTCGCCGCCGGCCAGACGGACCAGGAGGCGGCCCGGCGGGCCAGCTTCCGCATCTTCGGCAGCAAGCCCGGCTCCTACGGCGCGGGGATCCTGCCCCTGATCCACGAGCGCAACTGGCAGGACGAGGCGGATCTGGCCCAGGCCTACATCAACTGGGGCGGCTACGCCTACGGCCAGGACGTCTACGGCCAGGACGCTCGGGAGGAGTTCCGCACGGTCCTGGGCGGGGTGCAGGTGGCGGTGAAGAACCAGGACAACCGGGAGCACGACATCTTCGACAGCGACGACTACCTCCAGTACCACGGCGGCATGATCGCGGCCATCCGCGCCCTGAACGGCCGCAATCCCAAGAGCTACTTCGGGGACAACAGCGACCCGGCCCGGGCCCAGGTCCGCACCCTGCAGCAGGAGGCCTATCGGGTCTTCCGCAGCCGGGTGGTGAATCCCAAGTGGATCGAGAGCATCCGCCGTCACGGCTACAAGGGGGCCCTGGAGCTGGCCGCCACCGTGGAGTACCTCTTCGGCTACGACGCCACGGCCCAGGTGGTGGAGGACTGGATGTACGAGCAGACGGCCCAGACCTACGCGCTGGATCCGGCCATGCAGGCCTTCTTCCGCCAGAGCAACCCTTGGGCCCTCCAGGGCATCGCGGAACGGCTCCTGGAGGCGGCCCAGCGTTCCATGTGGGCCCAGCCGGATCCGGCTATCCTGGAGCAGCTGCGGGCCCTCTACCTGGAGCTGGATGGAGAGCTGGAGGGAAGGGGCGAGAGGGCGTGAAACGGGATGCGTGAGAAAGCGAAATGTGGTGGGTGATGCGCGGAACGTGGCGAGAAAGCTGGTTCGTTCCCGTTGCCATCTTCCGCTCCCCTCGCCTTGCCGTCTCGCCACCCGTTGTCGTGTCGCTTTGACGCTTTGCCACCTTGCCGCCACACTCTTCTGCCAACGAGGTCACGTCCATGAACCCGACACCCACCCGCCCCCACTACCCCTTCTCCGCCCTGGTGGGCCAAGAGCAGATGCGGCTAGCCCTGCTCCTGAACGCGGTGAACCCGGCTATCGGCGGGGTGCTCATCCGGGGCGAGAAGGGCACGGCCAAATCCACCGCAGCTCGGGCCCTGGCCGGGCTGCTGCCCGCCGCGGATCGAAGCGACTTCCAGATCACCCTGCTCACCCAAGCAGGCCTGGAGCGGCTGGACATCCCGGTCGTCGGACCGGCCCACCCCTTCGTGGAGCTGCCCCTGGGCGCCAGCGACGACCGGGTGGTGGGCTCCCTGGACATCGAGGCCGCGCTGCAGCAGGGGCAGCGGCGCTTCGAACCGGGGCTCCTGGCCCGGGCCCACGGGGGTGTCCTCTACGTGGACGAGGTGAACCTGTTGCCGGATCACATCGTGGATCTGCTCCTGGACGCGGCGGCCTCGGGCGTCAACACAGTGGAGCGGGAGGGGGTGAGTGTGAGCCATCCGGCCCGCTTCGTCCTCATCGGCACCATGAATCCGGAGGAGGGGGAGCTGCGGCCGCAGCTTTTGGACCGCTTTGGCCTGGCTGTGGAGGTGACTGGCCCTGGGGATCCCCGGGTGCGGGCGGAGGTGGTGCGACGGCGCATGGCCTACGAGCAGGATCCGGCTGGGTTCGCCGCCCGCTTCGCCCCGGAGGAAGCGGCCCTGGCCCAACGCATCCAGGAGGCCCGGGCCCTCCTGCCCCAGGTGCGCCTGGAGGATGACCTGCTGGAGCTCATCACCCACGTCTGCGCAGGGAGCCAGGTGGACGGCCTGCGGGGGGACATCACCCTCTACAAGACCGCGGTCACCCTGGCCGCCTGGGAGGGGGAGCGCCGGGTGGCGGTGGATCACGTGCGCCGGGCCGCGGAGCTGGTTCTTCTGCACCGGCGGCGACGTCAGCCCTTCCAGGAGCCGGGGCTGGACCGGCAGGAGCTGGAAGATCTCATCCGCCAGCACGCGCCGGAGAGGCCTCGGCCCAGGGCGGAGGGTCCTCGGGAGCAGGAGGCGGAGGAAGGTCCAGACGATGCCGGGGAGGGGGACTGACCAGGCTGGAGCCCAGGAGCCACCCCCCAGGGCCGGTGACGAACAGATCTTCGCACCGGGCCGGCCGCCTTCCACGGAGCGGCTGCTGCCCATCTCGTTTGCCCGGCAGGACCGAAGCAGCCCAGGCCGGCGCAGCCTGACCGAGGCCCTGGATCGAAACGGGCACCCGGTGCGGGCGGTGCGGCCCCTTTCCCGGCCTGTGCGGGACGTGGCCCTGGGCGCGACGCTGCGGGCTGCGGCCATGCGGGTGGCGGGGCGGGGCGTCAGGCCCCAGGTGCAGCCGGTGGATCTGCGAGTGCGGCTGCGCCGGGCCAGGGCGAGCAACCTGGTGCTCTTCCTGGTGGATGCCTCCGGCTCCATGGCGGCTCGCAGGCGCATGGTGGCGGTGAAGGGCGCGGTGCTGGGCCTGCTCCTGGAGGCGTACCAGAAGCGGGACCAGGTGGGGCTCATCGCCTTTCGGGGCCAGGGCGCGGAGCTGCTGGTGCCGCCCACCAACTCGGTGGAGCTGGCGGAGCGGCGGCTGCGGCAGCTGCCCACGGGAGGGCGCACGCCCTTGGCCGCGGGGCTGGCCCTGGCGGAGGCGATCCTGGCCCGGCGCCGTCGGGGAAGCCAGGCCCCAGAGCCCCTGCTGGTGCTGGTCACGGATGGGCGGGCCAACGTGGGCGAGGATCCGGCCATCCCGGCCCGGCGGCTGGCGGCCCTGGGGGTCCCGGGGCTGGTGCTGGACAGCGAACAGGGCTTCGTGAAGATGGGGAAGGCCCGGGAGCTGGCCCAGGCCTTGAACGCCCAGCACGTTCTCCTGGATGAACTGAGCCCTGGGGCCATCCGGGCCCAGGTGCGGCGGGTCCTGGGGCGGCGGGCTCGGGCCGCTCCCCTGTGAATCTGTGTGAATTTGCGTTCAGCTGTGTTCAACGGTGTTCGTCTGTGGGCAGATTGCCGGTGGACAGATTGCCGGTGGACAGATGCAGGCAGGAACCTTGAGATAGCGGCATTCAAGGCTGGGCGGGTTCTAGCCCAGGATTGGACCCCGGATAGACGTCGGATCTAGCTCGTGAAAGGAGTGTGGAATGACCCAACATGCAACCCAACATGTGACGGAACAGAGCAAGCAGACCCTGCACGTGACCTTGAACATGGTGGTGCAGATCGCCTTGGTCCTGGCCGTGGTGGCGGTGGTGGTCTGGGCGGTTTTCTTCACCAACTACCCGCCGGTGCACGATTTCTTCCACGAACTGCGCCACTCCCTGTTCGTGGTCCCGTGCCATTGACCCGCAACCCAGACCCGCAACCCAGAC
>CAYQEB010000004.1:37537-58346 GCA_964416395.1 uncultured Caldilineaceae bacterium | reverse complement strand
CTCCCTGTTCGTGGTCCCGTGCCATTGACCCGCAACCCAGACCCGCAACCCAGACTCGATCCAACCCGATCCAACCTGATCGAACAAGGAGCAAACGCCCCATGAGCAGACGTCCTGTGAGTAGACGTCCCGTGAGCAGATGGCTTGCAGGCATTTCCCTGGCATTCTTCCTGACACTTCTCCTGGCATCCCAGCCCATCCTGCCGGCCGGTGGAGCCGCCTGGGCCCAGGAGGATGGGCTGCAGGTGGTGGTGACCACAGACCCGCCTCCGGAGCAGATCGGTCCGGACAGGACCCTGGCCCGGACCACCCTCACCGTGGTGGATGCCAGTGGCCAGCCCGTCCCCGGCGCCTACTTGAAGCTGCACCTGGACGCGCCCCAGGGCAACCCCGTCATCTCCACCGACTTCCCCATCGTGGAAGGGACCAGCCTGCTGGAGTACGCGGGCGTGTTGCCCCAAGGGACCCTCTCCTTCGACTACATCTACGCCATTCGGGGCCAGTACACCTTCCAGATGGAAGCAGGCCGGGATGCTGCTTCCCTGCGGCCAATGGCCCCCTTCCGCATGACCCTGCGGGAGAACCCGGACGAGGTGCGCAATTTCCTGCTGCTGGTGGCCGGACTCTTCCTCTTCGGCGTCCTGGCCGGGGCGATCATCGCTGGGGGCGCGGCGGCCCAGAGCGCCGTCGCACTCCTGCTCCTGGGGCTGATCCTCTTCCCAGGAATGGCTCAGGCCCACAGCAACGATCCGCCGTCGGACGTGGCTCCCTTCACCCAGGAGGCCAGGAACGGGGATCTGACCCTGGTCTACGAGATGGCGCCGGGCGCAGGCAAGGTGGGATCCATCAACCGACTGGCCTTCCGCCTGCTGGACGCCCAGGGCCAGCCCGTCCCCGAGACCACCTTCGATCTGGTGCTCTGGCATGTGGAGGACGACAAGCCCATCTTCGCCACCACCCTCTTCGCACCGGAGGGGGTGACCAGCCTGGATTTCCAGTTCTTCGACGGCGCGGAGCACCAGGTGCGCCTTTCTGCCCAGAGCCCTGCCGGTGAGGTCTCCCTGGCCCGAGTGGTGGAGGTGGAGGGGATCAACCCGCCCATGGCCGTGAAGGTCAAGACCACCATCTACATGCTGCTCCTGGTTCTGATCGGCATCCTGGTGGGGATGCGCCTGCGCCTGGCCCGGGCCCGCGGACGATCCCTGGCCCCAGTCGGGGCGTGACGGAAACCCATGACCCTCCTGCAACGCGCGGTCCTGAACCTGGTGAGCCGTCTCTCCAACCCGGCCGTGGACCTGGCCGTGCTGCCCCTGCTGCGCCGCCAGGTCCGGGACGCGGGGGATGTCCGTGGGCTGGCCAAGCACCCCGCCTGGCAGGCCCGTTGGACCGCGGCCCAGGAGGCTCCTCGCTTCCTCCCGCCAGAGGAAGCCTGGGAGCTGCTCCTGGCTCTGGCCCAGGATCCGGAGCGCAACGTGCGGGAGGGCGCGGCCCACGGCCTGGGGGAGCTGCTCTCCCGTTGGCCCCAGGGGCTCCCCCGTTACCAGGCCCTCCTGGCGGACCCGGAGGCCCCGGTGGCCGAGAAGCGGGCTGTTCTCTACGGAGCGGTGGCCCTCTGGCGGCGCCATCCTGAACAGGTGGAGCGGGCCGTGGCCCTCCTCCAGACGGCCGGCCGCCAGCCGCCCCAGGACCCGTTTCGCACCCTGGGGAGCCACCTGTTGGCCGTGGAGCTGGCCCGGGATCACCCGGAGGTGGCCCAGCGTCTGCAGGCGGAATGGCGCGCCTCCGACAACGAGCATCTGCGCTATCACGGGGCCCGGGCCCAGGGCCAGACGGCCCAGGAGGCCCAGACCGCCCGCCCGTGGCTTTTCCCGGAAGAATGGGAGAGCACCCAGGAGATCCCCATCCCCCAGGCCCTCATGGACCGGGTGGTGGGCCAGGAGCGGGCGGTGGAGATCGTGCGGCTGGCCGCGCGCCAGCGCCGTTTCGTCCTCATGGTGGGGGAGCCGGGCACGGGCAAGTCCATGCTGGCCCAGGCCATGGCCCAGCTCCTCCCTCGGGACAGGCTGGAGGATGTGTTGCTTCTGCCCAACCCGGATCGGCCCATCACCCCTCGGGTGCAGCGGCTGCCCGGGGGGCAAGGGCCTCTGCAGGTGGCCCAGGCGCGGGCGGCTCGACGCCAGGCTCAACGCACGGTGAACTTCCTCTGGTGGGTGTTCTTCCTGGGCCTGGGCGGGGCTGGCCTGGTCCTTTCCTTGACCCAGGAGGGCTGGATCTACCCGGCCGTCACCGGCCTGCTCCTCCTGGGCCTGCTCCTGGTGCGCGGCCGCCTGCGCCCGGCCGGCCGCTGGGAGGCGCCCAAGCTCCTGGTCCACCATCCCCCGGAAGGAGGCGCGCCCTTCGTGGACGCCACCGGCTTCCACGCCGGCGCTCTCCTGGGCGATGTGCGCCACGACCCTTTCCAGAGCGGCGGCCGGGAGACCGCGCCCCATCAACTGGTGGAGGCCGGCGCCATCCACCTGGCCCACGGCGGTGTCCTCTTCATCGACGAGGTGAGCACCCTGAGCATGGAGAGCCAGCAGCAGCTCCTCACCGCCATCCAGGAGAAGCAGCTGCCCATCGTGGGGCGCTCCCCAGGGAGCAGCGGCAGCATGGTGCGCACGGAGCCCGTCCCCTGCGACTTCGTGCTGGTCCTGGCCGGGAACATGGAGGACGTGGAGGGCATGCACCCGGCCCTGCGTTCCCGGATCCGCGGCTACGGCTACGAGATCGTCACCGCCAGCGCCATGGACGACACCCCGGCCAACCGGCGCAAGCTGGCCCAGTTCGTGGCCCAAGAGGTGGTGAAGGACGGCAAGATCCCCCATTTCAGCCGGGCCGGAGTGGAGGCGGTGATCCTGGAGGCGGCTCGGCGGGGAGATGGTCCTGGACGGCTCAGCCTGCGCCTGCGGGAGCTGGGCGGCCTGGTCCGGGCTGCGGGGGACCTGGCCGTGACCCAGGGCGCGGCCCTGGTCCAGCCAGAGCACGTGGAGGCGGCCCTGGCCATCACCCGCAGCCTGGAGGAGCAGCTGGCCCAGGACCAGGCTGGGCCCTTCTCGAACCCAACCGACCCAGCGAGAGGACGCGATTCCACATGAGCCAAGCAAGCGATCGAGCAGCGAACCCATCCTCGGGCGTCGATCCCACCAGCCGCCCCGACCAGGAGGAGCGCCTGGCCCGCCGTCAGGCGGCCCGGCAGAAGCGGATCAAGAAGGGGCTGGTCATGGTCCACACCGGCCACGGCAAGGGCAAGACCACCGCGGCCCTGGGGGTGCTCTTCCGAGCTCACGGCCAGGGGCTGCGGGTCTGCATGATCCAGTTCCTGAAGCACGAGGCCGGCAACTGGGGCGAGTACAAGACGGCCCGCAAGCTGGGCATCGAGTGGATCAAGACCGGCGACGGCTTCACCTGGACCTCCCGGGACATGGACGAGACCACGGCCAAGGCCCTGCACGGCTGGCGCTTGGCCCAGGAGAAGATCGCCAGCGGCGAGTACGACCTGGTGGTCCTGGACGAGTTCACCTACCCCATGAAGTACGGCTGGATCCCTGCCGCGGAGGTGGTCCAGTGGCTGGCGGACCACAAACCGGCCATGACCCACGTGATCATCACCGGCCGGGACGCGCCCCCGGAGCTGGTGGCCCACGCGGATCTGGTCACGGAGATGGTGAACGTCAAACATCCCTTCGATCAGGGCATCCGGGCCCAGAAGGGTATCGAGTTCTGAGACCCGTCCGGGGCTGGCCCTGGGAAATCGGCCCGCTCCGGCCCCTGGATTCAGCGGGAACTGTGAGACAGGGGAGAACCATGACAGGGGAGAACTATGACAGGGAGAACCATGACAGGACCTGATCGCATTCTGCTCATCGGCCACGGCAGCCGGGACCTGGAGGCCATCGCCGAGTACCGGGATTTCGCCCAACTTCTGGCCCAGGAGCTGGGTATTCCGGTCCAGCCCTGTTTCCTGGAGTTCGCGGACCCACCCATCGCGGAGGGGCTGCGTCTCTGCGTGGAGGCCGGGGCCCGGGACATCGTGGCCCTGCCCCTTTTCCTGGGCCCGGCCGGCCATCAGAAGAACGACGTGCCCGCCATCCTCAACTGGGCCCGAGAGGAGTGGCCCGAGCTGACTATCCGCTACGGCGCCCCTCTGGGCCCCCAGATCCCCCTGATCCAGGTGCTGGCCCAGCGGGCCCAGGAGGCCCTGGAGCGGGGGGCTGGCCCGGTTTCCCCTCAGGAGACAGGCCTGCTCCTGGTGGGGCGGGGCAGCCGGGACCCGGACAGCAACTCGGATGTGGCCAAGGCCGCTCGACTCCTCTACGAGGGGCGGGGCTTCCCCTGGGTGGATTTCTGTTTCTACAGCCTGGCCACCCCCCAGGTTCCCGAGAGCCTGGAGCGATTGCTGGCCACCGGTCTTCGCCGGGTGATCGTCCTGCCCTACCTCCTCTTCACCGGGCGCATCCGCCAGCGCATCCAGGAGCAGGCCCAGGCCGTCCAGGCTGCCCACCCCGAGGCGGAGATTCTGGTCGCGGATCACCTGGGGCTGCATCCCGGCGTGATCCAGGCGGTGACCCAACGCTACCAGGAGGCCCTGGAAGGGCGGGCCGCCATGAGCTGCGACCTCTGCAAGTACCGGGTGCAGATGGCCGGTTTCGAGGCGGAGCTGGGCCTGCCCCAGTTCTCGGACCATCACCACGGCCTGCGGGGGGTCCACGGGCATGGCCACAGCCACGATCACGGCCTGGCGGCCCGGATGGCGGCCCTGCTGCCTCCCCGCTACCAGGGGGAGACCGAGGTTTCCCCGGAGCCCATGGGCGCGGCCGGCCTGGTCTTCGACCAGAAAGGGCGGGTGGCCTGGGACCGCATCTGGGAGGACTTCTGCGACCTGGCCCTGGCCGGGGGGCCGCCTCACCGGGGCGAGCTCCTGGAGCCGGTGGACCCGGCCCGTTGCCAGGCCAACCCGGAGGGCTACCGGCAGGTCCTGGCGGAGGTGGAGCGGGGGCTGCGCATGGTCACCGGGCTGGAGGTGGTGCGGAGCGAAGCGCCAGGCTGGATCGGCCTGGTCTGCGACAGCCAGGAGATGGCCATCTGGCTGCTGCGAGCCATCGTGGTGGAGAATGTCTTCGCTCGGCGGGAGGGGACAGTCCTCTACCTTCCCGTGGGGCCAGACTTCACCCTGGCCGGGGAGATCAAGAACATCGTCACCGTGGTGGCCAAAACCCACCACTACTGGCAGGAGCACCTCCAGGCCGTCCAGCTCTCCTGACGATTTTTCCTGGCGACTGCACGGTTTCCTGTCCCGAACCCCGAACCTAGCATCCCGAACCCGGAACCCACATGGCCGATTTTCTCACCGACCCTCACGCCATCACCCAGGCCTCCTTCGCCATCATCCAGAAGGAGCTGGCAGAGCGGGGACAGCACTTTCCCCCTGGCCAGGCCCAGGTGATCCAGCGCATCATCCACAGCACCGGCGACTTCGACTTCGCCGCCATCACCCATTTCTCCCCAGGCGCCGTGGAGCAAGGGGTGGCTCGCTTGCGCCAGGGCTGCTCCGTGGTCACGGACGTGAACATGGTGCGGGTGGGCATCAGCCAGGCCCTCCTGGACGAGCTGGGCGGCTCTCTCCACTGTTTTGTGGCTCGGCCAGAGGTGCATCGCCGGGCCCGGGAGGAGGGGTGCACCCGCAGCGCCCTGGGCATCCGCCTGGCCTGGGAGCAGGGGCTGGTGGACGGAGGGATCCTGGCCATCGGCAACGCCCCCACTGCCCTCTACGAGCTCTTGCGCTTGGTGGAAGAAGAGGGGGCGCGCCCGGCCCTGGTCATCGGCGTGCCTGTGGGCTTCGTGAGCACCCCGGAGAGCAAGGCCGCGCTCATGGCCCAGGGGACCGTCCCCTGGATCGCCACGGAGGGCCGCAAGGGGGGCTCTCCCGTGGCCGTGGCCGTGGTCAACGCCCTGCTGCGCCTGGCCCAGGAGGCCGCATGAACCCAGACGCGAGCAAGCAGACGAACCGATCCGCAGCTCGGAAGTATCCGGTCCCTCCCCGCAACCGGCAGGGCTCCCGCACCGGCTACACCACCGGGACCAACGCCGCGGCCGCGGCCAAGGCCGCCACCATCGCCCTCCTCAGCGGACGCTGGCCGGACCCGGTCACCGTGACCTTGCCCCTGGGCGAGGTGGCCCGCATGTCGCCGGTGGAGCGGGAGTTGGGCCCAGACTTCGCCTGCTGCTGCATGGTCAAGGACGCGGGGGACGACCCGGACGTGACCCACGGCGCGCTCATCTGCGCCCGGGTGGCCCGAACCACCACCCCGGGCATCCACCTGGACGGCGGCGAGGGGGTGGGGCGGGTCACCCTGCCCGGCCTGGGGCTGGAGGTGGGCGGCCCGGCCATCAACCCTGTGCCCCGGCAGCAGATCCGGGAGAACGTGGCGGACGGAGTGCTGGAGGCCACCCAGGACCCCACCTTCCTGGAGCGGGAGGGGCTCTCCGTGGTCATCAGCGTGCCCGAGGGGGCCAGGCTGGCCCAGCGCACTTTGAACCCGCGCCTGGGCATCCTGGGAGGCATCAGCATCCTGGGGACCACGGGCAAAGTCTACCCCTACAGCACCGCGGCCTGGCGGGCCAGCGTGATCCAGGCAGTGCAGGTGGCGGCCCGCAACAACGCGCAGAAGGTGGTCATGGCCACCGGCGGACGTTCCGAGCGGTTCGCCATGCAGATCTTCCCGGAGCTGCCCAAAGTGGCCTTCGTGGAGCTGAGCGTCTTCACCGGGGATGCGCTGAAGACCTGCTTGGCCGAGGGCGTTCGCTCCGCGGTCTTCGTGGGCATGATGGGCAAGATGATCAAGACGGCCCAGGGCCACATGACCACCCACGTGGCCGCCAACCAGGTGGATTTCGACTTCCTGGCCCGGGTCTGCCAGGAGTGCAACGCTCCTCCGGAGCTGGTCCAGGCGGTGGCCCAGGCCAACACCGGCCGCCACTTCCTGGAGCTCTGCCAGGAGCATGGCTTCATGGCCCCGGTCCAGCGCATCGTGGAGCTGGCCCTGGAGCAGTGTCGAGCGTTCGTCCAGGCCCAGGGCGGCTCCTTGGATCTGGAGGTGATCTTGGTGGACTTCGACGGGCAGATCCTGGGCCGAGCGCCTGCTGCGGAAGAGGAGGGGGCCCTGTGACTTCGGCGCGTCGCCCCATCCTGGTGCTGGGCGTCACCGGGGCCGGGCCGGAGGGGGTGCCGCCCTCCCTGCTAGCGCAGATCCACCAGGCCGAGCTGCTGGTGGGCGGCCGTCGTCACCTGGCCGCCTTCCCGGACGCACCTGGGGAGCGGCTGGCCATCACCGGGGAGCTGGCTCCGGTGCTCCGGCGTCTGGGCCAGGCCTGGGAGACCGGGGAGCGGGCCGTGGTCCTGGCTTCCGGGGACCCGCTCCTCTACGGCATGGGCGCCACCCTGCGCCGCCACTTCCCGCCGGAAGCCCTGGAGATCGTCCCGGGTCCCAGCGCTTTCCAGCTGGCCTTTGCCGCCCTGGGGGAGCCCTGGCACGATGCTCGTCTCCTCAGCGCCCACGGCCGCCCCCTGGCCCCGGTGATCGCCCAGGCGCTGGAGGCGTCCAAGGTCGCCATCCTCACGGACCGGCGCCACACGCCAGCGGTCATCGCCCAGGCCCTCCTGGACGCCGGCCTGCCCGGGGAGACCCCTGCGGCCATCGCCGAGGAGCTGGCCAGCCCGGCCCAGCGCATCCGACGCCTGAGCCTCCAGGAGGCGTCCCAGAGCCAGGCCCGCCCCCTGAACGTCTTCCTGGTCTGGCCGGAGCGGGCCCTGCCCCAGCCGCTTCCACCGGGCCTGCCGGACCATCTCTTCGCCACCACGGGCCGGCAGATCACCAAGCGGGAGGTGCGCCTGCTCGGCCTGGCGGAGCTGGCCCTGGGCCCTGGGGAAGCGCTCTGGGACCTGGGCGCGGGGAGCGGGGCCGTGGGCATCGAGGCGGCCCGCAGCCAGCCCACGGCTCGCGTCTACGCGGTGGAGCGCCGACCCCGCTTCTGCCAGCACATCCAGGAGAACCTGGGCCGCTTCCCTGCGCCCAACCTGCGGCTGATCCAGGGCACAGCCCCGGAGGCCTGCCAGGATCTGCCGGACCCGGACGCGGTCTTCCTGGGGGGCAGCGGCGGGCGACTGCTCCCCATCCTGGCCCAGGTGACCCAACGCCTGCGCCCCGGCGGACGGCTGGTGATCAACCTGGCCACTCTGGAGAACCTGGCCACTGTCCGAGAGCGACTCCCGGAAGCCCGGGTGACCCAGCTCCAGATCAGCCGGGGCGCGGCCATCCAGGGAAAGCTGCGCCTGGAGCCCCTGAACCCGGTCTTCATGGCCGTCTGGCGCAAGGAAAGGAGGAGCCTGTGACGGAAAACGGATCCACCCGCCGAGGATCCTGGCGGCTCACGGCCGTGGGCTTGGGACCCGGCGACCCGGAGCTGGTCACCTGGAAGGGGGTGCAGGCCATCCGCCAGGCCCAGCTGGTCTTCGTCCCCCGCAGCCGGGACGGGGAGCGCAGCCTGGCTCTGCGCATCGCGGAGCCCTGGCTGGACCGGGCCCGCCAGACCATCGTGGAGCTCCCCCTGCCCATGACCCGGGACCCGGAGACGCTGCTCCTGGCCTGGCGGGCTGCAGCGGACGGCCTTGTCCAGGCCTTCCAGGCGCGGGATCCTAGCGGTCAGGAGGCGATCCAGGGCGTCTACCTGCTCCTGGGCGACCCGCTGCTCTACGGCACCTTCACCCCCATCTGGCGGGAGCTGGGCCAGCGTCATCCCACCATCCAGGTGACGGTCATCCCCGGAGTGACCTCCTTCGCTGCAGCCGCGGCCAAGGCCCGCTGGCCCCTGGCCACCACCTCGGACCGGGTGGCCATCCTGCCTGCCAGCTACGAGACCGACGCGGCAGCCCTGGCGCGTCTCCTCCAGGACTTCGACACGGTCATCCTCATGAAGGCGGGCCCTGTCCTGCCCCGGCTGCTGGCCAGCCTGGCGGAGCTGGGGCTCCTGGACCAGGCCTTCTACGCGGAGCGGGTGGGCATGCCCGAGGAGCGCCTGGTCATGGATCTGCGCTCCCTGCCCCCGGAGCCCGCGCCCTATCTCTCCCTGCTGATTGTGGGCAAAGGGCGGGGCTAGCCGCCACGCCTGCCCATGGCTGCCCCGGGCCTCTCCGCCCCGGGCCAACTGGAGGAATCGAATCCCATGTCGCCTTTCACACCCACCCCTGGGACCGTCTACTTCGTGGGCGCAGGCCCAGGAGCCCCGGACCTCATCTCGGTGCGCGGCGCCCAGATCATCGCCCAGGCGGATCTCATCCTCTACGCGGACAGCCTGGTGGAGGAGAGCGTGGCCCGGCTGGCCCGCAAGCCCCAGGCCCGGATCCTGGGCTCCTCCAGCCTGCACCTGGGGGAGCTGATCCCCCTGATGGTGGAGACTGCCCGGGCCGGGGGGCTGGTGGCCCGGGTCCACAGCGGGGATCCGGGGCTCTACGGGGCCATCCACGAGCAGATGGCCGCCCTGGACGATCACCAGGTCCCCTACCAGATCGTGCCCGGGATCACCGCGGCCTTCGCGGCTGGAGCCCGGCTGGGCATCGGCCTCACCGTGCCCGACGTGGTGCAGACGGTCATCCTCACCCGCACCGCGGGCCGCACCACCATGCCCGCAGGCGAGGATCTGCGCACCCTGGCCGCTTCCGGCGCCTCCCTGGCCATCTACCTGAGCGTGAGTCGCATCCGCCGGGTGGTGGACGACCTGCTGGCCAGCCGCGGCTACGGGCCCGAAACCCCGGTGGCCGTGCTCCACAAGGTGACCTGGCCGGACGAGAGCCACGTCCTGGGCACCTTGGCCGACATCGTGGAGAAGGTCCGGGCCGCGGGCTACACCAAACACGCCCTGGTCCTGGTCAGCCCAGCCCTGGATCCAGCCCTGAAGGGGGCGGAGCGGCGCACCAGCAGCCACCTCTACGACCCCAGCTACACCCACCGCTTCCGGCGGGCCGCGGACGCCAGTCGCCGCAAGGAACGTCAGGAGGCCACCGGTCAGGTGGCCGGCGTGCAGCCCGGTGAGCGCCACCTGGCCGGGAAGATCGCCCAGGCCGGGGCCCGGCAGGGGATCGTGGTCATCGGCCTCACCCGCCGAGGATCCCGCACCGCGGCCCGGCTGGCCCAGGAGCTGGGCGCGACCCTGCGCCTGCCCCGGAAACAGGCCCAGCAGGCGGCGTTGGCTCCGCTCCCAGATCCGACGGCCGCTCTTTTCGACGGCTCGGTCCTGGGGGAGATCCGGCGGCAGTGGTCCCGGCGTCGGCAGCTGGTCCTGGTCATGCCCACAGGCGTGGCCGTCCGGGCCCTGGCGCCTCTGCTGGGCGACAAAGCCACCGACCCGGGCGTGGTCTGCCTGGACGAGGCCGGCCACTCGGTGATCCCCCTGCTGGGCGGGCACCGGGCTGGGGCCAACCGACTGGCCCGGCGCATTGCGGCCATCACCGGGGGGCATGCGGCCATCACCACGGCCAGCGACATCCAGGGCAAGCCGGCCTTGGACACCCTGGGGCAGGAGGAGGGCTGGCGCCTGGACCCGGCCAGCGCCGTCACCGTGGCCAGCGCCGCCCTGGTGGACGGGGAGCCGCTGGGCCTCTTCGTGGACCCGGAGCTGCCCCAGGATGTCCAGGAGCAGGTGCAGGGCTGGCTGAGCTCGGTGGAAAACCTGGTCCCGGTGGCCAGCCTGGACGAGCTGGAGGTGGACGCCTTCCCGGCAGGACTGCTGGTCAGCCATCGGCTTCTGAGCCCCCGGCACCAGCACCTGTTGGGCAAGTGCATCCTCTACCGGCCGCCGGTGTTGGTGGCCGGCATGGGCTGTCGACGGGGCGTGCCCACGGCGGAGCTGCGGGCCGGGCTGGAACAGGCCTTCCTGGAAGGAGAGCTGGCCCTGGAGAGTCTGGCGGCCCTGGCCACCGCGGCCATCAAGGCGGAGGAGCCAGGCCTCCAGGAGCTGGCCCGGGAGCTGGGCGTGCCCCTGCGGGTGGTTCCCCAGGAAGCCCTGGCCCAGCTGACCGGGGAGGGCTTTTCCCCCAGCGCGGCCCAGGATCGCTTCGGCATCCCTGGGGTGGCCGAGCCCTGCGCTCTCCTGGTCAGCCAGGGGGAGCTGATCCTGCCCAAGCGGGTTTTCCCCCGCTGCACCGTGGCCGTGGGTCGCCTGGGCTGACCCTTTGCTCGCCACTCGACCTGAGATGTCTTTTTCGCACCAGTTTCCCACCCAGACTGCCCGCACCGGAGCGCCTTCCATGACCGAAGCAACCCCTCAGCCTGCATCCCGACCCGACTCCTTGCCCGAGTCCCTGCTCCTGCTGGTGGGCCTGGGGCCCGGGGACCCGGACCAGATGACCCTGGCGGCCCGCCAAGCCCTGGACGCGGCCCAGGTGGTGGTGGGGTACCAGGGCTATCTGGAGCGGATCCGTCCCCTGCTGAGGCCGGGACAGGAGCTGCGGCCCAGCCCCATCGGTCAGGAGATGGCTCGCGCGGAGGAGGCGGTGGCTCTAGCCCGGCAGGGCAGGCGGGTGGCCCTGGTCAGCAGCGGAGATGTGGGCATCTACGCCATGGCCGGCCCACTCTTCGACGTGCTGCGGGCCCAGGGCTGGGACGGGGAGCGCCCTCGGGTGGAGGTGCTGCCGGGGATCAGCGCGGTCCAGGCTGCCGCCGCCCGCCTGGGCGCGCCCCTGAGCCACGACTTCTGCACCATCAGCCTCAGCGACCTCCTCACCCCCTGGCCGGTGATCCAGCGCCGGGTGACCGCGGCGGCCTGGGGCGACTTCGTGGTGGCCTTCTACAACCCGCGCAGCCGCACCCGGGACTGGCAGCTGGCCTGGGCCCTGGATCGCCTGCGGGAGCACCGCCCCCCTGGGACGCCTGTGGCCCTGGTCCGCAACGTGACCCGGCCGGACGAGCAGGTGACGGTCACCACCCTGGGCCAGGTGGACCCGGCCCAGGTGGACATGTTCACCCTGGTGTTGGTGGGCAACAGCCAGAGCTACCTCCTGGGATCTCGCTCCCGGCTCCACATGGCCACGCCCCGAGGCTACACACCCCAAGATCGGACGCCCCAGGCCGAGGAGGTCCGAGAGGCCGAATCGGGGCTTGCGGAGCGGCCTGCCCCCGCCTCGGACCAGCCGGAGCGACCTGGGCTCTACCCGCTCGCCTTGACGGACCTGGCGCAGCGCCCGGCCCTGGTGGTGGGGGGCGGCCCGGTGGGGGAGCGGAAGGCCCAGGGCGTCCTGGCTGCGGGAGGGCGAGTGCGCCTGGTCAGCCCCCAGGCCACGGCCACCCTGGCTGGCTGGGCCCAGGAAGGGCGTATCGCCTGGGAGCGGCGGCCCTACCGTCCCGGCGACCTGGCCGGCGTCGGTCTGGTCTTCGCGGCCACGGACGACCGGGAGGTGAACCGAGCTGTGGCCCAGGAAGCCCGGGCTCGAGGGCTGCTGGTCAACGTGGCCGACGCCCCGGCGGAGGGCAACTTCCACGTCCCCGCGCTGGTGCGGCGGGATGGCCTGGTGGTGGCGGTGAGCACTGCGGCGGGGGATCCTCGGCGGGCGATCCAGCTGCGGGACGGGATCCGAGCCTGGCTGGCGGAAAGCCCCCGGGAGCAGTCGACGAGAGAGAACGGGCAGGCTCAGTCTGGTCCAGGGCGGGCCTACCTGGTGGGCGCAGGGCCGGGACGGGCCGGGCTCATCACAGTGCGGGGCCGGGAGTTGCTTCGCCGGGCAGATGTGGTAATCTATGACCGGCTCATCGCCCAGGAGCTGCTGGCCCTGATCCGGCCAGACGCGGAGCGGATCTTCGCCGGGAAGCGGCCGGGCCGCCACGTCATCCCCCAGGACGAGATCAACCGCATCCTGGTGGCCCGGGTGCAGGCCGGGAAATCGGTGGTGCGTCTGAAGGGTGGGGACGCCTTCGTCTTCGGTCGGGGCGGGGAGGAGGCTTTGGCCCTGGCCCAGGCCGGGCTGCCTTTCGAGGTGGTGCCAGGCGTCACCTCGGCCATCGCTGGACCCGCCTTCGCCGGTGTGCCGGTGACCCACCGGGGCGTGGCCACCTCCTTCGCGGTGGTGGCCGGCTACGAGGACCCCAGCAAGCCCCAGAGCATGACCGACTGGTCCGCGCTGGCTCGCATCCCCACCCTGGTGATCCTCATGGGGGTGAAGCGGGTCCAGGCCATTGTCCAGGCTCTGCTGGCCGCCGGCCGGGATCCGGAGACGCCGGCCCTGGCCGTCCACGCGGGGAGCACGGACCAGCAGCGGGTGGTGCGGGCCACCCTGGCCACCCTGCCCCAGGCCGTCCAGGAAGGGGGCATCCGGCCGCCTGCAGTGATGGTCATCGGCGAGGTGGCCGCCCTCCACGATCAGCTGGCCTGGTTCCAGCCGGATGGCCAGGCCCGGGGCTTCGTGGAACTGGCGGAGGAGAGTGGCCGGAAGGCGGTGGGCAGCTGACGGTCACCGGGCCCTCCCGGGCACCCGTTTGGTCACCTGCTCCGCCGCCTGTTTTGGTTGCCTGTTCCCACCATCTGTTCTCAGCGCCTGTTCTCAGCGCCTGGTTTCGCCAACCCTGTTTTTCCGCCAACCCTGGAGAGAAAAAGCTGTGCCGACCCATCCACCCGCCTCGCACGCCGCCCCGTCCCCGACCGTCTCCCGGGAGGAGGCCTACCGCCTGATCCACGCGCAGGGCGCGGAGCTGCTCCGCCTCCTGGCCCGGGCTTCGGCCCTGCGGGACGCCCACCACGGGCGCACCGTCACCTACTCCCGCAAGGTCTTCATCCCCCTGACCAACCTCTGCCGGGACAAGTGCGCCTACTGCACCTTCGCCAAACTGCCCAGCGACCCGGCGGCCCGCACCCTGACGCCGGAGGAGGTCCTGGCCATTGCCCGGGCCGGGGCCCGGGCCGGCTGCAAGGAGGCCCTCTTCTCCCTGGGCGAGAAGCCGGAGGATCTACACCGGCTGGCCCGACGTCACCTGGAGGCCCTGGGCTACGCCAGCACCCAGGAGTACCTCGTGGCCATGTGCCGCCTGGTCTTCCAGGAGACGGGGCTCATCCCCCACGTGAACCAGGGGGTGATGAGCCGCCAGGAGATGGCCGCCCTGCGCCCCTGGAGCGGCAGCATGGGCCTCATGCTGGAGAACGTGAGCCCTCGGCTCATGGAGCCCGGTCAGGCCCACTTCGGCTGCCCGGGTAAGGAGCCAGCCCTGCGTTTGGAGACCATGGCCCAGGCCGGGGAGCTGCGCATCCCCTTCACCACGGGCATCCTCATCGGCATCGGCGAGACCCGGGAGGAGCGGGTGGACAGCCTCTTCGCCATCCGGGAAGTGCACGCCCGGCACGGCCAGATCCAGGAGGTGATCATCCAGAACTTCCGCCGCAAGCCGGACATCCGCTACCGGGACCGAGACGAGCCCAGCGTGCTGGAGATGTTGCGCACCATCGCCGTGGCCCGGCTGATCCTGGGCGGCGAGATGAGCATCCAGGCCCCGCCCAACCTGACGCCAGACGCCTACGGCCTCTACCTGCTGGCCGGCATCAACGACTGGGGCGGCGTCTCCCCCGTCACCCAGGACCACATCAACCCCGAGGCGGCCTGGCCCAAGATCGACGAGCTGGCCCAGGTGACCCAGGACGCGGGCTTCCAGCTGCGGGAGCGGCTGACCATCTATCCCCGCTACCTGGAGGACTCCGCGTGGGTGACGCCCCGGATCCGGGCCCACGCCCAGCAGTGGATCGACGAGACCGGGCTGGTGCGCAACGGCGCCAGCGTCCTGTCCGCGAGCCGTTCACCCATCATCGAACTCAGCGAGTGACCCGACCATGACCCGAGAACCTACATCCCGCCCGACGATCCAGACGCCGACCGGGTCCGCATCCGATCCTGCATCCCATCCTGTGCCTGGTCCTGCACCCGAGCCCAGCCCTGAGCTGGACCGCCTCTTCCGCGGGGTGACGCCGGCGGTGGGGCGCATCCTGGAGAGGGCCCTGGCCGGGGAGGAGGTGGGGCAGACGGAGGCGGTGCGGCTCTTCCAGGCCCAGGGCGTGGACCTGCTGGCCCTCATGGCGGTGGCCGACGAGCTGCGTCGCCGCCAGGTGGGGGAGCGGATCACCTTCGTGAAAGTGCGCAACATCAACTTCACCAACGTCTGCTACACCGGCTGCCAGTTCTGCGCCTTCGGTCTGCCCCGGCAAGATCCAGAGGCCTACACCTTCTCCATCCAGGAGGTGGTGGAGCAGGCGGTGGAGGCCTGGGAGTGGGGCTGTACGGAGGTCTGCATGCAGGGTGGCTTGAACCCCCAGCTGGGCGGGGAGATCTACTTCCAGCTGGTGGCGGCCATCAAGGAGCGGCTGCCGGCGATCCACATCCACGCCTTCTCCCCCTTCGAGATCCAGTACGCCAGCCAGCTCCTGGGCCAGTCGGTGGAGACCATCCTGCGCCGGCTGAAGGAGCTGGGCCTGGGCTCCATCCCCGGCACGGCCGCGGAGATCCTGGACCCGGAGGTGCGGCGGATCTTGACCAAGAACAAGCTCAGCGCGGAGGCCTGGGTGGAGATCATCACCACGGCCCACCGCGTCGGCCTGCCCTCCACCGCCACCATCATGTACGGCCACGTAGACGAGCCCCGGCACTGGGTCGCTCACCTGGATCTGCTCCGGCGCATCCAGCGGGAGACCGGCGGCTTTACCGAGCTGGTGCCCCTGGGCTTCATCCACGAGAAAACCCGGCTCTACGCCTCGGGCCTGGCCCGACCCGGCCCCACGGGCATGGAGAGCGTGAAGATGCACGCGGTGGCCCGGCTCATGCTGGGGCGGGACATCCCCAACCTGCAGGTGAGCTGGGTGAAACTGGGCCGAGCCATGAGCCAGCTCTGCCTCCAGGCCGGGGCCAACGACTTCGGCGGCACCCTGATCAACGAGCGCATCAGCCGCATGGCCGGGGCCACCACCGGCCAGTACCTGCCCCCAGAGGAGATGGAGCGGCTGATCCTGGACCTGGGCCGCGTCCCCGCGGAGCGCACCACCCTCTACCAGATCGTCCACGAAGGCCCCCGCCACTACGATCCCGCTCGGCCGGACACCATGCGCCCCTTCGAGCCCCGGAACAACGGCCAACCGCCAGTAGTCGCCAGCCAGCGGGCGCCCATCTCGTTGATCGCCTCTCCTCGGACCAGGGACAATGGATCCTAATCCAGCAATCCACCAGTCCGCTGATCGTCCCACCCAATCGCCCAGACAGCCGGTCGCCCAGCCGCCCACCCTCCTCATCGCGGGGCAGGCCTCGGGCGTGGGAAAGACCACCATCACCCTGGGGATCATCGCCGCGCTGCGCCGCCGGGGCCTCGCGGTGCAGCCCTTCAAGTGTGGGCCGGACTACATCGACCCCACCTACCTCGGCCTGGCCGCGGGGCGGGCCTGCCGCAACCTGGACACCTGGATGCTCCGCCCGGAGCAGATGGTCGCTTCCTTCCAGCGGGCCGTGGCCGGCGCGGACGTGGCCGTCATCGAAGGGGTGATGGGGCTCTTCGACGGCAGCAGCTACAGGGAGGAGCAGGGCTCCGCCGCCCAGATCGCCAAGCTGCTGGGCGCGCCGGTGCTCCTCATCCTGGACATCGGCAAACTGGCCCGGAGCGCGGGCGCCCTGGCCCTGGGCTTCCAGCAGTTCGACCCGGAGCTGGACCTGGCCGGTTTCCTCCTCAATCGGGCCGGCTCCCGGAGCCACGCCGCGGGCTGCCAGGCGGCCATCCACCAGGCCACCGGGCTGCCGGTCCTGGGCTGGCTGCCCAAAGAGAGCGGCCTGCACATCCCAGAGCGGCACCTGGGACTGGTGCCCACGGACGAGCGGACCGCCCTGGATGGGCTGCTCCAGGCGGCTGGGGCAGCGGTGGAGGCCCACTTCCAGCTGGACCGCATCCTGGAGGTGGCGGCTCGGGCTCGGAGAGGCCCGGCGCTGGCGGCCCCGCTCCCGGACGCGCCTCCCCGGCCGGCCTTTCGCTCAGAGCGATCCGCCGGGGCTCCTCTCCTGGCCGTGGCTCGGGACGAGGCCTTCTCCTTCTACTACCCGGACAACCTGGAGCTCCTGGCCGAGGCCGGGGCCCGCATCCACTTCTTCAGCCCCCTGCGGGATCGCTCCCTGCCTGAGGAGACGGCCGGTCTCTACCTGGGCGGGGGCTTCCCGGAGCTCTACGCGGCGCAGCTCAGCGCCAACCGGCCCCTCTGGCAGGCGGTGGCCCAGCTCCACGCGGCCGGCCGGCCCATCTACGCGGAGTGCGGCGGCTTCATGGTCCTGACCCAGGCCCTGGTGGACCTGGAGGGGCGCTCCTGGCCCATGGCCGGCCTGCTGCCCGGGACGGCCCGGATGGTGGGCCGACTGGCCGGGCTGGGCTACCGGGTGGCCACGGCCCTGGAGGAGAATCTGCTGCTCCCGGCCGGGGCCCAGGTGCGGGGGCACGAGTTCCACTACAGCGTCTGGGACGTGGCGCCGGAGGCCATCCAGGGGCGGCGAGCCTGGTCCCTGCAGCGCCGCCAGGGGGACGGGACGAGTCGGCTGGACGGCTACGCCCAGGGCAATCTGCTGGCCAGCTATCTCCACGTCCATTTCGGCCAGGATCCGAGCCTGGCGGCCCGCTTCGTGGCCCGCATGGCGGATGGGCAGGGGGCGCCATGAGCCGAGCCATCATGCTCCTGGGGACCCACTCCAGCGCAGGGAAGAGCCTGTTGGCCACGGCCTTCTGCCGCATCTTCGCCCGGCAGGGCTACCGGGTGGCCCCCTTCAAGGCCCAGAACATGAGCAACAACGCCGGGGTCACCCCGGAGGGCGGGGAGATGGGCCGGGCCCAGATCGTCCAGGCCGAGGCTGCCGGCATCCCGCCCCACACGGACATGAACCCGGTGCTCCTGAAGCCGGAGGGCAACCGGCGCTCCCAGGTGATCCTGAACGGGCGGGCGGTGGGGCACATCCAGGCGGGGAACTGGCTGGCCATGAAGCGACGGCTCTGGCAGGAGGTGCGGGCCGCCTACGACCGGCTGGCCGCCCGTTTCGACATCATCGTCCTGGAGGGGGCCGGCAGCCCCGCGGAGATCAACCTGAAGGCCGGGGACATCGCCAACCTGCCCATGGCCCGCCACGCGGACGCCCCCTGCCTGCTCATCGGCGACATCGATCGAGGTGGGGTCTTCGCCGCTCTGGCCGGGACGCTTCTGCTGCTGGAGCCGGAGGAGCGAGCCCAGATCCAGGGCTTCCTCATCAACAAGTTTCGGGGGGATCCGACCCTGCTGGGGGATGGCTTGGCCATGCTCCAGGAACGGGCCTTCGGGGTGCCCACCCTGGGGGTGATCCCCTTCGTGCCGGATCTGGCCATCCCAGACGAGGACGCGGTGGCCCTGGAGCGCTCCCGGATCCGCGGGGACGCAGCGGCCAGCCAGGTGGACATCGCGGTGATCCACCTGCCCCACATCGCCAACTTCGACGAGTTCGACCCCCTGGCCCAGGAGCCGGGGGTGACCCTGCGCTACGTGGGCCGGGCCGAGGAGCTGGGCCAGCCGGACGCCATCATCCTCCCTGGGACCAAGGTGACCCTGGCGGACCTGGCCTGGCTGCGGGAGCGGGGGCTGGATCGGGCCATCCAGGCGGCTCACGCCCGGGGATCCCGGGTCGTGGGGATCTGTGGCGGCTTCCAGCTCCTGGGGCAAGGATTGGCGGACCCCCAGGGCGTGGAATCCCCGCCGGGCAGCCGGGCGGACGGGTTGGGCCTGCTGCCGGTGATCACCCGGTTCCTCCCCCAGAAACAGACCCACCGAGCCCGCCTCTCCCTGGCCGACGGCGCAGTCCTCCAAGGCTACGAGATCCACAGCGGCGAGACCACCCTCCTGCCTGGCGGGGAGCCTTTCGGGCGGGTGATCCAGCGCAGCGGCCAGCCCGTGGATCTGCCCGACGGCGCCATCTCCTCGGATGGACGGGTCTGGGGCACCTACCTCCACGGTGTCTTCGAGAACCCGCGCTTCCGCCGTCGCTGGTTGACAGAACTGGGCTGGTCCGGGAGAATGGAGGGGAGCGAAGGCCAGCGGCAGGCCGAATACGACCGCCTGGCGGACGTGGTGGAGGCGGCGGTGGATTGGTCCCAGGTGCAGCGCATCATGGGGCTGTGAGGGGATGGAGCGGCCCATGGAGAGGCTGAGCGAGAAGGCGAGCGGGGGGCGGAACGGTGGAAGCGCCCGGCTGGAGCAGCTCTCGGCGGGCGCCCACGACGGGGATCCGGTGGGCCGGGCCCGAGAGCTGGCCCGGGGGCTGCGCCGTTTCCGGGCTGCTCGCCAGGCGTCCCCGGCCCCCGAGGAGCTGCCCCAAACCCTGGTGGAGGCCATCTACTTGCTCCAGGAGGCGGAGAACCAGGCTCGTCCTCTGGTGGAGCGGCTGCGCATCTTGGGGCTCATGGCCACCACTCTGGACCATTTCTTCGTGGCCGAACTGGCCTCCTGCCAGGAGGGCGTCGCCCCCAAAGGCGTCCATGGCCTGCCCAGGGAGCGGGTCGAGCCCATCCGCGACCTGTTGGCTCGGGCCAGCCGGCTCTTCCATCAGGATCTGCTGCCCCATCTGCGGGAGAGAGGGGTGCGCCTCGCCCAGCCGGAGGCGCTGCCCCCGGACCAACAGGCCTGGCTGCGGGGCTACTTCCAGGAGCAGGTCTTCCCTGTGATCACGCCGCTGGCCGTGGATCCAGGACGACCCTTCCCCTTCATCAGCAGCCACAGCTTGAACCTGCTGGTGGAGCTGGACGTGCGGGGCGGTCGCCTGCACGCCTCCCAGGCCTATGCGCGCATCAAGGTGCCCCGGGTCATCCCTCGCTTTGTCCCGGTGCTGGGGCCGGTTCACCGCCGGACCTACGTGCTGAGCGAGGCGCTGGTGCGCTTCTTCCTGGCGGATCTCTTCCCAGCTCTGCCTGTGCGGGCCGCGTACAGCTTCCGGGTGCTGCGGGTGGACCATTGCCCGGAGGGGATCGTCGATCCGGCCAGCCTGCCTCGGCTGATGAACCGGCGGCGCTCGTCCCCGGTGGCCCGGCTGGACGTGGAGGCGGGCATGCCGGTCGCCTGGCAGCGTTGGCTCCAGAGCCACCTGGGGGCGTCTCCTTCCCTCAGCTTCGAGCTGGAACCGCCCCTGGGCATGCACTGCCTGGTGGAGCTGGTCAACAGCATGGAGGGCTGGCCCTTGCCGTGAAGCCCACGTTCTGGAAGCCGGAGAAGGCCGCCTGGGGGCTTGTCGTCCGGGAATTTCGTCCAAAAATTCGTTGACTTTTTCCCAAAGCTGTGCTAGGATCGGCCTCACATGAGCGCCTTCACAGCCTGAGATCCGGGAGCCATCCCGGAAGTGAACGACCATGACGGAGGCCAGGGCTTGCCTCCCCTCCTTTTCAGAGAGTTGCCGGTGGGTGCGAGGCAACAGGAGGCGGCAACGTCAGCACCTCCCGAGTTCCCGGCAGGAAATGGCCGGGCGGAACGAACCGTTATCTCGAACGAGGCAGAGGATCCGACCGTCCTCTGCGAAGTCAGGTGGCACCACGGGGTCCCTTCGTCCTGAACAGGATGGAGGGGCTTTTTTTGATCGGCCCAGGTGTTTTTCGGTTGCCGTTTCCCGTGAGCAACCGCGGGAAAATGCACACATCAGCAGTGAACACATCAGCAGTGAACGCATCAGCAGCAAATCAAACCTGAAACTGGAGGTTGCACCATGCTGGACATCAAG